>JAKPZU010000035.1 GCA_029559915.1 Bacillota bacterium
CCCTTTCGAAAACGCCGTGAAAAATATTCAGGATAAAGGTTTGCAAAACAGCATTATTCCCCTATTAGCAGATGGATTGGTTTATTTGAACGATGAAATCGATGTTGTAAGCATTCTCGGCATGGGCGGAAGAATGATAGCTTCGATTTTAAAGAGAGCTGATCTAAGTCATGTAAAAAGACTAATCTTAAGCGCCAATTCGGAGAATTTCCTATTAAGAGATTTTTTAGAACAGGCTGAATGGCGAATTATTGCCGAAGAACTGATAAAAGAAAACGGTAAGTTCTATCAATTGCTCATCTTGGAAAAAGGTCTGATGAATCTATCAAATATCGAAAAGGAATTCGGACCATTCATCATCGAGGAAAAGAGTGAAAATTTTAAGGAAATGATCAAACTTTTACTAAAAAAATTAATCGTTGCAAAAGTTGAAGCAAAATCAGATTCTGCCAAAAAAAAGATTGAAACAAGAATTAAAGAACTTGAGAGGGTTTTAATGTGAACTTAGTTGATATAATTAAATATTTAGAGAGCTTGTTTCCGAAAGAAAATGCTTATGATTGGGATAATGTCGGCATACAAGTAGGGACATTAAATATAGAGGCAAAAAGAGTTTTGGTTACTTTGGACGTGACTAAAGAAGTGGTCAAGGAAGCAATCGACAAAAAAGTGAACATGATTATTTCCCATCATCCTTTACTTTTTAATCCTTTGGATAAAATCATATTTGATACGCCGCGCGGGTGGATTATCAAAAATTTGGTCAAGCACAACATCACCGTCTACTCAGCACATACCAATTATGACACTACTGACGGCGGCATGAATGATGAGTTTTCCAACCTCTTGGAAATGAAAAATGTTAAACTTCTAGATGAAATCGATAAAATTGGTAGGTATGGCACCATTGAAAAAATGCATATCATTGACTTCATCTCTTTTCTTAAGGACAAGTTGGATATTGAATCCGTAAAGGTGATTGGCAATGATGATAAAATCGTTGAAACGGTCGGAATTTCCGGCGGCAGCGGCTCTAAACACATGTACCAGGCAAAAATGCGGGGGTGCAACTGCTATCTGACTGGCGACATCACCTACCATACGGCATTGGATGCAGTAGGTATGGGCATCACCCTGATTGATATCGGTCATTATGCGGAGAAGATATTTGTCAAGGCGATTATCAGGATTTTAAGCCAGCAGTTCAAAGAAGTCCAATTCTTGGCTTCAGAGGTTGACACAAATCCATATAAAAACTATTAAAGAGCAAAAAAATGAAATGATAAGATGTTAGTAGACACATAAAAGACTATGTGAAATACTAGCATCTTTTTTATATGGGAAGAGATATGATATAGTTAGTATTAAGCTTTTAAATGAACGAAGTGAAGCTAAAAGCAAAATTGAGGCACAATGGAAAGGAGTATAAAAATGGGAAGACCAAAAGGTGGAACGAACAGACATTGGAGCACTGAAGAAAAGATAAGAATTGTGAAAAGAGTTGATAGTGGTGAAAAAGCATCATATATTGATAAAGATGAATTAATCTTACAAGACAGTTTTAGTGGTAAAAGAATCAAACGAGGCTTATATCAAAGCAAAGACAAAATCTTAATCAATGCGGATTTAAACGCCGCATTAAACATTATTAGAAAAGGTAACCCCGAAGCCAAACGGATAGGGATTAGAGGTTGGGACACGCCTAAGCGCACTTACCCGTTTAGTGAGTGATCGTTTTAAAAGTAAAATTCGTTAGAATTATTTTTGTTCAACAGAGAGGTTTTGAATATGGAATATTTTAGTATTGAAAAAGCAGATTTGTTAAAGGAACTGAATGTCAACCCAAAACAAGGATTGTCAGATCAGGAAGTATTATCCAGACAAGAAAAATACGGTCTTAATCAATTAAGAGAAACTAAGAAGAAAACTTTGTTTATGATGTTCATAGATCAATTCAAGGATTTTTTGGTCATTATTTTGATTGTCGCTGCCATTGTATCCTTAGTGGTCGGCATCGTTGAGGGCGAGGGTATTATCGACGGCTTGATTATTATGGCGATTGTCTTGTTGAACGCCATTTTAGGCGTCAATCAAGAACAAAAAGCTTCCAATGCCCTGCAAGCACTTAAGAAGATGAGTTCTCCTAGCGCAAAGGTAATCCGTAACGGTAAAACTGTTGAAATTTCGTCTGAACAATTGACGGTCGGAGATATTGTGCTTTTGGAAACTGGTGATTACGTCGCGGCTGACATCAGACTTCTTGAGTCAACAAACTTGAAAACCGATGAATCGTCCTTGACCGGAGAATCAACTCCAGTCACCAAGAACGCAGAAGTTTCTTTGGGCTCTGAAACAGTTTTGGCTGAAAGAGAAAACTCTGTTTACATGTCAACTCTTGTAACTTATGGTAAAGGCAAGGGAGTAGTGACTGGTATCGGTATGGAAACGGAAATCGGCAAGATTGCAACCATGCTTGATGCGGTGGAAGAAGGTAAAACTCCTTTACAAAAGACTATCGATGAGTTTGCCAAAGTTTTGGGCATCATCATCATTATTGTTTCTGTGTTTGTTTTTGCTTTGGGCTTCGTCAAGAATAACTTCGAATTTGAACTCGAATTATTCCTGACCTCAGTCGCTTTAGCCGTAGCCGCAATCCCGGAAGGACTTACAGCGGTTATCACCGTGGTTTTAGCCTTGGGCATGCAAAGAATGGTTAAAAGAAACGCTATCATCAAAAATCTTTCTACAGTTGAAACCCTAGGTCAAGCGACCGTAATTTGTTCCGATAAAACCGGAACGTTGACGCAAAACCAAATGACTGTCAGAAGAGTTTTTGATTTAGATAATGAATATGAAGTATCCGGCAGCGGTTATGAAACCAAAGGAAAAATCTTGATTGACGGTAAAGAATCAACAATAACCGGCAATCTTCAAAAAATCCTACAAGTATCCTTGTTATGTAATGATTCAAAACTTGAATCTGCCAATAAAATTATCGGCGATCCAACTGAAGGCGCATTACTGGTTCTAGCGGCTAAAGGCGGTTTTGAAGTTGAAAATCCTGAAGACAAGTATCCACAATTAAATGAATACACCTTTGATTCCACAAGAAAAATGATGACTTCCATTAATAAGGTTGACGATAAGTATCTAGTTTTGACCAAAGGCGCGACCGATCAATTGATCAAAATCTGTAACCGGGTTTCTATCAACGGCGAAATCAGACAAATAACCGAAGAAGACGTGGAACTAGTTTTAAATCAAAATGAAATTTATTCCAAGCAAGCTTATAGAGTATTAGGTTTTGCATATAAAGAAACCACTACCCCTAAAGCGATGGATTTGGAACAAGATTTAATCTTTGTCGGTATGGTCGCAATGATTGACCCGCCAAGAGAAGAAGCAAAAGACGCTATTGCCATTTGTCATAAAGCGGGTATCAGAGTAATGATGATTACCGGCGACCACCTGACAACCGCAAAAGCTATTGCGAAAGAACTAAACATTCTACAAGAAGGCGGTTTAGCTCTTTCTGGCGAAGAAACCAAAAATATGACAGAAGAAGAATTTGAGGCAGCCATTTTAAAATGCGATGTCTTTGCCCGAAGTACACCGACAGACAAGATTAGAATCGTTGAAGTATTACAAAGAAATGGTGAAGTAGTCGCCATGACCGGAGATGGAGTAAATGATTCTCCAGCATTAAAACAAGCGGAAATCGGCGTTGCCATGGGCATCACCGGCACAGAGGTCAGTAAAGAAGCTGCCAACATGATTTTAACTGACGATAATTTTACTTCCATCGTTTCAGCTGTTGAAGAAGGCAGAACAATCTATAGCAATATCCGTAAATTCACCGTATTTTTAGTTTCCTGCAATATTGGTGAAATATTGTTGATACTGATGGCAATGATTTTTTCTTTCCTATTTGTTGATCCAGCAGACGCTACCAGAACCCTTTTGCCGTTAGGCGCAATCCACTTATTGTGGATTAACTTGATGACAGACTCCTTCCCTGCGTTTGCACTGGGAATGGAAAAAGCTGAACCAAACATTATGGACCAGAAACCGCGAGATACCAAAGAAAAACTATTAAACAAAGAAACTTTAATTAAAGTCGTTATCCAAGGCTTCGGCCTGATGTTAGCCGGTTTGACCGCTTTCTATCTTGGCTTGAATGTTATTGCCGGAGCTAGTGTTACCCAAGCGATAACAATGGCATTTTTGACAGTTGTTTTTGGAGAATTGTTTAGAGCATTTTCTGCCAGATCAGAAGTAAAATTCTTATTCCAATACAATCCGCTTAGCAATCGTTTCCTTAACTATTCAGTTTTCATTTCTGTAGGGTTGGTTTTAGCTTTAATCTATATTCCGTTCACCGCGAAAATCTTTTCCCTTGAAGCCTTGACGTTAGTGGAACTATTGATAGCCATGGGCTTAGGATTTGTACCGATGCTTTTTGGAGAACTTACCAAAGTGGTGCACAAAACTTTATAGTTTACCGATAAACAGTTGAAAATCATTGATAATTAAAGTAAAATTGAAAATAAGGTTGGTGGTTTAAATGAAAAACAATATTAAACAAAATATCTTGATTGGCAATGACGAAGAAATCTATAAAGAGTTTCCTAAACTCAAAGGTATAGATTATTTTTGCCAAGTTGTAATCACCAATAAAAGACTGATTATCTATACTCAAGGTAACAATATCACCAGTAACCGAAAAGTTAAAAAAAGAGGAATGAAGGAAATTGAATTGAATAGCATTTCACATAGCGAATATTATCTTGAATATATCAAAAATTCTTTCTTGGTAAAATTAATAGGTTTCATTTTCGCTATAGGAGCTCTGATACTTGCTTATGGCATTTATCAACAACTTATCACCGTGCCAGTTTATCAATATTCGGGAATATTGAATTACGTAATCTTGGGATTGGTTTTCATCATCGGTTTAGTTTTAATGTTTCGTATCAAGAAAATTCTTTACTTCAAGGTTTTATCAGGATTCAACGTTGGAACTGAACTGGAATTGAAACCGACTAAGTATAATGAATTGGCTTTAAAATATCTCGCAAGTAAATTTTATTAGAACAAACAGGTTCAAGAAACGAATTCTTGGACCTTTCTTTTTTCATTTTATCGAAATCATAATTACAGTGATTATTTATCGTGATATAATATCTCTAATAACTTTAAATCATGAGGTGAGAAACTATTATGAAATTGAATTACAAAAAAGTTTTTTAGTCGGTCTAGCTTTCTTTTTAATCTCTCTATTTAATCAAACCTATGATTCTGTCATATCAAAAATATTGATTGACAAATTCGGCTTGAATCAAACTTGGTCGGGCGCAGTAATGGCTTTGGACAATGTATTGGCTTTGATATTGATTCCAATATTTGGGGCGATATCGGACCGTCACAATTCTAAAATCGGCAAAAGAACACCATTCATCATTGTTGGGACAATTGTCGCAGCCTTTGCCTTCATTGGTTTGACTTTCAGCGACAATTATCAAAGAACGATGATTGAAACCCAAGATGCAGCCATAATCAGTGATTACAACAATGTCTATGGTGAAAATTTCACTTATAGTGAGTGGGTGGCCATCAAGGACGACATTGTACTGCAATGGACAACCTTAAAAAACGACAATGTCATTACTCAAGAAGAATATGACAATTTTATCCTTCAAGTCATTGATGGTGATGACACTGGCGATATTATCGATCCTAATAATATCGAATATCGTGCTGATCACCGTAATGGTATGCAGGAAATCCTTGATTATATTCTTGCAACTGATCCTGAAAATCTAGAGGTAACCAATCGAGACAGTCTCGATTTGAAGGAATATTTCTATTTGCATTTGAATCAGAAAACCTTATTGATCACCGTTAAATCACCAACAAACTTTATTGTATTTATGTTGATATTATTTGTGGCATTAGTAGCAATGGCAACATTCAGATCTCCGGCAGTGGCCCTTATGCCAGACGTTACCATCAAACCGTTAAGATCAAAAGCCAACGCGATTATCAATTTAATGGGGTCATTCGCTGCAATTTTGTCTTATATATTACTAATCGTCTTCAAACTCGACAAATTATCTTACATTAATTATGGACCAGCTTTCATTACCGTGGGCATACTCATGTTAGTCCTTTTAGGAATATTCTTGTGGAAAGTGAAAGAACCTAAACTTGTCGCTGAAAAAGAAGCTGAAGATATAGCCTATGGTTTGGATAAAGAAGAAGTGCCAGTAATCAGTGATTCTGAACAAGAAACTTTATCAAAAAGCAAGAAACTTTCTTTGATTTTAATCCTGTCTTCAGTTTTTTTATGGTTCTTTGGCTATAATGCCGTAACCACAAAATTATCCGACTACGCTCCTAAAGTATTGGAGTTGGGCTTCTCCCTTCCACCGCTTGTAGGTCATGGCGCAGCGCTGATTGCCTTTATTCCGATCGGTATACTCGCAACTAAAATCGGGAGAAGAAAAACCATTCTCATGGGAATAGTGCTTTTAACCATTTGTTTCGGTTCCATTTATTTCCTTACACCTGATACTGCTTTCATTATGTATGTAATCTTTGGCCTTACCGGCATTGGTTGGGCTACCATCAATGTCAACTCATATCCAATGGTAGTTGAACTCGCCAAAGGACCAAATGTTGGAAAATATACTGGGTATTATTACACATTCTCCATGGCAGCACAAATATTGACCCCGGTTTTATCAGGTATTTTGATGGATGAATTTGGCAGAAGAATCTTGTTCCCATATTCTGCGTTCTTCGTAGCCATGAGCTTTAT
Source organism: Bacillota bacterium (assembly GCA_029559915.1). GTDB lineage: Bacteria > Bacillota_I > Bacilli_A > Izemoplasmatales > Hujiaoplasmataceae > UBA2289. Next base: position 6,821 of record JAKPZU010000035.1, read on the forward strand.
CACCATGTTCTTTGTCAAACATGGAGATGCAAAAGTTTTAAAGAAAGAATCAAAATTAGAAAATTTTGATGTTGATATGGATTAAACAATAATAGATAAAAAAATAGTGCTCTCTTCCATAAAAAGGAAAATAGGGCACTATTTTTTTTCATCCGGTCTGAAAAATTCAAAGACGGAATTGTGATAATATTTTCTTACCTTATCAAACTCAAGTTGGTTTCTTGCGGTATACCCGATGATTGTCAACCCCTTGTTCAAAGCTTTCTTCAAATAGCGATTTGGCATATCCTTCAGGCCATAATTGATGAAATCGGGTTTTGTAAAATGGTTCAACAACATTCTTTTTAAAATGAATTTCGTGACTTTGGAAATTGTCTCATCATCGATGAAGTATTCGGCCAATTGACCTCTTACGATATCGGGAGCGTTCTTCCGGAAATAATTGATGATTTTTGGATTGAAGGATTGAATGGCGAATTTTCCTTCATAACCTTTGATGATGTCCAGGAAGGCTTCACATAATTTATAATAATCACCTTTTGGCTTTAATTCAATGAGAAGTGGTACCTTACCATCAACCAATGACAAAACATCTGTCAATAATGGTATATGCTCGTTCGTGTTTAACAGGTTTAGATTTTTGATTTGATCATATGTGGTTTCGTGTAGAAACCAATCTTTCTTGCATACTCTATTTAAGTCATCATCGTGAAAAACCACTACATTCCCATCTTTGAGGACGTGAATATCCAACTCAATTGCGTAACCATAATCGATTGCTTTTTTGAAGGCTAACAATGAATTTTCCGGTATTGATTTATCTAAAGAATGAAAACCTCTATGAGCAATGTAACTTGATTTAATCCATTCGAGATCTTTCATGTTAAAAGCCTCCCTTTGAATAATATTATATCACGGTCTTGATAAATCACAATTCGATTTTTGTATAAAACCCATTTCCGCTTCAGATAATTTTTTGTTTTTGCGTTTTTGTCTTTTATGATATAATTATAAAGAAGAGGTGATTCTATGGAGAATTTTTTATTTCATAGTCCAACGAAATTTATCTTTGGAAAAGATACCGAAAATCAAGTCGGTGAATTATTAAAATCATACAATGCAAAAAAGGTTTTGATCCACTACGGTACGGGATCAATCAAAAGATCCGGTCTGTTTGACCGAGTGGTAGAATCTTTAACAAAATCAGAAATTGAATATGTGGAATTGGGAGGCGTAGTTCCCAATCCAAGAGATACCTTGGTTTATGAAGGTATTGAAATCTGCAAGAAGGAAAACGTTGATTTTATTCTGGCTGTTGGTGGAGGAAGTTCTATCGATTCGGCGAAAGCCATCGCCGCTGGCGCTTTATATGAAGGTGATTTCTGGGATTTCTGGGACCGCAAGTTAGAGTTGAAAGTAGCTTTGAAGGTTGGGGTTATCTTGACCATTCCCGCTGCCGGAAGTGAAGGGTCGAATTCTTCAGTCATAACCAAAACTGAAGGCATGCTGAAAAGAGGACTTAATTCAGATGTTTATCGTCCTACATTCGCCATCATAAATCCGGAATTGACATACACTTTGCCTGCTTATCAAACCGCTGCCGGTATCGTCGACATGATGAGTCATATCTTGGAAAGATATTTGACGAAATCCAAAAATGTTATCTTAGTCGATCGCTTAGCGGAGTCCACTTTAGTTTCCATCATTGAAGCGGCGCGTGTGGTTATGAAAGAACCGACAAATTATGAAGCAAGAGCTACCATATGTTGGGCAAGTACCATCGCTCATAACGGCTTCTTGGGAGTGGGAAGAATCTCGGATTGGGCGACTCATCGTCTTGAACATGAACTTTCAGCACTCTATGACGTAACTCATGGCGCAGGTTTGGCAGTGATGTTCCCTGCCTACATGCGTTATACAATCATGGAGGACATTCAAAGATACCGCCGTTTTGCTATAAAGGTGTTCAACATCAAGGACAATAAACGCAAACCGCTAAAAGTAGCTCAAGCCGGTATTAATGCTTTGGAAGAATTTTTCAAAGAAATCAACATGCCAACCAGTTTTAAGGATATTGAAGCCAAAGAAGAAGATATTCCAAAGTTAGTTGAAAAATTACAAATTAACGTTGGTGAAAGATTTGGAAACTTCAAATCATTGACAATGGAAGACGCTGAAAACATTTACCATATCGCTTGTAAATAAGAACTTAAAAGGCTCAAAAGGCCTTTTTTCTTTGTGTTAAAATCAAGGAAATAAAAAGCATCTTTTTTAACAAAAATGTTTATGAAAACGCTTGCCCTCATGTTAAAATATATTTAGTGAGGTGAAAGTTATGAATATAGGATGTGTAAAAGAAGTAAAAAAACTGGAGTTTCGTGTTGGCTTGACTCCATCTAGTGTCAATGAATATGTAAGACATGGACATAAGGTTTTTATTGAAAGCAACGCAGGATTAAATTCTGGCTTTCCAGATGAAGAATACGCAAGTGTCGGAGCTATAATCGTACCTACCGCAAAAGAAGTCTGGGAAAAATCAGACATGATTGTCAAGGTTAAAGAACCGTTGGTGGAAGAATATCAATACTTCCGTGAAGGTTTGGTTCTTTATACCTATTTACATCTAGCCGCAGACCAAGCTTTAACTGAAGCTTTGTTGGCTAAAAAGGTAAAAGCTGTCGCATATGAGACTATTATTTTAGAAGACGGATCATTACCATGCTTGAAACCGACGAGTTCAGTTGCCGGAAGATTAGGCGTAATCGAAGGCGCAAAACATTTAGAAAAAACTATGGGTGGTTCAGGAGTGCTTTTATCGGGCGTACCTGGAACCAGAAGAGCCAATGTAGCGATTATCGGCGCGGGAGTCGTTGGCGAAAACGCTTTGAAAATGGCTGTTGGGTTAGGAGCCAATGTTACCGTTTTAGATATCAATATCGACAAATTAACTTATCTTGACGATATATATGGCAACAGAATCACTACGCTTTATTCCAATTCCCACAACATTCAAAAAGCTTGCGAAGAAGCAGATTTAGTTGTAAGTGGTGTCTTATTGCCGGGAGCTAAAGCCCCTAAATTAATCAAAAGAGATTACTATAAGAATATGAAACCGGGCAGCGTCATCGTTGACATCGCAATTGACCAAGGCGGTTCCACCGAAGTTTCAAAAGCTACTTATCATGACAAACCGACTTTCGTCGTAGACGGTGTAGTTCATTACTGTGTTGCCAACATGCCGGGTGCCGTACCACAAACATCAACCATTGCTTTAAATAACTCGACTTTGAAATATGGTTTGATGATTGCCGACAACGGTCTTGAAGAAGCAATCAGAATGTCGAAACCATTAAAATTGGGCGTAAATACCTATGATGGAAAATGCACTTGCGTAGGTGTCTGTCAAGCATTCGACTTAAAATATCAAGCAATTTAATTAAACTGCCAGAAATTGGCAGTTTTCTTTTTTAAACAAGTAAGCGGTTTAACAATAATTTAAACAATCATTTAATTAATTATTTTAGACTTATATGATAAAATTGAATTAATAAAATATAGACATTCATTTCATATAGGAGGAGAAAAACTATGTATAAAAAGATAGTCTTATTATTGACATTTACGTTCTTGTTGTTTTTAGTTGTTGGCTGTTCCGTAAAAACAACAGAAACTCCAACTACATTAGCACCAACTACAGTAGCGCCGACAACTGTAGCCCCAACAACTCAAGCCCTGACGACTACACCGGTGGAATTACTCGTTCAAGAACCTACTGTACAAAGCGGGTATTTGACCGCTGAGGTTCAAGACGGTACAATTCTACATGCTTGGAACTGGTCGATGTCAGAAATTGAAGCACATTTGGAAGAGATTGCCATTGCCGGTTTTTCAACAGTGCAAATATCACCAATGCAGCCACAAAAAGATTTCTTTGGAATCGCAACTTGGGGTTCAGCTTGGTGGAAATTATATCAACCATTAGCTTTTTCTATCGCAACTGAAAATCATTCCCTAGGAACTAAAACTGATTTAGTTTCATTAACTCAAGCAGCCGATGCTTATGGTATAAAAATTATTGTTGACGTTGTTGCCAATCACTTGGCTGGTGGCGATAATACAACCCTGAATTCGTCAGTTTTAGCTTATGAACCACAGATTTACAATCAAGGTTTGATTCGCCAAGATAATGGTTCAGCAGCCGATACCTCGGTCTTTACAGTCACTCGTGGCTCTTTAGGGGAATTTCCGGACTTGATGACTGAATCGTCTGTTGTACAAGAAAGAGTTCTATCGCTTTTAAAAGAATATGTTGACGCTGGTGTCGATGGGTTCAGATTTGACGCTGCCAAGCATATAGAAACGCCTAATGATGGCTCATTGGCAAGCAATTTTTGGCCGTATGTCATCGATGGCGTAAAAACATATGCTGAAGGTAAAGGTATAAATAATCTGTATTTTTATGGTGAAATCCTGAATACAGTTGGACCAAACCGTTCATTTACCGATTACACAACCTATATGTCCGTAACTGCCAGCAATCTATCTGATGCAGTCAGACAAGCAATAATTTCAAAGAACGGAAATACACTTGTTAGCGCATCTTATTTAAGCGGAGTCAGCGCTTCAGAGACCGTACTTTGGGCAGAATCGCACGATACATATGCCAGCGATACAAACTCAACCAAGAGTACTCCTGATTCTTACATCACTAAAACATATGTTGTACACGCCTCAAGAAAAGACGCAACAACACTCTATTTCGCAAGACCTCAAGATAACACCTTTATGGGTTCAATCGGTTCTTATACTTGGCAATCCAAAGAAGTGGCTGAAGTCAATCGTTTCCATAATTACTTTGTCGGCACTGAAGAATATTTGAGTACGACAAGCGGCTTTTTCTTGAATGAAAGATATGGCGATGATAAGGCTGGAGTAGTAATAGTCGATCTTAACGGCACAAAAGCAATGAAAGATATTCCGGTATATAATCTACCTGACGGCAATTATCAAGATTTTATCAGTGGTTCGGTTTTCACAGTTTCTAATGGTAAAATATCAGGAATAGTAGCTGCTAGTGGTGTCGCAATCATATATAACAATCCATTTGAACCAAAACCGACATTTTATGTTTCTGATGATGGGTCTACCGGTTCTTTTGAAACAACAAAATCAATTAAAATTACTTCATTCAACACCACAGAAGCCTATTATTCCATCAATGGTGGTGCAAAAGTTGCTTTCAACGGTATAGTTGATGTGACATTGTCTCATCCTGATGATAATGCCACTGTAACTTTGGATATCGAAGCTTGGTATGGAGATTATAAGGTAGAAAGGCAATTCACTTATGTCAAAAGCAACATTGTCATTACGGAAGTAATTGTAAATAATATTCCATCTGCTCAATTAAATGGTAATATCGTTGTTGCTTGGGTATGGGAAGAAGGCGGAAAAAATGGAAGATGGGTTACAGGAACATTAAATGGCTCAACTTTTACCTTCTCAGTCGAAGACTTAGATTACGGATTCTTATTGGCAACATTTACTGATGGAACCACAAGTTTCAATTGGGACGATTATATTCAACAAACACAAGATTTTCTTATAGATGGTGATGGAGTCTACGATGGCTCGACCTTCTCTTGGTTTTAATTAATGTGTTTAACTAGACGTTATCTTTAGGGATATCGTCTTTTTTTTGTGTCTAAATAGTGATAGAATTCTGAACATTTCTACATAATAGTAAACAATAGTTTAATTATAATAAATTACAAGATATAATAAAGAAAAAGAGGTGAGAAAATGAAGTGTTTAGTAACCGGAGCCACAGGCCATATCGGCAACGTCTTAGTCAAAAAACTTTATGAAAAAGGCTTCGAAGTGGATGCTTTGGTAATGAAAAACGACGATTACTCCATAATTGAACCTTACGTAAAGATTATCTTTGGCAATATTCTGGACAAAGAAACGTTACTGGAAGTAGTAAAGGGATATGATTTGGTTTTTCATTTGGCCGGAATGGTGGAAATTAGATTTGGCAATAAGAAACAATTATATAAAGTCAATGTTCAAGGAACCAAAAACGTTCTTGAAGTTTGCCAAGCAAATCAGATCAAGCGATTGGTCTATACTTCAAGCGTTCATGCAATCACTGAAGAAAAGAACAATCAACCGATGAAGGAACCATTGATTCATGATTATAAAAAAGTCAAAGGTCATTATGGTAAGACCAAAGCAATCGCTACTGATTTAATTTTAAATCAAAGCTGCCCAACCTTAGAAACAGTAGTGGTCTATCCTGCGGGAATCATTGGACCTTATGATTATAAATTATCTAATTTTGGTCAAGTATTTACCGATTATCTAGCGGGAAGACTTACTGCTTATTTAAAGGGCGGTTATAACTTCGTGGATGTCAGGGACGCCGCAGACGGCATCATTCAAGCCGCTCTTATCGGTAGAGATAAACAAGGTTACATTCTGTCAGGACACGCGATCACCGTCAAGGAATTGCTTGATGAAATAGCGGATTACACCAATAAAAAGAAAGTCAGAACAAAAATCGCTTATTGGTTCATTAAATCAATGAGTTATCTCGCCGAATTCATCTTCCTTGTTTTGCGTAAACGACCATTATTCACCCACTATTCAATATCTGTCTTAAACTCAAACCATAACTTTGACAATACCAAAGCAAAAACAGAACTGGGCTTTAATCCAAGGGATATCAAAGAGAGCATCAAAGACACCGTTGATTTTGCAAAAGAACATTACTTGGTTAAGGTTGGCAAGAAATATCGTATGAAAATTACCAGATAAATTCGGTTAAAAAATAAATAGATTTTTTCAATGTTTTTTATACTTGAAACCTCCTGATTTTTCTTTACATCAGGAGGTTTTTTTGTTATCATAGGTCTAGTTTTTTAATATGGTCAGGAGACAATTTAAAGGATGAGAAAAAGTTTTGAATTAGCGGAAATATTTAATGACAATATGGTTTTCCAACAAGGAAAACCAATAAAAATATTTGGAAAATGTGCAAAAAAACAAGAGATAACCATAAAATTATTGGATCAAGAAATTGTCATCAAAACCAAGTCTGACAATTTCATGGTAGAATTTCCGGCAATGGATTATCGTGAAACGGCATTTTCTTTTTCTTTGTCGACAAAGAAAGAAAAAGTGACAATCTATAACTGCGTCATCGGCGACGTTTATTTGTTTTTGGGTGGTATGAATATCTCTATGCCTTTGGCTGACAGTTACCACAACCAAGATTATGATATCCAAAGCGTCCGTTTCTTCACCAAAAAAGAAGAAGAATATGATTGGTTTATATCAGGTAAGGACAATTTTGAGACTTTTTCAGCACTTGGCTATCTTTTCGCCAAAGGCATGCATGAATTGATTAAAACTCCTATCGGCATCATCAACTGCACTCATATCGATTCTCGTATTTTTTCTTGGATGAGCAATTCCGATATTGAAGCCAATAAAGAAATCAAATTATTAACCAGTAAGTATGCTTCTAAAGATCGTTATCCGCTATACGGTCTTTTGAAAACGAAAGTAGTACCTCACGCTATCAAAGCCATTGTTTTTTATCAAGGTGAAAATGATTATCCATATTATAGCATTTATGAATATGCCCTAAGATCGATCATCAAATGTTTAAGACTGGATTTCAATGATTTAAAACTACCTTTCTTCATAATTCAAATTGCCGGTTATAATCATCCAGAAGCGGATGATTACTCAGTCAGTAAAATCCGCCTCGCCCAAGCGAGAATATCATCGGATAAAGATGAAGTTTATCTGGTTTCAGCCATCGACTTCGGCGATTCACAAGACATTAACCCCAAAGACAAACATCTGGTTGCGAGAAGATTATCAAACCTGGTACTGGAAAAAATCTATAAAATCGGTAAAAACAATACTGCGCCAACATATTTCTCTTACCAGTTATTTCCTGATTATATCTCAATTCTCACTGAGGGTAATTTCTTGAATTTATTATCTAAATCTGGACAATATTTAGGCTTTACATATACTGAAAACGGTACTGATTTTTATCCTTTGACCAATGTCAAGATAGAAAATAACCGCATCATCATCAAGAAAGATAAAGACTATAAGGAAATTCGCTACGCAATGAAAAAATTTCCTATTTGTGATATTATAACTTCCAACAATCTACCGCTTTTACCTTTCTATATCAAGTTTTATTAAAAACCAAGTGAACTTGGTTTTTTTTCTGCCAAAAATCGATAATTAAGGTATAATAATTCTATAGGTGAAGTGAATGATACAATTAACTGTTAGTGTTAAAGATATTGCAGAATTGCTTTATGGTTCCGGCAGCATCACCAGCACGAAAAACTTAATGACTAGAGCTCAAGAAGGTACAGACATTCATAAATATTGGCAAAATCTCTATCTTGAAGAAGATAAAAAGGAAGTATTTTGTCAATTGATACATGAAAGAAATGACCTTTCCTTAACCATCTCTGGCCGTATTGACGGCGTTTTAAACCGTGACAATGAAATAATTATCGAAGAAATCAAATCGACTCACATCGATTTCGATCAATTGGAAATTGATACTGTGCCAGCCCATATGGCGCAAGCCAGAATCTATGCCTATATTTATTCCCTGACCAATTCCCTGAAGAAAATTAAAGTCTGGTTGACATATATCGATGTTGAAAGTCAAAAACCAAAACAATTCGAAAAAAGTTTTACCTTCAAACAACTGGAAACTTATTTTTTAAAAACGATAAATCGTTATCTTGATTGGCAAGAAGTAATAGCCAATCACGAAAATTCACGCCAAAAATCAATCGTCGGCCTTGAATTTCCTTTTCCTGAATATCGCCTAAATCAAAGAGAAATGATGGCTTACATTTACCGAAATATCTTAAATCACGGGAAACTGTATCTAGAAGCTCCCACTGGGATTGGAAAGACAATAGCATCGCTTTTTGCAGGGCTAAAAGCCATCAATAAACCAAGACAAAAAATCTTTTACAGTACTGCCAAAAATGATGGTAAAAAAGTGGTCTTGGACACTGTCGCCTTGTTGGAAGAAAATGGACTGATTGCCAAAAGCATTGAAATCACTGCCAAAGATTCAATGTGTTTCCTTGATAAGCGAGACTGTGACCCAGAGGTCTGCAAATACGCCAACGGTTATTACAACCGTGTTTTCAAAACTATCGAGGATGTCTATAATAATGAAACTTTATTGACAAAAGAAAAGATCAAGACTTATGCCAAAAAGCATACAGTTTGTCCTTTTGAACTTAGTTTGGATTTAAGTAATTACGCCGATATCATTATCTGCGACTATAACTATATTTTTGACCCTATGGCACACTTGATTCGCTATTTTGAGGATAATGCCTATAGTCCCATCCTTTTAATCGATGAAGCTCATAATATGGTAGATAGATCGAGAAAAATGTATTCAGCAAGTTTAACTGAAGAAATGTTCATCAAGGCTTTGGAAACCTCCCATTATTTGAAACCGGATCCTAGTTATGAAATCAGTCAAATCCTTGAAGTCTTCGGGGCAGCCAAGATTACGCTAATGGAAGTTGATTTCATCAGAAAAGATGAAGTCAATCCGACACTTTTATTATTCTTGAGAAAATTGGCAATCAAACTGGATAAGATCTTCACTGATGAAACAGCCAAATTCGAAAAACAAGAATTGACGGAGTTCTATTTTGAAGTTTCTCGTTTCTTGAGAATCAACGAATTCTTTAATGATGATTTTGTCTATGTTTTGGAAAAATACGATGGTGAATTGACCATTTCCATCAATTGTTTGAATGCTTCTTACTTTATCAACCAAACCATCGATAATTACGCTGAAGCCGCGACTTTCTTCAGCGCTACTTTATCGCCGATGTTTTATTATAAAAGTCTGATTACCGCTAATTTGGGAGAAGATATTTCCTTGGTCAGCGATTTCAGTCAAAACAATTTATTGCTCTTGGCGGTGGATGACATTTCCACCAGATATAAAGACCGGGATCAATCGATTGACAAAATCATTCAATCGACCAAGGCTTTGGTTAACGGGAAAAAAGGAAATTACATCATCTTTTTTCCAAGTTATGAATACTTAAAAAAACTGGAAGGCATTTTGCTGGATGAAATTGAAAATGTCAATTTCATCTCCCAAAAACGGAATATGTTCTTCAAAGAAAGAAACGATATCATCAGTCTTTTCAGTGATGAAAGTGAAGTTAGTCAAGTGTTCCTGTTTGTGATGGGTGGTATTTTTGGCGAATCAATCGACTTGATTGGCGATATGCTTAGTGGGGTGTTGATTGTTGGTGTGGGATTACCGGCAATAGCTCCTTTCAACAATATCTTAAAAGCCCATTATGACATTACTTTTGATAATGGATTTGATTATGCCTATACTTACCCGGGAATCAATAAAGTTATCCAAGCAGTAGGCAGGGTAATCAGAACCAAGACCGATAGAGGTGTGGCAATACTATTGGACGACCGTTTCACAAGCAGGAAATATTTAAGACTTTATCCCAAGTTCTGGAGCCATTTGACTGTCTGCAATGATATGGAAGAACTGGGTAAAATGATAAAAGATTTTTGGAGTGATGAAATTGAAGAAGCAAATTAATTTATTGAAGAAAATTATTCTCTTTCTCTTTTTGGTAATTTTCATGTTATTGTCAGTCGTTAACGCACCTTGGTTTTTTGTTAGTTCAAAATTAAGCGATAGCGACTATAGCAATTGGATGTCGGAAAATTTGGAGTTTGAAGATAAGATTATTGAAATCGCCATGTTGGGAGCTCATGACGCTTTTTCTCATGAGATTGATATCTTTTCTCCCGTTGATAATAGTAGCGCTGACGGTTTGATGCAAGGATTTGTCGGACGTCTCATTAAGGGATTTTCCATCAGACAATCAAAAACTCAAGTAGTTGGCGCATCAGATTTACTTAAATCAGGGGGAAGATATCTTGATATGAGATTATCCTTCAATGAAGAAGAAGGAGAATACTATACAGTACATAATTATTTTTCCACGCCATTAACTGACGTTTTAGAAGAACTGGAAACTTTTTTGGCTGATAATCCTGGAGAGTTCATTGTCTTGGATATCCAACATGTTTACGGCGTTGATTATGACAGTGAAACTGATTTTCTGGAAGTCTATTCTTATTTTGAAGATACAGAATTGCTTGATTACGCCTATCCAGACAACCTGAAACCATTATTTGAAGTTTCTTATGAAGACATAACTGCTTCTAAAACTAAAGGTGGTTTAATAATGTTGTCAAAGTTTACTGAGGATAATGAGTATTTTTGGGACTATGATTCATATATTCGTTCCGCTTGGGCCAATGAAGACGAATTCGACAAGATAATTGACTTTTTGGAAGAAGAAATGCAAGATATAATACTTGATTCAACTTATCAAGATAACTTCCGCATCATGCAGGCGGTCGCAACCATGGAAATGAGTGGTGCCGGAATTATGAGAAGTTTTGAAACTTGGTCATTACTCGGCAGAGCGAGGGATTTCAATAAATATTTGCTGGAGTATGAAGATTTAGAGATGTTACTTTTCGCAATGCCAATACTAATGACAGACTTCACCACCGATAAGGAAACTGTCGACCAATTCATGCAAGTAATCATTGATTTCAATACTAAAGATTAAGTTAAAAAATCAGAAAGTTTTTGTAGAAAAATCAAAAATTTGTTGTAAAATATAAATTGTATCAATAATTAAGGTCGGGATGTGGCTCAGCTTGGTAGAGCACTTGGTTCGGGACTAAGGGGTCGCAGGTTCAAATCCTGTCATCCCGACCATTTTCGATGCGGTTGTGGCGAAACGGCAGACGCGCTGTCTTCAGGCGGCAGTGTCCATAGGACGTGTGGGTTCAAATCCCATCAACCGCACCAGGTTAATTATACCAAGTTGCTTTTTATCGTTTAACGGCTAAATAAAGACGTTATAAGCGATTTTAAACAAAGCAACTTTTTGTATTTTTTAGGGTAAAATCAGTGTATTTTCATTGATTTTACTCTTTTTTTATACTCTGATATGTGCACTGCTATGAAAATTTAGGACAAAAGGTCCCCCCCAAGAGAGGAATGTAGTATAATAAATGATTGAGAAGGTGAAAACGATGATTTTCCTAATTTAAAGCAAATATTATTATTAGGTGATAGTGGACTACCAACAGAAGAAGATCATAACTTCGATAGATATAGAAAAAACTTTGATAGAGTGATTTCAAAACATGCAAAAAAAAGTGGACCAATACAGGAAAAATCATCCTGAATGCAAGTTAATATTCTTTGTTTTGGACGAATCTTCTGGGGGTTATCTTCAAATACATAATCTCGATAAATCCAATATCGATCAAGGCACTTCTTTGTTAGCAAAACCGCATTGTTTTTGAGCAGATAGTGTAATGGTAAAAACAATTAAAAAATGTAATGCTGACTATTTAATATGGTTTAAACCATATAGTTATATTGAATCTGTTAATGGAAGTAATATAGCATTACCAAAAATAGTCATTTACAAGTTAAATAATCAAAATATTGACACAATTCAGTATGATACAGAATATATGATTAGTTCTGAAATTTAATATATCAAGTGTAAAAAAAAGGAAGAAATCACGAGCCGATTTCTTCCTTTTTTCTTATGAAATATTCTACTAAAACATCAAATGGATTTTTATTAAATTCCTTTACGAGTTGAGCGAAGAGCTTTGTAGTTGCTTCGATGGATTCAATTGATATTGTATTTGATATGGCCTTTGCGATGAACTCTTCAGCCTCTGAGAACCTTTCTAGTTTATATAATGCTAAAGCCCTTGTCTGATATAATTTCGTTAGTGATCTAGAGAAAGAGTTTTTAAGACAATAATCAATACCTAGAGAGTTTATTCTAAGTAGTTCATCTAGTCTATTAAGTCTTCCAAGCAAAATTGAAACATTTGAATAGATTGGTGCTATCAAGTCTCTCTTCTCAGGGCTCATGTATATTGATTCTGGATTTGCTAGAATAATAATTAACTGGTCTAAAGCTTGGATTTTTTCCGTCTTCACTTGGATTTCCGCTAGCATAAGTAAAAACAATATATCCACAAAATCAAACAACTCATTTTTACAACATTCCTGGATATTAATACTATTTCCAATCTCTTTAACTGCTTGATCACTAGTATATTCTTTTTGTTTGTAATGATATCTAATTTTACAGTATTCGAGTAGCCTTCTATTTTGAACGGTTAAATAGGAATGTTTAAAACCCTTATCAAGTATTACTTTAGCTTCGATATAGTTTTTATTAATTATCAAGTTATATAGATTTTTAAGAAGCTTAAAATCATATTCATCCTTTTCATTCAGTGTGAAATAGAAATCCCGGGAACTTATTCTTAATCTTTCACAGAATTCAAGAAGCCTAATATCGCTTACATTGTTCACTCCACTTCTATATTTTCTATATTGGCGATCATCACATATTCCATCACATAGATCCTTAATTGTGATGTTTTTTTTACGTCTTATATTGTCTAAGTGAAACATATAGCGTTGTCTTATCCTATCCATGGCTACCTCACTTTTTGAAAAACGGAACTTCCAGGTCCTATGCAAATTTCTGATTATATTATATCATAAACTCATAAGGAGGCAAAAATGAAAAAGAGAATAGCGATACTTGCTATCCTCGTCTTGAGTTTTTTCGCTTTTGCTTTTTCAAGTCATATTGCTGTACGAGCTGATGGATTTGATGATGTTGATTTAGAAGAAGTAGTAATCGAATCACAATAGATAAGGTGCAAGTAAGAAAACAGTAGATGTTAATCTACGTTTTCGCATTCATTTTTTCATTTAAAGATACCCATGACAATAGAAGAAATCATCACAATAGAATTTGAAGGATTATCACAGACAATCATGCAGTATTCAAATGATAACTTTATTAAAAGTTATGCAAAAAAACTATTAAGTATTGAGTTTCCCAAAGACAGAAATTTGTTGACTAAACTTGTAGATTATCTCACAACCTGGTATTCAAGCAAAATAGAAGAAATAAAATCTAGTGATTTTGTTGTAGCTAAGGAAGCTCATCTTAAATGTTACAAAATTCTTATAGACTTAAAAGAACAACTCAATAAATATAATTGAAAGGAGGAAAAAAATGCCAGTATATTCTGTATCATACGACCTGAACTCACCAGGGCAAAAGAATCAAGATCTTGAAAAGAAAATCAAAGAAATCTGTACTGGAACATGCAAGTATGTGGAATCTTCTTGGATAGTGAAGTATTCTGGGAACGCCGATTCTCTAAGTGGAGAATTAAGAAAGTACCTTGATACTAACGATCATATTTTAGTAATCAAAGTAGTCAACGATAAACAAGGATGGTTACCAAAAAGTGACTGGAATACAATAAATGGGTTTTTCACTTAGAGTATAAAGATTGAAGAAAGATGAAATCAACGATTATAAGAAGGCAATAACATTGCGCAATATAAAGCACGTGATAACGTGCATTTTGTGATAAAAAAATATAAAAAAGGGGAGAAAAGGATTATGTTTAGAAAGATTGTAACTGTTATGCTTTGTTTGTTTATGGTTGCGGGAAGCATCATTCCACAAAACAATCAAATTGTATATGCATTAGATACATTTAACGATGATGTATCAGTTGATTTAGATGATAAAGTGAATTATCCTGCAACAACAGATTCAAATTTCGATGCAAGTCAGATTGCAATCGAGAGTGAGATTATATCTGAGAGAACGGCAAATACAAAAACGTTCAGAAAAGTTGATGGATCATATGAGGTAGCGATTTATAATGATGTGATACATTACTATGAAGATGGACAGTGGAAAGAAGTAGATAATAGCTTAATAGATAACGGTGATTCTTTGGAAAACACTGCGAATTCATTTAAGTTGAAATTTCCGAAAAGTCTCGATGATGAAAAACAAATCAAGTTAGCTTTTGGTGATTATAGTGTTGATTGGAATTTATTAGACATTGAATCATCCACAATAGATTATGATGATTCAGAATTAACACCTTCAAATATAAAAGAAGTAGTTAATACAAGTCAATCAATAATTTATTCGAATATACAAAATAATGTTGATGTTGAATATATTGTTTCGGGCAGTCAAGTCAAGGAAAATATTATTCTCAGCAAATACATAGAAAATTTTACTATGACATTCGAGTATAAGTTGAAAAACCTATCTTTGAAAGAAGATAATGGAGGTAATATTGTATTCGTTAATGAAGAAAATGAAGTGGTTTTAACTTTTAGCGACTTTTTCATGTTTGACAACAAGACAAATGAATCAAACTCAATTAAATATCAATTGATTGAAACTGGTAATAAGACATACGAAATTACCATCATTCCTGATGATGAGTGGTTAAAAACAGCTAGTTATCCTGTGACAATTGATCCGAGTATTGTACTTGAAACAAACAACACAAATATTAGGGATAAATATGTATATGGTACAAGTGGAAGTAACACTACAGCAAATTATATTAAATCTGGTTACAGCGGAACATATAAGTATAGAAGTTATATTGAATTTGCAATTGATTCATTACCAGAAGATGTTGTAATTAATTATGCTCATCTTAAGTTAAATCTTTATTCACGATATACTGTTGATACAACTCAGATATGCGCGAGGATGGTGAACCAAACCACATCATATGATTCAATCAGTGGGCAAAACCTGACTGATGTAGATAGCAAGATAATCGATTATTTATATGTTCTACCGTATGATGGGTCAAATGAAGAATATCTGTTGAATATTACTAAAGCGATATATTCATGGTATGAAGATGGAGTTAGTGATGGTGTAATTGAGCTTAGAACAGAAGATGAAAGTGTAACAGATTATGTATATTTCGATTCGTTAGAATATTCGACTGTAACTGGGCCTAAGTTAACGATAGGATATACCAACTCTGAAGGGATAAAAGACTATTGGACATACAGTTCACAACAAGTGGGAGAATATTCCACAGGTTATGTATCTGATTATACTGGATTATTATCAGTTGTAAGGAATGACTTGAGTTTTGAGACTGAAAGACAAACGCTATCATTAAGTTTTGGTTACAATATTTTAGATAGAGACACAAATATTGGGTATGGTTCTGGCTGGAATATTATATATAATTCGTATGTTAAGTATGATAGTAGTTTAGGGCTTTACTATTCTCAGGATTACACAGGTAATATAGTATATTATCATTCAATTGCGTGCGATAGTCGGTTTGAAACATCATATCCAGGAGCTAATTATTGTTATATTGCAGAAGATGGTTCTGGCGATATTCTTGTAAGACAGTATGGTTATGGGTACTTTGGAGGCCAATTTATACAAACACCTGATAACATAAGACAAATCTATAATACATCAGGATATCTAACATCGATAAGAAATGAGGAGACAAATCAGTCGATTACAATCACACGCGACGGTACTAATCCAGACAAAATTACTAAAATCAAAGATATGGCAAATAATGAAATTAATATCACATATAACTCATATGGAATTTCTACTGCCATATTAAGTGTATACCAGGATAGTACGTATTCTCATGAATTAGAAAAAACAGTTTATACTTATGAATATGTTTCAGATTATAATGTTTATTCTCAAAGTACGATATATCACTATAAAGATTATGATAATAATGATTCATTTTCTCTAGATGACTATCTTTATTATGATTATGATAACAATGGTAGAGTAGAAAGAATTTACATGTCTGGCCAAGATAAAGTTGAGTATTTCTATAATACAACAACCGATAAAGTCACAAAAATAAAATCATCTTATAATGGAGCGTATTTTTCAGAGATAGATTATACTTACAATTTAAAGGAAACAATTATTACTGATCAAAACGATGATTTTCTTATCTATAAGTTTGATGATTTTGGTCATACAGTAAATATTTTAGATAGTGATGGGAATGCTCAATATTATAAATATTTGAACATATTTAGTTCAGAAGATATGGACGGAATAGAATACTTAGTTATTGATGGCGAACCAAACTATAAAATCAATCATGCACTTGTATCTCAATCAAATCCTCAATCAAACCTATTTAATCCAATAAACAATCATGGATTTGAATATGATAGTTCAAGCATGGATGTAAGTTGGGTTTATGTAGATGATTATGGTGAATTAAGAGAACTAGATAAGGACGATCACTCAGATGATAAATCTTTATATGGAAATTTTTCTGCTAAATTAAGAGGATATTCATCAGATTATGGTCATTTTGAACAAACAATAATACTTGACTCTGGGGCATATACATTGACCGGATATGTTCTAAATGAGGCTTCAAACAGCAATGTATGGATTGATGTGGATGGAGAAGATTACGGCGGGATAATTACTTATGTTTCAAATGATGAGGAATGGACTAAGGTTACCGTCACTTTTGGCGTTTACAGTGATAATACAGAGATAACAGTATCATTAGTTAACCACTCTGTAGGTTTAGCCTATTTTGATAACATTGAAATATATGAAGGATTTATTGATAATCGAACAAACATGATTGACAATGCTTCTTTTGAAATGACAGGAACAATTGAAGATCTTCCTGGTTGGTTTTTAAGTGACTCGAATTATGTTTCTCGTGTCAATACTGAAACATTAAATAATGCATATTTTGAAAGCATTCTTGGAGATTATGCAGTAGAAATAGAGGGATCTGGTTTAGAAACAAGATCAGCAGTTACAAGTATTTCTGATTTTCTAGATACCTCAGTTCTTGATGAACAAGGTCAACTAGTAATAGGAGCTTGGGCATTATCTGAAGGAACTCCAACGACCATAACTTCAGATGATTACATTGATGGGAATGATAGATTTTTGAGAATTAGAATCGATTTTGTTGATTCAGTAACATATATATATGGACCAACATACGAGAGTACTATTATTAAAAGTGAATATATTGTTTTTGATACATCAATTGAAGGGTGGCAATATCAGTATGCTGAAATTGCGATGCCTGATGAGAATACATATTGGATTAATGTGTTCATGGAATATAAGGGCGAAGGGTCGGTTTACTTCGATGGACTTCAAATCTTCTACGAAAATTCATATACAAATTACGAGTACGATGAGTACGGTAACTTAACAGCTATTCAAACTTCAAGTGGCGATAGAACTGAATATCAGTATGATGAACTAAAAGATTATGCATCAACGCCAACTGAAATTGATTTACCAGATGATACTACAGTTGAGTTATCAGAGAACACAAGCAGTTTAATTGACGAGGTTACATACAATAACGTTTCATCATCACCAACCTACAATTCTTATGGTCAGGTAACCCAAATGGCTATAGGTGATGAAACTACATATTTCACTACATCTACAGCATACACTCATTTTAGTCAATATACTTTAACAAAAACAGATGAGTTTAGTAACACAACTGATTATTATAATGATACTCTTAACGGATTGCTTGAAGCAATTGAAAACGCTAAGGGTCAAGATACTCACTATATATATGATAGTGAGGGTAAACTAATTAAAGTAGTATCTGTTGATGATTATGAAAACTATTCAGCTGGCGAAGAAGATGCATTGGTTGAATATATGTACGATAGCAAAGACCGTCTTTGGAAGATAGTGTTGGATGACGATTATTATTATGAAATTGGATATGATAATCAAGGAAGAATCAGTCAGATATCCGTGAATACAACTCCATTAATGAGTTATACTTATGAAATGGATGGGACATTTTATACCGATAGACTTTCTGAGCAGACTTACGGTAATGGCGATGTACTAAAATTTACTTACAATGATAGAGATCAAATTGAAAATATCCAATTCAAAGAATCTGGTGGTTCTTTTGTAACTAGATTCTCATATGAGTATGACGATTTTGGTCGAATCGCAGTGTATAATACATTCGAAAGCGGCTCAATAGTAGCAAGTGAATATTATACTTACGATTCAAGCGGGAACCTAATTCAAGCTGTTGATGAAGAAGGAAACATAATCAAGTATATTTATGATGATTCAGGTAATTTAACATCTTTATATTTCGAAATTGATGGGAATCAAGCAACAACAAATTACACTTACAATGAGTGTTTTGAATATAGTGGTGATGTGTGTGTTCAGACTTCCAGCTTATATGATAATACAGAATATACAACACAATCTAATCTTGATGTATTGAAAGATTATCACTATGAAGATGATGCCTTATATCGTCTTGAGTATATTAATTTAACATGGAGTACTTTCAATATTCAACAAAACTTTGTATATTCAGGAGACACAACAAGGATCTATGAAATTACATATGAAATTAATGGAGCTGGTATAGATTATCTATACAGATATTATTATGATTCTCTAGGTAATATAACAAAAGAATATTACTATGAAGGAACATCATTGAAGCTCTACCGAAATTTTGAGTATGATGATTTAAATCAATTGAAAGTTGAAGATAGTAGAGATTATACTAATGGAACATCAACATTATCGGATACTAATTTCACAAAATACTATTACTACGATGCTAGAGGAAACCGAACCGACGTTAAGACATTCTTGTATGGACAAAATGATACAACAAACCCAACAGCCCCATCTTACTACCAGTCAAATTCCGGCTCATGGGATGCATACATGCTTTATAACGGAAACAAAACGTATCAAAACATGTATATATTGAATGTAGGTCAAACACCATCTCTTTCTTTTTCATATTATGATGCTCTCTATGATCCCGATCATGAGTACCCGATTTCAGGAATGACCACAACCTTGACTTACGACAATCTCAATACATCCGTTGCAGGATATTATTATCGGCAGTATACAGCAACGGACGGGGCGTACTACACCATTTCGTTCCGTATTGTCTTCAAAGTGGGAACACCTTTGCCCTATAACACTGTTCCTCATGAGCATTTGCATTACAATTACAGTAGCGACTGGGAAGATCAACTCTTAAGTTATGGCGAAATCGACTATATCAACGGTGTTCCTCAAACAGAAGCAACCATTCAGCAATATTCTTATGACAATCAAGGCAATCCAGTCTCGATCTCGAATTTCATCTATAATGGAACAACCTATAATAACGCAATATTATCTTGGAGCGGAAGAGAATTATCAAATATTTATGTTATGTCAAGTAGTGGATACCCAATTTATCAAATTGCGTATACTTATAATGATCAAGGGTACAGAATACAAAAAGAGTTTTCAACGTTTAATGGATCCGGGTTTACAATCAACCAAACGATAGATTACGAGTTGATTGATGATAAAGTTGTATACGAAACAGATGGAAGTTATGGTATACTATACACATATGATTATGATGGAACGCTGATTAGTTTCAACTATGACTCAGACATAACAAATCAAAACAGTGGCTCAGAATATTTCTACATCCGTAACCAAATGGGCGATATTACTCATATTGCGACTAGTGATGGTACAGTTGTTGTACATTATATCTATGATGCATATGGTAAAATTACAGATACTGAAATTACAACTGGATACAGTACAATAGCAGATGCGAATCCTTATAGGTATCGTGGTTATCGATATGATTCTGAAATTAGCATGTATTACCTAAACAGTAGATACTATAATCCTGAAGTTGGTAGATTTATTAATGCGGATGGGTTATTAGGACAGCAGGGGAATATTGCTAGTAGCAATATGTTTATTTATTGCCTAAATAATCCAATTATGCTATCTGATAGTCAAGGAGATATTGCTAGGTGGTTTAAAATAGCATTGACTATTACTCTTTGCGTTGCTGTTGTAGCTGTTGCTGTTGTATCAGTACCACTTACAGGGGGAATAGGAACGATAGGGGCTACTATGGCTATAACTTATGCAATCGGTACGGTTTCGAACGTGGCAGAAGTCGCGGTTGCTCAATATAAAAAAAGCATAAATGATGGTGATGAAGGCAAGGATGTGTGGGATGATATAGTTGATTCTACTTATAATAATTTAGATGATATTTTTATTCCAAAAACTATATATAAGGTTGGAGGCTATTTAAGTTCGGGACTAACCTCTGTTGCTGCTGATTTATACAGTATTACCGGTGTCGCGCTCAATACTACTCGAGATTTCTACACGCTTAATGGTGCTTCACTCGTAACTGATACAGCGAAGAACGCACTTGAAGCAACTAGATTTCAAGTTACGAATATTGGTAGTCTATTAAGCAAAAATGCTAGTCCAGCAGGCCTGATAATATCCTATGGCTTTGCGGCATATAATGTTTATTATCTAGGGAAAGCGATATTTAGCGAACCAGATTATGATAGGTGGGATTTGAAATAATGTCAAATTTAGATCATTTCAAGCGGGTTAAGCTCATAAGATTTTCGACCTTACTTCTACATAATTTTGTTTATTGCTATGTGTGTTTTTTAGGATTGTTATTCATTATTATTATTGACGAAAGTATTCTACGGAATAGGCTTTATTTTGAAGCGTTTTGGGATTTGCCATCTTTAGTGCTTTTTGCAATTTTAACTATATTAGCAGTTTTGTTAAGTATAGCATCTTATTTCAAGATAAAGAATTTTCAATACGATAATTCTTCTTTTATGTTTGTGAAAAAAAACAAGAGAATTATCACTCAATATACTGATGTAACTTATATTTCCAGTAACAGATATATGAATTTGTTTCTTTCAACCAATATTGTAACATTACGAATTAGATATTTGCATGGTAACAGAGAAAGCGTTCTTAGAATTCAACTGTATAGTTTTGATGCTCGGGATCTTACAGAAAAAATCAAGAAACAACATATAGGTCTGCATCTCTAGTAGGGGGTATAATCAATATTGGAAGGTCACTGACATATCAAGAAGCAGTAACAGAATTAGCTGCTGGACGAAATGTGATTTGCAGGTTTAGTTGGGAAGCCAGAGCTGCAGCGACTGAAGCTGGTGCAGGTGTAAAACCTCTGTTTCATCTAGCTCATCGTACTGGTTTCGGTTATTATGATCATTATCATGTTGGCAAAGCTCATTGCTGGTATATTTACTTTTAGGAGGTGTGTTAAATGGTTTTTATTGTAGGAGACATAAAAGACAAAAAATATGATTTATTAATTAGATACTTGTATACGAAGTGTAAGAAAATAACGTTCTTTATAACTGATTTTTCAATAAAATTGGATAAAGCAAACATAACAAAATATCATTTTGGGAAGCCAATTGTTAATTTAGATGAACATGAATTAAATCCATCATTTTTGGAATATATCAACCTAATAGAAAAAAAAGTACCCATAACTATGAAAAATGTAATAAGAAAGTATTTTGATTTTAAGTACCCACATACTGTTTCAGATAGATTGATATTGGTTTATGAGATAGAGTTTACAGAAGAAGTTCTATATGAGCTAACTAACATTAATAGAGACTTATATAGTTTTAATTATCCAGATTTACCTGAAGACATATGTTTTTATTCTGAAGACAGAATATTGGTATCTACAATTTGCCATGAAGAAGAATGTGTTATTGAAATGCATGAAGATGAGACGGTAAGTGATTTAATTAAAACAAACGAGTTTGCAGAAAGTGATTTTATATATAGGAAAGATATTTATTAACCAGAATAGTATGTCACTAATTTAAAAGTAAGCGTCAAATCATCAGTACCTAGAATTAAAAGAATAA
>JAKPZU010000056.1 GCA_029559915.1 Bacillota bacterium
TGATCGATATGGGCAATAATCGAGAAATTTCTAATTCTCAATTGGCGTTTTTTTAAACTTTCGTCACTCATAAGTCTCACCTCTTTTTCTTTTAAAAAAAAGCATATAAACAGTTTTTATATGCTTTTTCATCAAATTATCTATAAGCCATGTTCTGTAGCTTGCCAAAAGGAAAGCCGGTAATCATTTATCTCCGGTCATTAGACCGTCAGCCGGATGGATTCATTTATCCTCCAAAACCGTGCCCCTACCAATATTTGGGTTTCTAGCTTGAGGGGTTTACCCGTTTCACACACATATATTTTATGTGTTTCGTCACTGTGGCACTTTAAGAATACTTTGGCCTTTAACATCCATTTCTTCGCCGTCACCCTTTAAGGGGTGCCTAAACTTATCGATTCGTTTAGCACAATCACTACAAGCATCTCAGCTTGTGCTAGCATGGACTTTCCTAACGCTTGGGTTAAGCGCTCGATTACCCAATAATTTGATCAATTTAATTATAACATTATTTTACTTCTTCTAAAATAGCTTTTCTTGATAAATCAACGCGGCCTTTTTCATCAACGCCGATTACCTTTACTTCGATTACATCGCCGATTTTAACAACATCTTCGACGTTTTTAATATGTTTGGTATCAAGTTTTGAGATATGAACCAAACCGTCTTGACCCGGCCATAATTCCACAAACGCACCGAATTTCTCGATTCTTACGACTTTACCCATGTATTTTGCGCCTATTTCCACTTCACGAATTATATCTTCGATTAATTTCATGGCTTTATCAATAAAATAGGTTTCTTCATGCATCAAGATGACTCTGCCGTCTTGTTCAATATCAATTTTTACATTGCCGCATTGTTCGATAATCGCTGTGATATTCTTACCGCCGGCACCGATAACGTCTCTGATCTTATCTGGAGAAATTTGCATCAACTTAACCTTAGGAGCGTATTTGCAAAGTTCTTTTTTCGGTTCTTTGATAACTGAATCCATGTTGTCAAGAATTTCCATTCTTGCATGTTTTGCTTGATCCAATGATTCCTTGAAGATTTCCTTGGTGATTCCAGAAATCTTGATATCCATCTGTAATGAGCAAATACCTTTTCTAGTACCAGCTACCTTGAAATCCATATCGCCGAAATGATCTTCCAAACCTTGGATATCAGTCAAAATGGTATAATGATCTTTTTCTTTTACCAATCCCATGGCAATCCCTGCAACTTGCGCCTTGATAGGCACACCAGCTGCCATTAAAGCCATTGAACCGGCACAGATGGTAGCTTGTGATGAAGAACCGTTTGATTCCAATACTTCAGATACAACTCTGATTGCATATGGGAATTCATCCTCGTTAGGTAAAACTTGAAGCAATGCTCTTTCACCCAAAGCACCATGTCCGACTTCTCTACGGCCGACAAAGCCATAACGTCCAGTTGACCCTACGGAAAATTGCGGGAAGTTGTAATGCAGCATGAATCTTTTGCCATCTTCGATACTAACTCCATCAATGATTTGTGCTTCTCTTAAAGCCCCTAAAGTAACTGTTGCAAGAGCTTGGGTTTGACCTCTGGTGAAGAGAGCTGAACCGTGAGTTCTTGCCAAAAGATCGATTTCCGAATCCAATGGTCTGATTTCATTGGTTCTCCGTCCGTCTGGACGAATCTTATCAACAGTAATCAATCTTCTTACCTCATTGACTTGAATCGATTCCAGTACTTGTTTGGCAAATGAAAGATTTTTTTCTAGTTCTTCCCTTTCCAATTTCGCTTCTTTATATTCTTTTTCCAAGATATCTAAAATTTCATTTTCGATATCTTCAATGGTATTTTGTCTTTCCAATTTTTCGTGAATTGAAACCGACTTAGTAATGCGTCCATTCTCAAGTTCTCTTACTCGTTGTTCAATTTCAGCCGGAACAGTCAACAATTCAACTATTATCTTTTCCTTGCCGATTTCAGCTATTACTTCTTCCTGAAAAGCTACGAGTTCCTTGATTTTATCATGAGCGAACATCAAAGCATCCAAAATCACGTCTTCTTCAACTTCTTTAGCTCCAGCTTCCACCATGTTGATAGCATCTTTGGTTCCCGCCACCATCAAATCCAAGTCTGATTCCAAAAGTTGTTCTGGATTTGGATTTAAAATGAATTCTCCATTAATTAAACCGACCATGACGCCAGCTATTGGACCATCAAATGGAACGCCACCGATACCAAGGGATAAGGAAGCTCCTAACATTGCCGTCATTTCCGGCGATTTGTTTGGATCAGCACTTAAAACAGTGTTGATAACTTGAACTTCATTACGGAACCCTTCTGCAAACAAAGGTCTCAGCGTTCGATCAATAGCACGAGAAATCAAAGTTTCATGTTCGGTTGGACGACCTTCACGACGCAAGAAACCACCAGGAATCTTTCCGGCTGAATATAACTTTTCCTGATATATAACCATCAAAGGAAAGAAATCTTGAGCCATAGCTTCCTTACTGATAACTGTAGCTGATAATACTGCAGTTTCACCATATCTGACCAAACAAGCACCAGTTGCCTGTTTAGCTAATTGACCTACTTCAACAATTATTTCTGTACCATAAAACTCTTTTTTAAAAACTCTTTTCATTAATTTACCCCATTTCAGACTATTATAATATTGCCTAATTAATTATTATAACATAAGTTTATAATTTTCACACTAGAATCAAAGAAATAGCACCCGACAAATCGGGTGCATATTACTTATCTTCTTAATCCTAATTTTTGAACTAAATTAGCATATCTTTCCTTAGAAACTGATTTTAGATAGTTTAATAAACTTCTACGTTTACCAACCTTCATCAATAAGCCTCTACGGGAATGATGATCGTGTTTATGAACCTTCAAATGTTCATTCAAAAGATTGATTTCTTCTGAAAGTAGAGCAATTTGAATTTCTGGAGAACCCGTGTCCCCTTCTTTCAATTGGTTTTCAACAACAATCTCTTTGATTCTTTCTTTGGTCAATGCCATAGTATTATCCTCCTTTTATAAGTTACTTACCATAAAACCGAATTAAAGCGTCGGAGTGTCGCTTATATCCCGTCTTAGGCGCACAAAGTATTATATCATAGCTTATTTATTTTAGCAAGAATTTTTACTTGCTTTTTTTTCCGATCAAATCTTTCAAGCCTTGAATGATTTGGTACATTGAGTAGGTGTCCTGACGACAATAAAGCAATAGATTTTTTCTTTTTTCATCAGCCTCAACCTTGGTCAATTCTGACATGCTTTGAAAGGCTTTGTAAGCCTTGATGCCATCATTGATCAAGAGATTTTCATAGGCATCTTTCTTGAATAGTTTTATCACTTGCTTTAATGAATAAGATCCACCCAAATCGGGATGATAAAGATTATAGACCTCTAGGTCGGGGCCATCATAACCAATTCTTTTATATAGCGTTTTATTGGTTTTGATAATATCCAATAAATCAAACAAGCGATTGATGATTTTATTGATGTCTTTTTGATATTCGGGGAATATCAATTTCAATTCTTCAAGTCTTGTTTTTTCAAAGGTTTTATTGTAAACGACAATGGAGGAATCACTTTGGTTTAAAATGAGGATTAAATTTTCCAGCAGTAATTTTCTTTCATCTTTTAAAGGGTTAGCCAAGAATTCAAAATGATTTTCATCAATTTGAAATTCATGATTTGGATGATTTTGAATATGAATTGAATATTGAAAAACCGATTGTGAGTAAGGACTTTCGCCACGATATTTGGGTATAGCTTGCGGATTCGCCTCAAAATCAAGGTAATATAGCGGATATTTCAATTGATTTAAGCCCAAATCAAGCTTCTTTGCATGAAAAAATAGACTTGAATTATCGCAGCAATATCTCTGCATCAAATTGTTTTGATCTTTCAACCAGGATATCGGCAAATCTTGCATAGAGACATAACCTTCATTTAAAAGATCATAGGTGTCGTGATGAATATTGCCTTCTTCTGTAGTTTCATTGAAACCTAAATGCGAGTCGAAATAATCAAGAATAGAGGTGTTTTCCGGTAAATGTGAATAGCAAAAATCTATAAACTTGCATGCGTTTGGCTTTCCCTTGCTACAAGCCTTTTTTGCAAGGATGCAAGGTGTAAAATCGTTAAGTTCAAGATGATTGATCATTCGAAACAAAGCAATTTCGACAATTTCATCAATTTTATCAAGTTTGGAAAAATCAAAGAGATGATAAAGTTTTTCACTGTATGAAATACCGTCATACTTATATTCCGAATTAAGAAATACAAAGTAAAGACGATAATTCTTTTGGGGATAGACCTTTTTGAGAATGAAATATTTCAAGGCATAACTAAAGACGATTCGTCCCAAACTCTCATAAGTTGAGTATAATTTATCCAATTTTCCTTCAAGATTCTTGTTTGCGATTTTTGGTATTACCGGCTCAAAGACTCCTGATGGATTTGGTTGAAAAACCGCAATTTTATCCTGTCCGTCCTTGAATTTCAACTCAATGAAATCCGTCGAAGTGTACGGTGTAAGGCAATAAAGAATATCATCATCAACGAGAAAATCATAGTTTTCCGATAAAGTAATTTCATGTTCAAATTCATAGGTTAAATTGATGTTTTTTCTAATCTCTTTTTGAGGACTGTATAGATGACTCAACAAAATATCGCGAAAAATTGCATTTTCTTGCGACATTTCCTTGTTGAGATATAAAGCTGTAAACGGAT
Source organism: Bacillota bacterium (assembly GCA_029559915.1). Lineage (GTDB taxonomy): Bacteria > Bacillota_I > Bacilli_A > Izemoplasmatales > Hujiaoplasmataceae > UBA2289. The sequence goes on from JAKPZU010000056.1 coordinate 4,732, forward strand.
CGTTCAAAGCCGCAAAACGGCGACAGCGATTATAATTGATAACAGCGTTCGCATTTACAAGCATAGATGCTCCTTTGGTTACAATGAATTAATGATGGCGATAAATTCTCTTTGCTGGATGTTATCGGCATGAAGAAAGGCAGATTCATGTGAATCAAATAAAGTTAAGGCTTCACTGACGCTTAGCCAATGTTCTGTTATGTCCTGATTGATTTCTTCTTCAGTGAGCTTACGGTCTGACTTTTTGTTTAAATCTGCTTTGACTAAAAAATAATGAGTTTCCCAGTTTTCTTCCGAAAAATACTCTTTTATCACCAGTGTTTTTCGGATTATTTCGCCTTTATATCCGGTTTCTTCCAGAAGTTCCCTCAAGACAGCTTGTTCAGGAGTTTCTCCAGGTTCTATACCTCCACCAGGACTCATGTATACATCTATTTTTCTTGCGTGCAACAACAATAACTTGTCATCAGCAAGAACCAACGCTCGAGCCGAGCGTCTAGTCTTGTTTGCTATATCTTCTTGGCTGAGGTTATCAGCGTAAATTTCGATAATCATTCATGTCTCCTAAAATTTTTTGTACCGGTTTTTGAAAAAAGTCAACAAATAAACCGATGAAAACCAAGGCAATAAAAGTGTTGGGTCCAATAAAAAAGTATGATTCTTCATGAGAAAAGAGCAATCCAACCACTATTGCCGCTACCAAAGCCAAGGCTTCCCCAATCAATTTTCCCTTGCCAAAAGTAATTTTTAGTTTATGTGATATTGCCAAACAAAATTGGTCAAGTGCCGGCAGTGGATAATTGCATAATACTATCATATTCAAGCCTATTGCAACAAAAGAGAGCGCGATGAAAACATAGGCTATGTTAATTAAAAGATGCATCTGGGTTACATCCGGAACCACCAAAAGCAGTAAATCGATTACCAAGCCTATATAAAAACTGATGAGAAGAGGAAAAAGCATCATTAAATCCGGTTTTTTCTTTTCAATCAAATAGGCTAAACTTATCAATAACATTGCCATGATTGGTGTTAAGTATCGGTAATCAATCGGAATGCCTTCATAAAAATTACGGTTCAATGCATCCCATGAGCCCATTCCCAAATTAGATTTTTGAAAAAGCGCAACACTGAAACCGAGAATACTTAATCCCAACATGTAAACCAAGAGTCTTTTTAAATTTTTCATATGTCCTCTATATTAAGCGCTTAAAGCCAAAAAGCTATCACAAGTGACAGCTTATTCGAGCAATGCAATTTTTATAACGTCATCAATTGTCTTCGCATAATGAATCTTTAAAACGTCTTGAACCTCTTTAGGGATGTCTTCCACGTCTTTTTCGTTGCCTTCAGGAATAATGATTTCCTTGAGACCGGTCCTTGCCGCTGCGATTGATTTTTCTTTTAATCCGCCAATTGGCAATACACGGCCGTTGAGAGTTATTTCACCGGTCATGCCAACGAAACGATTGACTTTTCTATTGGTCATTACCGATATTAAGGCAGTTGCGATGGTCACGCCAGCTGAAGGACCGTCTTTAGGAATAGCGCCTTCAGGGACGTGGATATGAAAATCGTTCTTATCCAATATTTCCTGGTTTATGCCGAGTTTGCTGGCATTGCTTTTCACATATGATAAAGCGGCCATCGCCGACTCTTTCATGACGTCACCAAGGTTTCCCGTCAAAACCAAGTTGTTTTTGCCTTCATAATAAGTGGCTTCGACTTCTAAAGTGTCACCGCCCGCCATGGTGTATGCTAAACCGGTGACTACCCCAACCATGTCAGATTTAAGGACTTGATTGTTCTTAAACAGCGGTTTACCGAGATATTTATTGAGATTGTCCTGTTTGATGGTTATATTGTCAAGATTTTTGGTCAAGATTTGCTTGATGGCTTTTCTGACGATTGAACCAATCAATCTTTCCAATTGTCTGACTCCCGCTTCCCGGGTATAATCGCGGATGATAACCTTGATTGCCGCGTCAGTGATTGTCAGTTTTTTTGTTTCCAAACCATGACTTTTGATTTGTTTTTCAACAAGAAATTGCTTTGCGATATAAAACTTTTCAATTTCTGTATACGAACTTAATTCAATGACTTCCATTCTGTCCCTTAATGGTTCTGGAATGTTTTGCAGATAGTTTGCAGTTGTTATAAATAAAACTTGGGAAAGATCATAATCTTCTTCGACATAATGATCGCTGAAGAATTGATTCTGTTCCGGATCTAAAACTTCCAAAAGCGCTGAAGCAGGATCGCTTCTATCCGTCATCGCCAACTTGTCAATTTCATCAATCAAGAAAACAGGATTGACAACCTTGGCTTTAATCATACCATTGATGATTCTACCAGGCAGAGCGCCAACATACGTTCTTCTATGTCCCCTGATTTCCGCTTCATCATGGACGCCTCCCAAACTGGTTTTGACAAACTCTCGGTTAAGAGCATTAGCTATAGATTTGGCAAGAGATGTTTTACCTACTCCCGGAGGCCCACTTAAACAAAGAATTGTTTGAGGATTTTTTCCCGTCAACATCTTTACGGATAGATATTCAATGATTCTTTCTTTGACTTTTTCCAAACCAAAATGAGCATTTTCAAGTTTTTGAATGGCCACATTGATATCTTCTTCATCTTTTGTAGTTTTTGCCCAAGGAATTGATATCAATGTTTCTAGATATGTTCTAACGACATTGGATTCGCTTGAGTTTGGCGAAAGATATTCGTATCTTTTCAACTCTTTTAGGGCTTTGTCTTTAATCTTTACCGGCATATCAGAATTTTCTATCTGTTCAAGAAATTTTTGGGCATCGCTTTGCTTCGAATCGCCTAATTCTTCTTGAATTGCCCGCATTTTTTCCCGTAAATAATACTCCTTTTGATTCTGGTCAGTAGATTTTCTGACACTTTCGTTGATTTTATTTTCAATTGATTGTAAAGTTTTTTCTTTTTCGATGTCTTGCAATAAATATTTTAGCCTTTGATTTATTGACATCTCTTTAAGGTATTTAATTCTTTCATTTTCCGGTATTCTCAATTCTGAAGCCACTAAATCAGACAATTGGTCGGAGGTCATGCCTTTATTTAAAGTGTCCAGTACCTTCTTGGAATCGCGGAAGATGAATTTTGCATTTTCAATGATTTCTTTTGAAACCATCTTCAGTAAGACTTGTTCTTCATTGAGATCGTCCTGCACAAGAACCAAGGAAGTGAACTCAATCAGGTAGAACGGTTCTTTGGCGATTAAATCATTTAATCTAACTCGGGTTATCGGTTCAAATTTTATCTTATAATTGCCATTAGGCAACTTAATCTTTACACTTATTCTCGCGAGGATGCCAACTTCCACCAAATCAGAAAACTCAGGTTCTTCAATCGTAGGATTTTCCTGAAAAACCAGCAATACGTGGCCATCGCGATTGGTTTCCGCTTCAGTTATTGCGTTTTTGGAGAAATCTCGGCCAATCTCCACCCTAATGTCGGATGCAGGCAGGAAAACGACGCCTCTGACTGCGATAACCGGTAAGTGATCGGAAAATACCTTATTCGGATTATACATATACTCACCTCATCATAATTTTAATTATCAATCATATTTTACCATAAATAAGAAAAAACACCTAATATTTTACTACTTGATTTTTGATAAAATGTTAGGGGTTTTTTATTAAATTAATTAAGTTTTTTTAACTATTTAGCTTGGTTAGCCGAAGATACAATCAAGTCCAAAGCTTTTTTATAAGTGATTTCCGCAACAATTGCAGATTCAGGAATTGCGTTTTTGGCTTGTTCTAAAGTTACATTTTGTGATTTGTATTGTTCAACGATTTCCAAATACTTGTTTTCAATTTCATCTTTTGAAGCAGTCAGACCTTCTACTTTAGCAATTTCATTGATAACGAATTGTTCAGAAAGCGTTTTTTTAGCTTGCTCTTCCAATTCTTTTTCAAACTCTTCTTCAGACTTGCCCATGTATTGTAAATACATATTGAAATCTAAACCGTATTGTTTGATTTGATTCATTGTATTTTCTTTCATGGTTTTGGCTTCGTCTTTGATCATTTCAACCGGCAAGTCAAATTCAGCGTTTTCAGTTGCCTTGGCAATTACAGTTTGACGCAAATGTTCTTCATTTTGTTTTTCTTTAAAAGATTTCATTTCTTCAAGAACATATTGTTTATAGGCCTCGACTGTATCAACACCGTCAAGATTTAATTCTTTGACGAAATCTTCATCTAGGGTTGGTACAACTCTTTGTTTGATTTCATGGATTTTTACTGCGAAGACAGCTTCTTTACCCGCTAAAGATTTTTCTTGATAATCTTCTGGGAAAGTGACTACGATATCTTTTTCTTCGCCTGAAGCCATTCCAATCATTTGATCTTCAAATCCAGGAATGAAACTGCCCGAACCAATTACCATTTCATGATTTTCAGCTGTTCCGCCTGGAAATTTTTCGCCATTGACAGAACCGGAAAAATCAAATACTGCAGTATCTCCACTAGCGATAACGCCTTCCTCTTTGATGACCATTTCTGCGTTTTGTTCTAGTTTGCGTCCGATTTCAGCTTCAATTTCAGCTTGAGAAGGTTCAACAGGTAACAATTCAACCTTAAGGTTTTTGTATTCGCCTAATTTGATTTCTGGTCTAACGGCAACTGTCACTTTATAAGAGAAATCTTCTCCTCTTTTGACTTTATTGATGTCAAGGTCGATTTGAGGTTGAGCGACAACATCAATTTCATTTTCCATTACGGTATTGTAATAAGTTTCTTGCAAAACATGTTGAATCGCTTCTTCATATAGTGATTCCACACCGTATTTTGCTTCAAAGATGCTTCTTGGTGCTTTGCCTTTTCGAAAACCTTTGATGGTTACTTTTTCATTTTCAATTGCGAATGCATGGTCAAGTCCATGTTCAAACTGTTCTTTACTTACTAGCACCTCGAAGTGCACGCGTGATCCACTTAATTTATCAATTATCATTTATAATTCCTCCAAATCTTTTCACTTTTACAATTATAACAAAAACCACTTAATAAATCAAACTTTTTAGCTTTCAAAATCACTTCTCGAAAAGACTCTTGAATCTTGAAGGAATTTTCTTCATTGATTCAACCAAAACTTGAGGCAATAGTATCACAGCTTCGCCAAAAGCCAACTTTCTGATTTGATTTTTCTTCATACCTTTAATATTCATGAATAGGTAATTTCGGGCGATGATACCAACCCTAAGCGATAACAAGGCATTGCCAATTCCTTGTGTAAAGGAACCGGTTATTGTCTTGAGTATTGGTATTTCAGCCAAGGCATTAGCACCAGTAGACGGGAAAATATCGGAAAAGTTCATATCTTCCAAAGTCTCAGCGATAATCGCTGTCGATAAAACATTGACAGATAGCTTGCCCAAAGAGTAATAACTAGGTCTAAAACCGCATTTAAGAACCAGATTTTTTATTAATTTTAAATTAATGGTTATCACTGCTATCGCATCAAGTTTGCCGTTCTGCGAAATCGCTGTTGATACAAAAACAGTTTCTGCATGAGAAATTATCATCTGATTCAATTCTTTTTTAATGGTTTCATCAAAGACTCTTGATAATGTCTGTTTTAACTGCAACGCATCATTCATCGAACTTGTAATCAGATTTTTGGCTTCTTCTTTAACATAATCTTCGCCAAGCAGATTTTTGGCGACTTTTTTGTACATTGAAAAATTCTTTTTCGCATTTTCTTCTTCGCTGAAAAGTTCATCAAGCGAAAATGTTGGTGAGAAAATAATTGAAAATAGTGGTCTGATGAATAAAATAATAAACAGTATTCCGGACACTCCATAGAAAGCATATTCAACATAGGCGTGAATCCGTCTTAATCTCTCGCCTAAATCAAGCACGGAACTGACAATAATCAAAATCATGAAGAATACAGCGGCAATGCCTAATGTAACCCAAAGTCCTTTACTTATCTTTTTCATTTCATACCCCTCTTTTCTATAAGTTCGAGTACATCTAATCGATCCTGTTTTATTCGTTCAATCAAATCGGCTTTGTTCTCGAAGTAATACTCATCTCTCATGAATTTTAGGAATTTGATGCCGATAATTTGATTGTAAATATCTTCTGAAAAATCAAAGATGAAAGTTTCCAAAGTAATTTTGGTATCGCTAAAAGTTGGTCTTTTTCCAACATTTGTCATACCGTAATATTCTTTGCCTTCAACCATAACTCTGGTAAAATACACTCCAAGTTTAGGCAATAGATAATTAGTGAAATCAATGTTGGCAGTCGGAAACCCAAGCCTCTTGCCAATGCCGTTTCCATGAATCACCCTACCGGTAATCGAATATTCTCTGCCGAGCAGGAAATTTGCTTCAGCTATTTCTCCATTTAATAGATTTTCACGTATTCTCGTCGAACCTATTTTTTCTCCGTGGTAAGTAATTTCCTTGATAACCACCGTTTCAAAGTACGGAGATTTCTGCAATAAGTCAACTTTCCCCTTGCCTAAATAGCCAAAGGTGAAATCTTCTCCCGCCACACAAACTTTAAGTTTACTTAGGAATTGCTCAATAAAGCCTTCAGGGCTGTATTTAATCAAATCGTAGGAAACTTTCATGACATATAAAACATCAACATCTAGCTCTTCAAGAATCTTGGCTTTATCCTCAACAGAAGTCAAAAAATAAAACGGTTTATTTCGCATGAACAATTTAATACTGACGTCAAAAGTAAGAACACCCAATTTGTAATTTTTCGCCTTTTTTATCATTAAACCTTTTTTGATCAAAGCTTGATGGGCTTTGTGTAGACCATCAAAAAAACCTAAACATAGGATTAAGTTTTCTTCATTAATAGTATCAAAATAATCTAAATATTCAACTCTCAAGCCCATTTCACCGACATTCTCATAGTATTTTTATTGCTGTCATAAGTATATATTGCCAAGACTTCACCAACACCATTATAGATTATTGTATCCTTCTTGTCAGAAAAATATTTCATATCGATAAATCTGCCGTATTGAATGTCATTTGCTATTGTTTCAGGAACAGTTATTTTTGGTAGTCCCATAAAATTAAAAGGATCTTTAAGCTTAATCTCTTGATTCCTTAAATCTTCCATATTTATACAATCAGATAAAGTGAAATTATTCACTTTAGTTCTTCTCAATTCCATTAGGCAACCAGCGTTGTTTAACTTAATGCCCAGGTCCCTGGCAATTGAGCGGATATATGTGCCTTTGGAAACATCAAAAATCGCCTTGACGACAATTGTCTTATCTTCCTTGGAAACTTGAACATCGCTAATACCAAATATTTCGATATCCCTTGGCTTAAGTTCAGGCAATTCTTTGTTTTTTCTAGCTAATTCATACATTTTCTTGCCTTGAAATTTAATAGCGGAATAAGCCGGAGGGACTTGTTGATTTTTACCGATAAATGATTTTAAAGTATTAATCACTTGACTTTCGGATATTTTGGAGGCGTCCAATTCTTCAATCAGATTGCCGGTAGTATCATCTGTGTCATATGCCTTGCCAATTAAAAAAGTACATTCGTAGGTCTTTCTGTCCTCAGTAAAATATTTAATCAGTTTAGTGGCTTTACCGAGTGCTAAAACCAAAATCCCGGTCGCATTGGGATCAAGGGTACCGGTATGACCGATTTTTTGGACTTTCAAAGTTTTTCTCGCTACAGCCACAACATCAAAAGAGGTGAAATCTTTCGGTTTGTCAATAATTAGAAGACCATCCATCAAAATCTCTCCTTATCGACAAGTTTAAGAATATCTTCCTCGTAAATCGAACCGGAAATTCTTCTGATTTCTTCAGAATCCAGATAGTAGATAAGTGTTGGTACACCATCTATTTTTTTCATTTTTGCCAAATCTCTTTCGATATCGATATCACGAAAAACAATTTCTACATCTGTTAATAAGTTCTTGAGATCAATCAGTCTTCTTTTAAGAGCTCGGCATTTTCCGCAATATCTTGCGGTAAAAAACTCTATTTTTTTCATATTATTTTCCTATCTAAACTGAAAAACAGTTACACCCACTCCGCCTTCGCCTTCATTTCCACGACGATAACTTTTGACGTGAGGATTCTTTTTGGCATAACTTTCTACGCCTTTTCTTAAAGCACCTGTACCAATTCCATGAATAATATAAGCAAATTCTAAATTATTCAGCAAACAATCATCAACGAACTTATCAAGTTCAAGCATTGCTTCTTCATAACGTTTTCCATGCAAATCCAATTCGACTTTTACTGTTCTTACGATATCGGCTTGGTTGCTTGTAGAACTGGTTAGAATGTCATCCGCCTTATCTTTCATTACGAATTCGATTTCATCCTTCTTTAAAGTTAATGTCAATGCCCCCATTATGACTTCATATTGACCGTTTTTCAGTTCTTTATTGATGATGCCGTTCCTTTGATATGAAAGCACCTTAACCGTATCGCCAATAGCAACATCACGGTTGGACACTTTTTTATATGCTGTTTTTTGATAAAAAACATCTTTTGCTTCTTTTTTTAAACTGGCAAGTTCATGTTCCTTGAAAATTGCTGTTTTTTTAAGTTCATCAAGTTCCTTGATAAGATTTTCCGCTTTTTTAATGTACTCTTCTTGCTTTGTTTTCTGGGTGATTTCAAACTCTTTTAATATCTGATTCTGTCTTATTTTTTCTTGAGACTGAAGGTTAATATATTTCTGTTTTTCCTCTTCAAGTTTATGCTTTTTTTCTTTAAGTTCCGATAATTCATTATCGAGCTCAATACTTTGACGGTCAAGTTTAGCTATCAGTTTAGAGACATCTGTAGCAAAAGATAAGGAGATGTTTTCCGCCTTTTGACATATTTCTTCCATCAGTCCCAATCTTCTTGCAATCATGATGGCATTTGAGGTTCCAGGAACGCCGATTTTAAGCCTATACGTTGGTTTCAAGGTTTCAATGTCAAATTCAACTGATGCGTTGACAGTGTTATCCAAATCATAAGCGTAGGTTTTTAATTCCGGATAATGAGTCGTAATCATGGAATAAAGTTTCTTTTTGCGGAGATATTCTATGATTGAGATTGCTAACGAAGCACCTTCCTTGGGATCGGTTCCAGAGCCAATTTCATCAAGCAAAACCAAAGAATCATCATCACATTGTTCAATGATGCGTATGATATTTCCAATATGAGAACTGAAGGTCGATAACGATTGTTCAATTGACTGCTCATCACCAATATCAGCGAAAATGTTATTGAAACAGATAGTCTCGCTGTTTTCATTTACCGGTATCAACATTCCTGACTGGACCATTATACTTAGCAAACCCAGTGTCTTTAGGGCGACGGTTTTTCCGCCTGTATTAGGTCCGGTAATGATTATATGGTGATAGTTATGGAAACTTATGTTATTACCAACCACTACTTCTTGAGGAATTAGGGGGTGGCGGGCATTTATCAAATTGATTTTTTTTGTAATATTTGGTCGGGTATAATCATTGGCCAATGCATATTTGGCTTTGGCAAAGACAATATCCAAATAAGTGAATATTTGGAGATTACTTTCCAGTTCTACTGTATATTCACCAACTTTATAAGTCAACATTCTTAAAAGTGCATCTATTTCATTAGCTTCCTCAACAAAATAACGCGATAAGTCATTGTTCATCTCAAAGCAGTTGATTGGCTCGATAAAAACCGTTTCGCCGCTAGCTGATTGATCATGAACGATCCCTTTTACAGCATTCTTGAATTCGCTTTTTACCGGTAAAACCAAGCGATTATTTCGGATGGTAATTAAAGAATCCGTCAATTTGCTTGTTTCTGATTTCAGCAAACTTTGCATTTTTGACTCGATTCTATCTTCAGTTACGCGAATTTTCTTTCTGATGTCTTGCAACTTAGCACTGGCATTATCATAGATCTCACCTTTTTTATCGATGACTTTGTCAATTTCAATTTTTAAAGCATTGACTGATACCAAACGGTCATAGTAATTCTTGAGATTGACAAAATTCAAATTCAGAGATATGACTTTTTTTACGAAGACGACTGTTCTGACTATCGCTTCCTGATGTGAGACTATTCTCAACAACTCATCGACATTCAAGACAGACCCAATTTCTGCTTTTTTGATAATTTCCCTGATATCCAAAACACCGGTTAATGGCGTTTCATCATAACGTTCTATGATGTTTTTTGCCTCTTCAACTTCAAAAAGCAACCTTTTGATAGCTTCGACATCTGTAATTGGTAAAATTTCTAAAACTTCTTTTTTACCGATGTCAGTTTGGCTAAAGGTTGAGAGTATTCGTAAAATCTTATCAAATTCGAGTTTTTTTATTTCTGCATACATAATGTGCCACTCCACTTCTTCTATTTTATCATAAAATATGCTAAAATAGAAATAGGAGATGAGACAATGAACTATGTTTTTACCATCGATGAGAAAAACCTTCTCAAACTTAAAGAATATTATCAGCCAATCATGGTTCCAAGTGACAATTCAACCCATAAATATCTATTTAAAACCGACCAGCTCACCATTACCGTATATAACTCTTTACAAGTAATGTTTCAAGGTGAAGACGCCCTAGAAGAATACAACAGTTGGGCGGAAATTCTAGGACTTGAAAAATATGAAAGCGCAGAAAAATTCAATGGTTACGACAATCAGTATTTGCCTCTAAGAGTTATAGGTTCCGATGAAGTCGGAACCGGTGATTTTTTTGGACCTGTTGTGGTTTGCGCAGCCTATGTCACCCCTAATGACTACCTTTTCCTCGATGAACTTGACATTAAAGACTCCAAAAAGATAAATGACAATCAAATCAGGATTATCGGCGAGAAACTAATAAAGAATATTCCTCATCAAGTCTTGGTCACAAGTAATGAAAAATACAATGAACTGATAGATAAAGGTTTCAACCTCAACAAAATCAAAGCATACTTACATAATCATGCTATCAAAAAAATGATTTCAAGATATCCTGATTACCAAAAAATTATCCAAGACAAATTTTGTTCAGAAGAAAACTACTTTGAATATCTGAAATCCGAAGAAACTGTCAAGAACATCGACTTTTTGACTCAGGCTGAATCAATTCACAAGGCAGTCGCTGTCGCTGCCATCATTGCCAGATATCGTTTCTTGCAGGAATTCGATCTTTTGGAAAAAGAATACGGCATCACCTTACCTAAAGGTGCAGGTCCGGGAGTTGACGCAGTCGCCAGAATAATTGAGATGAAACACGGTGAACAAATTTTTAAGAAAATTGCAAAATTGAATTTCAAAAATTATCAGAAAATTAAAAAGAATTAAGGTTCTAAAAGCCTTAATTCTTTAATTTTTCCAGGTAAGATTTGAATTGTTCCGGAAGCGGTGAAGTAAACTCCAACCACTTCTTTGTTTTTGGATGGGTAAATCCTAAACTTTCAGCGTGTAGGAATTGACCAAAATCATTTGGTTTGGCATTACCGTAAACATAATCATTGACCAAAGGATGATTGATGTATTGCATGTGAACTCGTATTTGATGGGTTCTTCCGGTTTCGAGAATACATTTAATCAAAGTCTTATCTTCATATGTTTCCAAAACTTCAAAATTGGTAATCGCTTCTTTTCCAGCAGCTGTTACCGCCATTTTCAAGCGATTATTCTTGTCTCTACCGATAGGCGCATTGATTTTGCCCCTTTTATTGACAATTATTCCTTCTACAAGAGCGATGTATTCCCTTTTTGTTAGCTTGTCTTGCAACTCTTTTGCCAAGATATCATGTGCATAGTTATTTTTTGCAACCATCAATAACCCCGACGTGTCTTTATCAATACGATGAACTATACCAGGTCGCATTTCACCATTGACATCTGATAGATTTTTTATATGCCATAAAAGTCCGTTTACCAAAGTGTCTTGGTAGTGCCCCGGAGCAGGATGAACCACCATTCCCGATGGTTTGTTTACGACCAAAACATCTTCATCCTCATAAACAATATCCAAATCCATTTTAGTCGGAACAATTTCCGTTTCAGAAAAATCGACGTCCATAACTTCAATCAAATCGCCAAATCTTAAGACATATGAAGCTTTAACCTGGGTTTGATTGACAAGAATCTTTCCTTCCAGCAATAACTTTTTAATCGTTGAACGGCTTAAACTTTCAATTTTTGAAGCTAAAAACCGATCGATTCGATCGGTTTCGTCGTTTTCCGTAAAGAGATATTCAAAAAATATATCATCCATTGGCATTCAACCTCTTCTTTTCCAAAAAGAAAACATCGATAAAAAACAGAAAAATTCCCACATTAAGGAATGTGTCGGCAAAATTGAAAATATATTCCCAAATGCCTCTAAAATCAAGAAAATCGATAACGGCATGATCAATTTGCACAGCTCGATCGATGGCATTGCCAATTGAACCAGCTATCAATAATGCTAATGCAATACGATAAACCGTTAGACGCTTATCTTTAAAATCGCTCTTGAAGAACATGTAACCAAAGATGGATGAAGCTAAAACGGCAAAAATCAAGAAAATCCAAAAGTAATCAGTTGCCAAACCAGTGAAGCCACCAAAGACCATACCAGTGTTTCTGGTATAGGTCAAATGAAAAAAATCAGGGATGACAGGAATACTCTCTTGTTCCAACAGAACTGAAGAAATCCAGATCTTCGATACCTGGTCAACGCCTATTAGTGCCAAGATTATAAAAATCCATTTAATCATGATTATTCTCCTAAACCATCAAAATCGGGATGAAAACAAAGATAAACAACAATCCGATAATAATGAAAATGATGTCGATGATTATTTGATTAATCAAAAACAAGGTATTTAAATCGGTTTTTATCTCGCTTTTCTTCAATATTAAAGCCTTTTTTAAGAAATGATGAAATAACATATTCAATAAAATCATAACAATTATAAGCAATATGACCCAAAAAGTCAAATAGTAAAGGTATACCGATATAATTTGTCCAATAGCTACCAAGACTGGTAACGCAATCAATAATGTGAAAATAAATGCACCATAGATAGCGGAAAGAATCTCTTTAGTGGTGAATTCTTCTTTATAGGATTTTGTCATTTCTAGATATTTTTTCATCATAAAACAAACCCTTCCCAATAACCTTCTGGATCAGCTAGATAAGAAAGGCTGTCAGAAAAAGTCCGAACCGGAACCAACCATCCCGTTGGGTCGATACCATGTTTTTCACATGCCCTCAATGCTTCCATATAATTATCATAATAGTAATTCGAATCGTGGTAGGGAATAAAAAAGACATCTACTTTATTGATATAGGCAGTTATTATTTTTTGTTCAGTACCACCGATATAGCCAACTGTTCCATCGTAATTGATGGTGCCTGTTCCCGCTATCTTCTTGCCTCGGGTTATATCTTCTTCAACCAACATGTTGTATATTGCCAGTGTCTGCAATAACCCCCCGCTTGGACCACCAATGTTGGAATTTTTCTCAGAATATTTAGGATAGGTGTTCTCTTTATTCACCAGATAATACAGTTTTAAGGTCAGTCCGAATTTTTCGGTTTCAGGATCCTTGGTGAGAATTCTTGAATACTCCACACCCTTGTCATTTTTGAAAAAGAACTCGTAACTATCTTTTTCAGTAGTGTAAGTGCTGATTAAGGTAAAATCATCAATTATAACATCTTGATCGCCTATGGCATAAAGAAACTCATCGCCAAAAGCAATGTCGTCATAAAAAGACATATATTTTGCCTTGCCAAAAACCATGACTTTTTCATAGGTGTCGATGAAGATTTCCGGATTATCTTTTTGCGCTTCTTGATAAGCCAATATCACAGCCGCATTAACAGAAGTTTCCTTGTCCAGATAACTGATTTGCGCAATTTCATCATTGGTATAATTGGCAGAGGACCCAGTCAAAATATTTGCATTGTTGTAATCAGAAAATTGACCAATCATGAATTGAAAAAAAGTTGGACGGGTGATGGATACTATATAGGTTGAAGAGATTGTCCCTGAAATATCCTTATCTTGATTGTAGTCGACGTCGATAATGCTTTCGACTTCAGTGATTCCGCCCGGAGTGTCAAGATAATAGCCGATTGGATAAAACAAAACGAAGGCAAAAAAGAGATAGGGAATAATCAATACTCTGACGTAAGGCCAGTACGCTTTTGTTAGTTCATTCATGACCGTTCAATCCTTAACTTATAGTTTTCAAGTTTTCTAACTTTGATTTTCGCCATATCAAACAGCTTTTTGGAAGCGATGAAAATCGGATCTTCAGGATACTTGTGCTCGAGATAAATAACTTCTTTTATTCCGGACTGGATAATCAATTTGGCACATTCATTACAAGGATAGAGCGTGACGTAAATCCGGGAACCAGCTAAATCTACTGAAGAGTTCAAAATTGCATTTGGTTCGGCGTGAACAACATATGCATATTTTGATTCGAGATAATTGTCGCTTTTCTCCCAAGGCAATTCATCGTCGCTGCAGCCAATCGGAAAACCGTTATAACCTATACCGACTATCCTGTTTTTCTCATTGACGATACAGGCTCCAACTTGAGAACTGTCATCCTTGGAGCGCATTGCTGATAGATGGGCTACCCCCATGAAATACTCGTCCCAACCGATATAATCCGTTCTTTTCATGATCTTTTACCAACTTTCTTGTAAGATTATTCAAAAAATTCTTTATCTAATTCATCAACTAAACTCAAATCGATATGGCAATATCCACAAGGATTCTTCTTGAGATATTTTTGATGATAGCCTTCGGCAGGATAAAACTGTGACGCTTTCTTAACTTCAGTACGTATCGGTTTTAAGTATTTGCTTCTAATATTTTCAATGTAACTTGTGATAAAGTTAAAGTCTTCGTCATCTTCAAAGAATATCGCTGTCCGATATTGTCTGCCGATGTCGTTTCCTTGACGATTGATGGTGGTTGGATCAATTATCTGGAAAAAATGATCCAATAGATGCTTCAAGGAAACTTGAGTTTCATCGTAGGCAATCTTTACCGCTTCTGCGTGATTTGATCCTTGACATACTTGTTCATAGGTGGGATTAGGGAAATCACCATCGATATAACCAACTTCAGTTTGGTTTACGCCTTTTACTTTATCATAATAAGCTTGTACTCCCCAAAAACATCCACCCGCTAAAATTATATTTTTCATTTCTATTGCTCTCCTATTAAATCATTAATTATTTTTGCGGCTAGTATTATGCCCGCTACGCTAGGGCAATAAGCGTTGGAACCTAAAATATTCTTATCAAGAACATCATTCGGTTTTTCTTCGGAAAACACTACCGGAAAGTTTAACGAGTAACCAGCTATCTTCAAATCTCTTCTCATGATTTTCGCCATAGGGCAAACGCTGGTCTGATTGAGTTTGGCAACTTTTATCATCTCCGGTTTCATCTTATTGGCAAAACCCATTGAGCTGATAAAAGAAATCGAGTTGTCTAAACAGTATTTTGCAATTGCTACTTTGGCCTTAAGATCATCGATGCAATCTGCAACATAATCGAATTTATCGCCCAAAATCAAGCTGACATTGGTTGCATCCACCTTGGTTTGGTGCACAACAAGCTTAAGTTTTGGATTAATAGCCAATGCTCTTTCAGCAAAAACATCAGTTTTATATTGACCTATCGTGTTTTCTAAAGCGAGCAATTGTCGATTAACATTGGTGATTTCGACTTTGTCAAAATCAACCACATGAATTTTGCCTATGCCATTTCTGACCAAAACTTCAGCTGCAAAAGAACCAACTCCTCCCAAACCAAAGACAATAACTTTCTTTTGGCTGAGAAGGTGATACTTTTCCGTTCCAATTAAATTGATTAAACGATTAAAGCGCTCCACTAATAGTCTCTCCTAAAGAATATGGCTGCATCGCAGCCACTATTTTTTTCTTCCATAATCTAAATTGAAATATTTGCGACCGAGCTTAAGTAAGACATAGGCAAACAACAGTAGCGAAAGCACAAGAATGATGGCTATATATTCTGGTCTTCCGCCCAAATATTTATAAAGAACCACTAAACCGAGAATGCCAAAAATTGAGATTATGACCAAATAATAAAACTCTTGAACATAGTTAGCCTTAACCATTCTTTTTAATTTATCTTTTTTTATAAGCAAAAAAATCGTACCTATTATGGTAAAAAGTACAGCAATACTCACCAAAATCAATAAGTAAAACCTAACGTCGTAATTATTGGTGAAAGTATCAAAGACATAGGTGAAGACCAATACTATCGGCAACAATAACAGCATTGTCCAATAAAAAACTATGCTATTAATTTCATACTTGGAATAGATTCTCGGTCGGTTAATCTTTATCATGAAGAAGTCGCCTCGGTTGTGCTATTCTTCAGCTTTTCTTTCTTTAGGTCAGTGAAGAAACGATAAATTACCTTAATCGATGCGGCAATTGGCGAAGCGAATATTACCCCAATCGCGCCAAACAAAGAACCAAAGAATAAGATTGAAATGATGATGATGATCGGATGAAGTGATAATTGATGTGACATGATAAGCGGTTGGAAAATATTTCCTTCGATGAATTGCATCACCACATTGACAAGCAAAACCAACAACGGTCCCGGACCGCTGGTTGCGATAAAGGTGTAGACGATAGGCGGAACAGCTGCAATCAACATGCCAAAGTAAGGAATGATGTTGGTCACTCCAACCAAAAATCCAAAAAAGAAATAATATTTCAAACCTATCAACTTATAGGCTATGGTTGCTACAGAGCCCAAAACTACCATCAAGATTAATTGTCCTCTTAAATATGCACCAACTGTCTGGTTGAGTCTAGAAGACAGCTCCGCGACGTTCTTCTCATACTTGGGCGGAATTATCGACCTAATTCTTTCAGCAATAACTTCATAATCGTTCAAATAGAAAATCAAAAGAATCGGCAAAAGCGCAAGAGCCGTAAAAAGCGGCAAGAGCATACTGGTTAAAGAGGTGATAAGTTTTGGTACGAAACTGTCGACTGTATCGGCAATTAAATTGGTTTCATTGAAGTAGGCAATGATTTTGTCGTATAGATCAGCACCAAAGAGAAATTCATTTCTTAAGTCATTGTTGATGTAATCGACAATGACAGGATAATCATCAGTGAAGAAGTTCTGGATTTCATTGATAATCAATGGGGTGAGAAAATAAAATACCGCAAAGATCAAGCCAACAGTCAAAACAAAGACCAACCCAAGTGAAAACCCTCTAGGCCCAACACCTTTTTTCTCCAAGTATTTAATAAGCGGAAAGATGATTAAAGCTGAAAAATAGGCTAAACTTATGGGAATTATGACCGATTTTATCGCTCTGAAAATCCAATTCCAAAAATCTGAAAATTGTATTGCCAACAAAATAATGCCAAATCCTAAAATGATGATGGCCAAATATTTTATGATTCGACTTAATGACTCATCAGAAATTCGTCTTTTTTTCACTGGTTCACTTCCTTGATAAAAGTATTATAGCATAGCTTTAAGATATATTCATCACATTATAAATTAACAGCCGTCACAACTTGAACAACCACCGCTGCAACTTCTGCCGGTAAGCTGGTTGACGAGATATTGGTAAAGTTCTTCAACTTTTACCTGCACTTGTTCCTTTGTCGTCAAAGATTTAACATTCACCACTCCAGCCTTAGCTTCTTCTTCGCCATAAATCAAGTAGAATTTAGGGTTCATTCGGTCTGCTTGTTTAAATTGACCTTTCAAGTTTTTATTGAAAAAATCATAATCAATAACGAGACCGCCGTGACGAAGATCATTGATTATTTTCAAGGCATCGGTTTGAAATATGTCACCCAAAGCAATGAAATAGGCATGGATATTGTCTGTTTCCGTCTCGTGATTTATGCCTTCCAAAGCCAAAAGTAGTCTTTCTACCCCAAAAGCAAATCCCACGGCCCCCAAATCTGGGCCTTCCAAGGAACTGTACAAGTTATTGTACCTGCCGCCACCGACTAAGGTAGACTGTGCTCCCAATGTTTCCAAATCACTATCTATTTCAAAAACGGTGTGAGTATAATAATCAAGGCCTCTCACCAAATTCTTGTCAATTTTATAATTCAAGCCAAGGCTTTCCAACGCCATGATTACTTGTTCAAAATGAACTTTGGCTTTGTCGCTTAAGTAGTCATATGGTTTCGGAGCATTTATCAAAGCTTCATTGTCTTTATCAATCTTGCAATCCAAAACTCTGAGAGGATTCTCCACATATCTACGGTTGCAGTCTTCACAGAGGTTTTTGATGTTAGGTTCCAAGTATTCTCTCAATGCTTTTTGATACTTTTCCTTCGATTCAGCGTCACCCAAAGAGTTGATTCTCACTTGGACATTTTTGATTTTCAACGCTTCTAGGAAAGTAGCCGCGAAGTTAATGATCTCCGCATCAGCCAAAGGTGAATCAGATCCGATTACTTCCGCACCAAACTGATGAAATTGACGTTGGCGGCCTTTTTGCGGACGTTCATAGCGAAACATCGGTCCGTAATAATATAGCTTAAGAGGCAGATTTTCTTCAACGTAAAGTTTGTTTTCGATGACGCTCCTTACTACGCTCGCAGTCCCTTCAGGCCTGAGGGTGTTCATGCGTTTGCCCCGATCTTCAAAATCATAAGTTTCTTTCTTGACGATATCGGTTGTTTCACCGACAGAGCGATGAAATAATTCCGAACTTTCAAATATCGGTGTTCTGATTTCCGTGAAATTGAACAATCTGGAAACATTGCGCATTACTGTTTCCAGATCTTGCCATCTCTTGATTTCACCTGGCAATATATCTTGTGTTCCTTTAATTCTTCTTATCATGATTCTTTGCTCCTTTTTAAAAAGTCGCCCTTAAAGATAAGGACGACGCTTTTTTAAGTAGTATAATCAGCTTATTCAAAGTAATTATCGCTTACTTGGTTAGTAACATACTCAACTAAGTCCTTGACATCCTTCATTTCTGTCGCAGCTTCATCAGAAATTGTGATTAAGAACTCGCTTTCTATTTGATTAAATAATTCAAGCGCGTCAAGTGAATCAGCACCGAAATCTTCAGCTAGACCCGCATCCATAACTACTACTTCCGGTTTTACGCCCAACTCTTGTACAATCATTTCTTTTATCTTAGCAAAGACTTTTTCTTTCTTTTCCATAATTTCCTCCTGATTAATATATTCTTATTATATTATTTTTTAATCTCATAGTCAAATGAGTTTATTTAATCTTTTTCAATAATGATGGTCACGGGACCGTCGTTTGTGAGGGTTACTTGCATGTTTTCCCCAAAAACGCCTTCCTTGACAACCAAACCATATTCATTTCGCAATAATTCATTAAACTTAAGATAAAGGGTATTGGCGGTTTCAAAGTCCATCGCTTCGGTAAAACTTGGTCGATTGCTTTTTATTACATCACCATATATGGTGAACTGAGAAATGGACAAAATACTGCCCTGGACTTCATTGAGGGAAAGATTCATCAGGCCGCTACTATCTTCAAAAACTCGCAAGCGCGCAACTTTTCTTGCTAGATAATCGATGGTTTTTTCAGTGTCGGTTCTTTTAAACCCTACCAACAATAAATAACCCCTGTTGATAGCTGAAAAAATCTTTCCATTAACTGCTACATTGGCTTTTGAAACCCTTTGTACCACTACTTTCATTTTAAATCCTTTCAATCGAATAAACGTTTTTGACTTTTTGAATATTGGCAATCGCGTTGTCCAATTCCAAAACCGAACCGATTTCAATCTTCATTCTGATAATTCCTTCTTTAATATCATTGGTTTGGGCTGAAACTTGTACAACCTTTGCTTTTGAGGAAGTAGCGGCATTTATTATTTCCGCAAGAATATTGTCGCGATTCAATACATTGATTTTTAGATTGGTCAAGTATTTCTTCAACGAATTGTTTCCCCAAAAAACGTCAATCATGCGATTTTGATCGAATGTTTCCACGTTCTTGCACTCTTTTCTATGAACAACAATACCTGAATTCCTGGTGATGTAGCCAATAATATCATCGCCCAAGATTGGTGTGCAACAATTTCCAAGCTTGACTGAAGGTTTGTCTAAGCCTTCGACAATGACATTGATGTCGGAATGGATATATTGTTCTTTCTTTTCTTGTTCCTTGGAATATTTGTCAAGCAAATCTTGTTCGGTAATTTCCGGTTTACCAATAATGAGATTAATGGCTCCAATTGGAGAAATGACGTTTTTGCCGATTTCATAATGAAGATCTTCCAAGGTTTTTACACCTTTATTTTCGAAGAATTTCAAGGCTTCCTTGTCAGTGATGGTCAAGTTCAAGTGACGATTGTCAATTTCTCTTTCCAATTCTTCCCGACCTTTTTCAATCAAGAATTCGCGCTTCTGCTTATTGAGAAAATTCTTGATTTTACTGCGTGCATTAGAAGTTTTGGCAATCTTCAGCCAGTTGTCATTAGGGCCCACGGAGTTGGGCGAAGTCTTGATTTCAACCAAATCGCCAGTTTTCAGGGTGTAATCCAACGGTCTTATTTTGCCATTGACGATGGCTCCAACAGTCTTTTCCCCAATTTTGGTATGAATTCTGAAGGCGAAATCAAGTGGCGTGGCTCCGGCAGTCAAGTCGATGATTTCTCCCTTAGGCGTAAAGACATAGACGTTTGCTTTCAATATGTCATCTGTGAAGATATCCAATATTTCTTCATCAGAGTCACTTTCTTCAGTATATTTGATTAATTCGGAGTACCAACGAAGTTTTGATGAAACGATATCTTCGATATTCTTTCTAGAGGCGATGCCTTTGCTTTCTTTATAAGCCCAGTGAGCAGCAACCCCTTTTTCCGCAATTTCATCCATTTCTTTGGTTCTGATTTGAATTTCAAAGATTTTACCCTTATTGACGACTGTAGTATGCAATGATTGATACATATTCGGCTTTGGCATGGCGATGTAATCCTTGAATCTTCCCGGTACCGGTATGAAACGGGAGTGAACGATACCAATCGCCTTATAACAATCAGAAATCGAAGATACGATGATTCTCAAAGCTAGAAGATCGTGTATTTCTTCAAAATCGATTTTTTTAACCTTCATTTTGCTGTAAACGGAGTGAATGTTCTTGATTCTTCCCTTAATCTCAAATTGAAAGTTTTCTTCAGTCAGAAGTTGAGCTAAAGAATTTTCCATCGCTAAAACATCTGCTTCGCGGTTACCTTTTTTATCGCGCAGGAGAGCTGATATTTTGCGGTATTCAATGGGATAGAGATATTTGAAAGACAAATCTTCCAGTTCTGCCTTTAAGCGATACATCCCCAAACGGTGGGCAATTGGCGCAAAGATATCGAGCGTTTCCTGGGAAATTCTGGCTCTTCTTTCGTCATCCAAAAATGCTAATGTACGCATGTTATTCAAGCGGTCTGCCAATTTTACAAAGATAACCCTAATATCCCTGGCCATTGCCAGAACCATCTTTTGATGATTTTTAACCTGTTGGGCTGCTTTGGATATTTGATACTTCAATTGATCCAATTTTGTTAAACCTTCAACAATATCCGCTACTTCTTCGCCAAATTTTTCTTTTAACTCATCATAAGTCGTATCCGTATCTTCGAGAATGTCATGCAGTAATCCGGCAGCCAAGGTGTTAGGATCAACTTGATACTCGGCTAAAGTAATGGCTACATCCCTTGGGTGAACAATATACGGCTCACCGGATTTGCGCAGTTGACCTCGATGTTTTGAGTCGGCATAGTCAAAAGCGCTCCTGATAAAGTCCAGGTGCTTAGGTTGTGACATGTATTTGGAAATTTCCTTCAGCAAAGGTTTAAAGTGATCGATTTCAGCCACAAAACTACTCCTTAATATTGCATCAATACTTTTATAGGATATCCTTTAAGTTTCTTTCTACCATTAAGTTCAACCAGTTCAATCATGAAGCCAAGGCCAACGACTTTTCCGCCAGCTGCTTCCACTAATTTTATCGTGGCTTCCATTGTACCTCCGGTTGCTAACAAGTCATCGATAATAACGACGCGGTCACCTTTTTTGATTGCGTCCTTATGCATACAAAGCGTGTTTTTGCCGTACTCAAGTTCATAATCATATCTGATAACTTCTCGAGGCAGTTTTCCTGGTTTTCTCACTGGAATAAAACCGGCTTTAAGAGCACAAGCCACCGGTGCTCCGATGATAAAACCTCTCGCATCCGGTCCAATGACTTTATTTGCTTTTAGATCAGCTGAAAATTGTGTAAGTTCCATAATTGCTTGGTGAAAAGCTTCACCATCGCCAATCAATGGGGTAATGTCTTTAAATTGAATTCCCGGTATCGGAAAATCAGGTACATTGGTTATATAATCTCTAAAATCCATGTTTTTCCTCCAATAAGGCCATAAAATAGGCGTTTAAGACAGCGAAGTCGCTGGTATAGACAAAATTGACTTGTTGAAATTTTTCAACGACATTCAAATAGGTTGGTGAATTGTTCAAATCCAATTTGGTTTTTTGATTTTTGATATGATAAACTTGATTGTTGCATTCAATTAAACCTAATTCTTGGAATATTTTCAAGGCCATCCGATAAACAAATTCAGAAAAGTACGTCTTATTCAGGTCTTCGAAAGTAAATTTCTGCATTTTTTCAAAATGAACATACACTTTACCCAATTCCTTGCGATCGACCAATTGATTAAGATTATATTTTTTTTCTCGCGGCAATAATACTAAAGTTCTCGTCCTTTGAAAATCTTCGCGCAAATCATGTTCAGAAGCAATCATGTAATCGTCACTATACTTAATGGTCTCTTCTCGTAAATAAGGAACGATTTTATCGGCAGACTTACGATAATCGAAGATCTGTGTTTGTTGACAAGATACATCTTTTATCATGATTTGCAGACTATCACGATTGCGGTAACTGTTGACATTTAACCCGCCGACAACATCGATGGTATCGGAGTTGTTCAATAGGTAATAATACTCCAAACTGTTGAAATCAAGTGCATCAAATAATTGTCCATCCACTTCTAACAGCAATTTTGTATGTTTATAGTTTAAAACTTGTTTTCTTACTACCTTGAGATTTTTCATCAAAAATGAAGCAGTAAAGAATGACTTATCTTGAATGTTCTTGATGGTTTCAATTTTTAGATCCGGTAGTCTTACTTCCATATCAAAAGATAAAACCGGTGTTGAAGATTCGATTTTCAAGGTGTTCAAACCATTTTTGAAATCAGCTAAATTTTCCATTTTCAGTTGCAATCCGGCAGCTTGAGAGTGCCCGCCAAATCTTTCGAGATATTGTTGGTTGCCAATCAACATCTCCAAATCTTTCGAGATATTGTTGGTTGCCAATCAACATCTCCAAAATATTAGCATCGCCATAGGAACGGGCCGAACCTTTGCCCAATCCATCTTCGTCAATTGTTATGACAATCGTCGATTTTTGATATTTTTCCACCAGTCTTTGAGCACATATACCTATAACACCCTCGTGGAGTTTATCGGAAGCGACCACTATTACCGCATCTTCAGGATTTACCAACTCTTCACAAACCAAAAAGGCGTCTTCCGTCAATTTCTTCCGCAAATCATGATTTTTCTCAATTTCAATAATCAAGTCATTGGCTTTTCGCAAATCATCGGTAATTAAAAGTTCTATGGCTTCTTTCGCTTTATTCAATCGGCCACTGCTATTGATTTTTGGCGCAATCTTGAAGGCGATTGCAGTCACGTTGATTATATCAAGATTACTGAACTCCAGCAATTTTTTCAGGCCGATGTTCTTGGTGTTTTTAATTCTTTCAATCCCCAAATTGACCATCGCTTGATTTTCATCTTCCAAAGGCATCAAATCAGCAATTGTTCCGACCATTACCAAATCATATAAATCCTCCAAGTCATCATCCGCAAGCGCTGAAGCAAGCTTGTATGCTACCATTACGCCAGCAATTTCTTTAAAAGGATATTCCGGACTTAGTTTTGGGTGAATGATGGCGTATGCATCGGGAATTACATCTCCCGGTTCATGATGATCAGTAATGATAATATCGATATTTGCGGCTTTTAATAACTCCACTTCCTTGCTGCAAGTGATGCCGTTATCGACGGTGATAACCAGTTTAACTTCTTTTTTGATGATTTCCTTGACTGCTCTTTCGTTTAGACCATAACCTTCATTAAAGCGATCAGGCAGATCATATATCACAATCGCTCCGGCTTTTATCAAAGTGCGATATAAAACGGCGATTGCGGATATTCCGTCACAGTCATAATCACCAAAAATCATGATTTTTTCATGATTGGCAATTGCGTTCTTTATCCTGTCAACCGCTTTTTGCATATCCTTCATCAAGAAAGGATTGTGGAGTTTTTCTTTTCCCATTGAGAAAAAAGACTCATAATCATTGATATTGCGATTTTTCAATAAGGTTCTAAAAACGTGTTCATCAGGGATAATACCGGTTGATTGGTTTTTCCAGATGTATTTGCTTTTGATCAAATAAAACAACTCCAGTTCTTTTATAGTGAATGAATGACATGACAAATTTGAATTTATTTATCCAAATCAAGTTTAATCTGCCCTTCAAATTTGTGTTTGGTTTCCTTCTTGGCTATCTTCACCCATTTTGCACTTCTGCCAACGCCTACGGCTCTAATAATGTTTTCATCAGCCAAACGTTTTAGGGTTCGATTGATTGTCGAATCGGAAATAGAAGGATGACGTTCCCTGATGTCTTCCTTCGAGAAAACATCTCCCAATTTGATTATCGTGTTTTCGACATAATCGGTTTTGTTTATGGACAAATCCTCATCATATTGATAATCGCGAGAAACTTCTTTCAACTCCATGTAAAAACTATTGAAGATATTGATGAAAAAATTCATCAACGGCATCAAATCAGGAATGCCTTGTTTGCTTTGAACTTCAATGCGATTGAAAATTTCTTGATAATCAACTTTATAGAGGTTTAATCTTTGAAAAAATGATAAATAGTTTGCAGCTTTGAAATGATTCTCTAACATTAGGGTATAGAAAATCAAAACACCCAAACTATGGTTATATGGCATATCGAAAACTTCCATATTGATGAAATCAACCATGAAATTGAGGTTCAAAAAGATTGGTTCGATACTTCTTTCTTTGCTTATGGAAGCCAATTCATCAAGATATTTTTCCAATTCTTCTCTCATCGATTGTGATTCTGAGAGAAACATTCCTTTTTTCTTGCCGAACCGGCGATATTTCAGTTGTTCCTTGCTCAAAACGCCGTTGAACAACAGAATGAATAAGTCATGGATTTCGCCTAGATGCAAATTGAACGGTTCCACGTTTTCAACATGAATTTTATGAAAAATTTCAATTAAATTCTTATACAACTGTTCTGATTTATTGTTAGCTACGGATGAATCCAAAAGTAATGTCCGGTAACGATTTTCTCTGATGGGAAAATCTGCAACAAAAAAGATTTTAAAGAAATATTCAGCATTTTGATTTGCGACTTGATTTTTGATATAATCGATGTTTTTCTGAAAAACAGCTTCATATACCGGTGTTTTTCCCATTTCATAATAAAGAGCGGTCGTATTTTTAAAAACCTCGTGAGTGACAAGGTTGACTTTAATTTTATCCAGACTCTTCATAATGCTACCTCCTTAGAGAAAAGTTTTTATTCCAAAAGCGCGATAACCATAGCGATGAAATCCTGATCCCAGTCATTAAGATGGGTTTCATACCAAGGAAGGTAGTTTAAATCGCTCATAGTGACATTATCCAAATCAACCGTAAATCCACTGTTTTCACTATGCCAAAAACATGATTCAATCAAATCAGGATTATATGATAAACCAATTAACGTATCGATATTATCGGTTGCGTCCTCAACTGTCACGAGGCTGATGTCACCGATAGCGACAGAAGTTTCAATTCTTCCGCGCCAATCTTCACCAATCATCAATCCTGCATTATTTTTGGATCCGTTTAAACTGATGCTGGCAGAAGAAAAATTATCATACAGATAACCGAGATAATCATAGCCCAACAAGCCGCCGACATAGGCCTGATTGAGTCCGGTTTCAGCTATTATTGTTGTTTCGACTATATTTTTGTAGATTGCAATATTCAAAGCAATTCTCTCAGTATCATAACCAGTTGCCAAACCACTATAGTTATGGCCGACTAGCCCGCCAACAGCTGAAAGTCCAGCAATAGCCTTAACGTTTATGGTTGCTGAAGCTTGGTTATCATAGATTCTGGAATTATAACTTTTGCCTATTAAACCACCAGCAAAAACCATTTTTTCCCCAGTAACCTCTATACTACCAGTGGCGATATTGTTGTTTAGAATCACCGGAATAAAGTCTTGAATCAAGAGCGAATCATCACTTTTTTCCGCCATCCCTACCAATAGGCCGACATAGGTGTTACCTCTGCTATTTTCTACCGTAATATTGCCTGTCACTGAAACATTATCAACGTTCCCAGAAATTCTACCAGCTAATCCACCGGCATAACTCAGAAGTTTAGCATCATAATCAATATTGAAATCTTTAATCTCTAGATTCCTAACTTCACCTTTTGTATAACCAAAAAGACCATTATACTGGTTATCATCGCTGATTGAAAGATTGCTAATGATATGGCCATTGCCATCAAAATTACCTAAATATGGATCTTTGAAAGTGCCAATTGGCACCCAATTTTCACCTTGTAAATCTAAATCGGCCATCAAGATATAAGATTTATTCATCTCCATGTTTTTTAAATCTTCAACTGTCAAGATTTCCAGATAGTTGGTGGTGTCAATGGTTGTAACCGGCAATGTTGTTGTTGCGCCCTGAAAATTGCATCCGACCAAGAAAAGCGAGATAAAAGCAATTAATATCATCTTTTTCATTATTTTTCTCCTCGTATAATATGTAGTGTAGATTTGAACTTTGAGAGTTCACTGCATAATTATTTTATAAGTTGAAGTCCTATTGTTGTAATTAAGCCAAAGTATAACCAGAGGAATGCGTTATTTTCCCTTGCGGCTT
>JAKPZU010000303.1 GCA_029559915.1 Bacillota bacterium
ACCCAGTCATAATGCATCTCAGACAAGTTATAACAATAAGGACGTTCCAAGGTGCTTAATAATCGTTTTAACATTTGCGGATCACAACCGGCTGTTACTAATGTGCAGAGAAATGTAAACTCAGCTTCTTTACAGCTATCATCTATTATATTCACTTCAGGGTCAAAACTCAGCCATTGATCATCATATAGCTTTTTTACGGTCCACCAGTTCAGACCAAACTTGTCTGCCAAAGCCCGTGGATGTATCGGAAGTAGCAATTGTTGGCAATTATTATGTTGGCGTGACATACGTATCACTCCTTTTTGCAAGATTATATATACCTGGTTATACTTCGTCTCCTGGGATACTTCAGTTTCGCCATAATCAGTCCCGTTTTTATACCTCTTTTGTCACCATTCGTTCAATTCTTTAAAATTGGCGGCACCCCACAAATAAAGTGTGGCTATTGTACGGTATGATTTCCATTTTCTTCCGTAACGTTCTAGTTGCTCAGGTGTTGGTAATTTACGCTTTTTGTAAGCTATTTGAAATCCTTTTCTGACACCAAGATCATGAACTGGTAAAACATCTAGGCGACCAAGATTAAAAATGAGAAACATCTCAACCGTCCATGGACCTACACCTTTTATTTTTATAAGACGTTCCTTAATTTCATTATCAGTTAGTTTATCACATTGTTTAAGAGATGGAATTGCACCATTTAACGTCATTTCCGCTACTAATTTGACGTATATTGTTTTTGCTTTTGATAATCCGGCACCTCTCAATATTTCTGAGTCCATATTAATGATTTCTGCGGGAGTTGGAAATCTCCCATTTACTGAAAGCTTGATAAATCGATTGTAAATAACTTTTGCTACCTGACCACTCAATTGTTGATGAATGATGGCGTGAATTATAGATTGGAACGGGGGAAGTCTTCGAGGTTTTAAATCAATTGGTCCGATGTGTTTTATTAATTTGGACATAATCGGATCAGTGAATTGTCTATTTTTTAAAACATTCTCTT
>JAKPZU010000061.1 GCA_029559915.1 Bacillota bacterium
AGGAATCAACGCATGTTTAAACCAAAAACGACCATTTCTGGTCGTCTCGGAAATAGTAGCGGGGGTGCGATTCGAACGCACGACCTCCGGGTTATGAGTCAAAATCCTGAATCCGTGCCATTTGTGCGGCGGGCTCTGCAAATCAGCCGACCTGACGAACTCTGGTCCACACTTGCCGGGCACGCTGCGGTAGCTAATCGATATTCGTATAGTATCTGTTTTACGTGGGTTCGTCAAGTAGTTTTTCTTGATGTTTTAACTTTGGGCTAACACCAAGCAAAGTCTGTCTCTTCATATTCAAAACATACCTGGCTGATTGTCTTACGACAATCCAGTCTTGAGGCTTTGCCCAAACAGTGGTAAAGCTGGTTACGATCAAAAGGATTCACACCCAGACCATCCAATTCTCGCCGGCTACCCAACTTCGATGTGAATTCTATAATCCAAGCAAATCACAGGGTCTAAAAGACAGTATCAATTGGTTGAGTAAACCCCAATTTTGTTAATTGTTCCTAAAGGAAATTCCGTAAAATATCATAATAAAGTCCGCTTGGCCTTAATTTGCATCGGATCGGTCTACGGCAATAACTCCAGTTGGTCAGTGAACAATCTTTTGTGTGCTTTTGTGACCAGGATATCCAGCTCTACTTTATTGTGAGCACTTCCACCATAGATAACTTTAAAAATGTGTCCATCAATCTTGAAGCGATTTGAAATGTAGTTGCCCCCACTGAAAGTTTTAACTTTCCGGATGAACGCTATACCTCAATTCTACCGTATCTAGGACAGCTTTTAGTGCCCTCAAACAATCGATTTTGATCTCAATGCACGGAAATTACGTTAAATGGTAGTAAATCAGGTTCTATACATTCGCTCAAAAAACAAACCCACACGGCGAAACAAGAATTGTGAGGAAACTTCTTGTAAAAGTCATGAATTTTAGATTAATTATTATAAATTGATTACTCCAAATTTTATACTCCCAACGACCTTCCCTGCTAAATGGGAAAGCGTTTGAAGGCAACCATAGTAACCATCAAGATTAAACCTTATTAGCTTACCAATATTTCTTACCAATACTTTATATATATTTCCATCAAAATTTACCCTTGACCCATATATCTTTTGAAGTCGGGAGCTGGACATTCCATTACGATAATTTTTTTTCATCATTCCTCTGACTGTATCAGGAAATGAATGATACACGATTATCGTGGGGATAAAAAAAAGATTCGCTTTATGATCAATTATGCGCCAGAAAAGATCAATATCTTCAGCTTGATTTCCAAACCATTCATTAAAGCCATTT
The DNA here is from genome assembly GCA_029559915.1 of Bacillota bacterium. GTDB lineage: Bacteria > Bacillota_I > Bacilli_A > Izemoplasmatales > Hujiaoplasmataceae > UBA2289. The sequence goes on from JAKPZU010000061.1 coordinate 1,310, forward strand.
ACCTCTAAAAGAATTTTTCTCCGATAAGCACAATTCGCTGTAACAAATGCCCCGCTCATTACACGCCCACTAATTTTTGTAGGAACTTTTGGAGATGGCATAATTTCGTTTAAGAAAGTTTTTCCCCAGAAAGATTCAACTTTATTAAGTGGAGGAAGTGCTACCAAAGGGCCTCCAATTCCATCTATCGATGAATCATTTTCGAAAGTTTTTTTTATTTCAGCGAACCAATTTTTATCGGGTACACAATCGGCATCAGTAAAAACGATTACCTCGCCATGTGAATTCATCAATCCAATATTTCTACCACTAGCTGCATTCACTTGAGAATTGAGAAATACTTGCACTCCAGCCTTTCGTGCAATTTCTCGAGTACGATCAACAGAATTTCCATCGACAACAATAATTTCATCAGGTAATTCTGACCCTGAATGAATTTCATCAAGGCATCGTTGGATTACTCGCTCTTCATTAAGGGTTGGAATAATTACAGAATAAGTGCTCATTTTTTCCTTGTTTAAATAATTTGCTAGTTAGTTATGCATAGTGCCAGACCAAACACAACAATAAAGCTAAGGAATGTTGACCAAATCTTACTTCCGCCGTAATACCATTCACCTTCCATTTGTCCAGGTGTATAAATCATCTGTTGAACCCAGAATCGGAATTTCTTTTGCCGAAAGATTTCCTTCACTAAACCCATTTCGTTAATAATCGTTATAACCAATGCGAATAACTGATGAAAAAACCGTTGAATCGGTCGTTTAGCCCAGAGTATTTGGAATAGGGTTTGAAAATTCAACTGTACAAGAATCCAAACAGGAAAGATAAGCAAGGAGAAATAATTTCGTGTTAATGCGGTAAAGAATATTGTAGCGAGGAAAGAAATTGCTGCGACAAGGGTAAAGCGTGGCAAAGTATTAACAATATTCTCTGGATGCTTATCCATGAGATAACATTCCGCCGCTCCCCATTGAAAAAATCGAGAGACAATTTGGCGAATTGGAACCCACGTGTCTTTGCTATGATAGACTATAGCAGAAGAATTACAAAAGATTAATTGTTTCGTTTTTGTCAGACGTAAACCCAGGTCTACATCTTCTCCTCCTGGTTTTTGTGGGAAAGTTTCATCAAAACCATTGATGCGTAAAAACGATTCCCTTCGTACAGAAAAATTTGCAGTTGGACCCCAAGGTGCATATTTCATATATAGCGGGAAATCGAATGGCATTACATAGGGAGTTAACTCAATTCCTTTCCAAATCCATGTATCGGGTCCAACAAATTTTAGTAATCCCAGAACTGCACCGATCTCTTTAGTGTGAAAACACTTTTCATGTTCGACAAATAAATCAGGTGTTGCCTGACAATCAGAATCCAGAAAAAGTAAAATTGGATTATGGGATAAGTTTCCTCCCAAGTTGCGTTTTTGGGTTACTTTGGCAGGACCAGCAACATAAGTGGCCTGGTATTTTTGGCAAACAATTTTTAACGCTTCGGCATCTTCTGGGTTACTATCATCTATAATAAACGTCTCATATTTCGCAGGGAACTTTTTACCTGCCTCAACTAAACTTTCTAATAACTTATCCACCAAATTAATACGTCCGCGTGTTGTGATTATGACTGAAATATCTTCAGCTTTGGTATCTATATTCTCCATGATTAGTCGCTTTCTACCCTAAATAATAATTTTCCCGAGGAAAAAGACCAAAACAAGGCTTAGAAAAGATGCCCACAATCGACGTACTTCTCTTGGCCATTCCCCCATCATTTGATAATTTGAAAAAATCATGTGCTTATATAAAATATCCCATCTACCATGTCGAATGAATTCAGTCATACAATTAACTTGATAGGTTATTGAAGGAATTTGTGCAAAGACATTAAAGATGAAATTTTTTCGATCTCCTGCAATAAAATCAAACCCGAAACGAAGTAAATACGCAAGAATTGCCCATGCGAAAGGTAATAACACGAGAAAAGCGTTTTGTAATATTAGGGCAATAATAATTGAAAATAGTAATAACAAAAGAAAGAGGGGTTCTTGTCGTGGTAAGTCGCGTCGGAGCAGAAAAGAGTGTTTCTTGCAAACAAAATATTCCATCCTTCCCCAACGTGATGCGCGCTCCAAGAGGGATTTCCAACTATTCCAAGTCACTCGACTGTGAAAAGTAATTGCCTTGGGATTGGTTTTTATTAAATATCCAGCTTTAGAGATACGTAAGCCTAACTCAAGATCATCTCCCCCCAAACGAAATGGAAAACTCTCATCGAAGCAACCAACTTGTTCAAAAACTTGTTTATAGTAAGAAATATTATTACCAATTGCCCATTCTACATAAGGATAATGTTCTGCAAAAGAAAAAACATCCAAGAATGAAGTTTGTTCGATAATCTTCCAAAGGAAAGAACGATCTCCTTCAAAGTGGGTAACTCCAAAAACGCCACCCAATTTCGGGTATTTACTTTTTTCTTGATAGATACTTGCATGTTCTTGGAAGATATTATTATCTACACGGCAATCTGAGTCGATAAAAAAAATGATAGGGAATCGAGCCTGTGATACTCCAAAATTTCGTTTCCAACGGACACTTTGTTCCCCTTTGAAAAATCGTGAATCAAATTCTTGACAAGATGATGCAATATCTTTACTAGCAGAATCATTACTACTATCAATAACCAGTATTTCTACTTCTCCTTGATAATTTTTCCGAGCGCTCTGTAAAGATTCGAGTAGTCGATAAACTAATTTTTCTCTTCCAAATGTTGGGATAACAACTGAAAAATTAATTAATTCCAAATTAACCTCCAGAATTGCGGATACGTTCTATCTTGAAAGAGTAAATTTACTGAACAGCCAACGGGCAGGTAAGGCCATATATTGACAAATGCAATTATATTTCCAAATCACTTCAATGGGAAGTAAGAGAGCCCATAAGGGATTTATTTTTATTAGCAGGACCAATAAGCTAATTGGAAGGAAAATCGAGTAAATATCCTCAAGTGGCACATAAACGAACGATAACAACCCAGGTCTGCCAATATATTTTCGATATAGGGAAAAATATCCCACAAGATATAAGGCAACGAATCCAATGATCCAGATAAAAAGAATGTCTCGTTTTGAAACTAAATAAATAATTCCAAATAAGGCAATAAGCTCGCAGATAAAGATAATACGCATGAGAATAGGAATGAAGGTTAATCGTCGAGAAGCAAAGGTCTGAACCCCGGTTGTTTTATCAGCAGCCAAATCTTCATATTGATGAATCAAGATATATCGCATGCCAACAAGAAAACCAATTAATGCCCAAATGATTATTTCGATATGCAAATCCTGCCAAATTAATCCCATCACCAGTATTGGTAAAAAACGTTGCGCTATAGATGCACCGAGCAATCCCAAGAATCCCCGTTCTTTTAGGCGTACCGGCGGTAAAGAATAAAAAATGCTAATGAGATAAGAAATAAAAACCATGATAAACAATGGGAAACCAAGATTCCAAAAAGGAATGAGGATAATCCAACCGAAGGCAAATAATAGAACCAGTAAAATAAGTACGACCCGATTAGATAAAGAGTGGATTTCGCGTACTTTACCTGCCTTTTGGTCTAAATCTCGATCACAATAATCATTAATAAGATATCCGAATGATATGAAAAAAGCATAAAAAAGCAGAGAAATTAAAACCTTTTTGAAAGAAGTAATCCATGGTGCTGGATGAAGCAATGATAAATAATATGCGCATGCAGCAACTAATGGCAACTTGGAATCGTACCACTCGTTCCAGCGAACAATGTGCAAACCTTTCGAAATTATTCCCATCAGGATTGGTTTTTACCCCATACTAGAAAGCGAATGCTTGGTTCAGCTGTACATAGCAACCAACAGCGCGAACAATCCAAATTTTTAATGCGTTTTCGCTGCTGGTAGAAAAGCTCTGAGTTCCAAATAGAATCCAAATCTTGTTTCCGTAAGTTGCCAACTACTGGGAGTGACCAACTCCAGCAAGGCCGAACGTTTAGTTCAGCGTCGATATAGACTCCAATATAACCCGCATAACAACGATACCAATCTGGAAGTTGTGCTGATTTTAAGAAAAATGGACCAAATTGCTTCAAGTAAGTTTGAGAATTGGCAATCGGATAGCCATTTTCTTGCATAGCAAGAAGAGTGTTGATCACTTCTTCAATTTCTTTACTATCACTAGGTGTATTTTCATCTACCTCATTGATGTTATAGTGGTGATATGGGCTGAACCAGACTGGTACGTCATACTCTGATAGTTTTTCAACGATCTTTGGTAGTTCAAGAAGATTGGATCGTGTCACAGTGACAGTAACAAAAACTGAAGTCGATGGTGATGAATCTCGCAGTTTTAAACTACTTTCAAACCCAGCCCACGCATGAGAAAAATCCGCTCCCCGTTGTATAGAATAGAGTTTTGGATCAAATGAATCGAGCGTCAGTAACATACAATCAAGATGCTTGGGAATAAACTCCGACCAGCGCTTTTCCAAAATCAATCCGTTAGTTAATAAGATAGAGACCAAGTTTTTTTCATAGATATATTGAACAATCTCCGGTAAATCTTGACGTAATAGCGGTTCACCACCGGTTAAATTAATAGATAAAGCGCCAATATTTGCCACTTCATCAATCGTATGTTTGATCTCTTGTGTTGAAGGCTCATTTTGTGAGACAGGTGTCGTAGAGTAAATGCTATGATTACAGTAGATGCATCCAGAGTTGCATCGATTAGTAACCTTCATCAATGCATATTTGGGACCGATGGAGGGGCGATCAATATCAAATGCGTTTTTTACTTGTGTTTGATAAGTCGGACCAACCGAATGCAAGATGTCTTTATTTGATTCACCAAAAAGAACCAGCCCTAATTGGTCAATTTTTTCTAAAATTGAATAGTTTTTCTTTTCCATAAATTTACCTGGTTTCAGAGGTTAAATTTCTAGTCAATTATTCAAAACTTTAATATTCGAAAAGTCAGTTAAAAAACAATCAGCGCATAAAGGAATTAGGTCTGGTGTTTTGAGGAAAACTTTTCTCAAAGATCGCATTGTTTTTCCGTTCCAAATAGATCTTGGTCCTTCTGATAGAATGTTCCCTAGTAAACAAATATTATCATAATCTTTACAACAAGGAACAACACTGCCGTCCCAATTGATCACAAGAGAATGCCATAACTGGTAACATAATTTCTCTCTGGAGAAACGTGGAAGATAATTCTCTGAACTTCGGATGTAACGGTTGTATTTGTCATCTTCCGGAAGATAAGTTTCTCCTATTTTCAGATCTCTCCCTAAGAATTCAATATTTACGCTTTTAAATGTTAATTTAACGCCTAACTCGTTTGCAAGCTGTTTTACTATTGAAATTTGTGAGTAATTATGCTTCATTACCAGGAATTGAATTTCGATCTCAGGAGTAAGAACATGCAATTTCTTTTTCTCTTGAACCAAAGTATTTAATCCGTTGATCACCTGTTCAAAATCCACCCCAACCCGATATTTATTAAATACCTCCGCTGTTGCACCGTCCAAACTAACGATAAATAGATCTAGCCCGCTGGATAGGATCTTGTGAATGTTTTCATTTTTATACAGACCAGTTCCATTAGTACTGATTGTCGTTTTGATACTCATCTGATGAGCTTTTTTAACCATATCAAATATTTCAGGATTCAAGAAAGGTTCACCATAATTCCAAAAATAGATTTCCTCAAGAAAACAGCCAAATTTTTGAAGAATGTTATCAAATGATTCAATTTTCATCTGCCCATAATTTCGTTTCAGCTCATGAGCTCCAACCGGACAAAGCGGGCATGCAGCATTGCAATAATTCGTCGGTTCAATAAAAAGCTGCTTGGGCATTCCCAAAGAAAAAACTCGTTGACGTCGATAAGAGTAGTCAAGGAGTTTGTTGTTTATCTTCTTAATCGGTATTGAAACCATTTTGATTAATCCTTCTCTTCTTAATTGCATAATACTTTATTCAGCCAGGCAGCAAGAATGATCATTCTCCAAAATAATTGCAGTGGCTGCCAGAGAGTGTTTTCTAGTGCATTAATTTGAACTTGTTCGATTATTCCGGGAGCAAACAAGCCAAGGAATTCATCGGGAAGGTTATTCTTCAGACTATCCCAAATTTTTGGAATAACTCTTTCGAAATTTTTATCGAACATAGGGTTTCGAAGCCCACTTTTTGGGCGAGAAATCAGTGCTTGAGGTAGATGCTGTTTTGCTAGAAGACGCAATGGACGTTTTCCGCCGTTTGCGTCTACTTTTAGATGTGATGGCATACGCATTGCCGTTTCTACAACTTTGACATCCAGAAAAGGTGAACGCGCTTCGATTGAATGTGCCATTGTCATCCGATCACCAAACGATAACCTAAGGTCAGGAAGACGAGCAGTAAGATCTGTTGATAAAATATACCATAATGGGTCTACACCTAAGGGAGGAACTTCTGACCAGACTGGGGACCAAGCTGGATGTGCATCCACATTGAAGAGAGCTTGAATTTGCGGAGTATATAAATTACGAGTCAACGACTTTGATAAAAGAGAAGTTTGAAAAAATAGAGGGTTTAATACAAAATCCGGATGAAGACTATGGCGATAATCGTCTGCTGCGAGTAGATGTTCTGGATATCCGGCGAATAATTCGTCAGCGCCTCCCCCAGTGAGAACAGTCCGAGTATCCTTGGATACAACTGAAGATAATAAGTAGATTGGCAATGAAGAGGGATCAGCACATGGCTCATCAATATATGAAATCATTTCAGAAAATTTATCAACAAAATGCTGATCGGTCAACATGACTTGAGTTTGGTGAATCCCAAAATAATTAGCTAGCTGAGTTGCATAAAAAGAATCAGCCGTGTTTGAATCATCCGGGTAACTAATAGTAAAGGCATTTAATTGATAACCACTTTCGGAAAGGTATGCAGTTACCAGAGAGGAATCCAAACCTCCGCTAAGAAAAACAGCGGGGGATTGGTCAGCCGCTTGGTATTGACGAAGGCACGCTGTTCTTAATGAGTTATCCAACAAGTCTACCCAGCCCTTTTCGTTAAGACCAGAGTCAGAGAGTGGTTCTGGAATTTTCCAATACGGCTTTGAATAACTTATCAATGAACTATCAATCACCCGAAAATATGCGGGTTGCAATTTACTCATGTTCTTAATAATAGTTGATGGACCAGGTACATAGCCATAATTAATAAAATGGATCATTGAGTCAATATCAAGATCAGCATGAATATGGGGGATTTTTAAAATGCTTTGCAATTCAGAAGCAAAAATGAAATTTTTTCCGTCCTGCCATGTGTAAAGAGGTTTTTCTCCGATTCGATCGCGCGCTAAAATCAACTTTTTCTTACGGTTATCCCATAATGCAATAGCGAACATTCCTTCCAATGAAGCCGCAAAACATTCCCCCAACTCCTCATACAAATGAACAACAACTTCGACGTCTCCTTCTTGAGCAAGCTGATGCCGTTTTGATAAATCTGTGCGTAGTTCCTTATAATTATAAATTTCTCCGTTCATAACCGCCCATACTTGACTATCTTCATTATGAACCGGTTGTTCGTTACTGTTTGCAGAAATAATTGCTAATCGACGTGTTCCCATTGATAGTTCCGGAAAAACCACAAATCCATTTTGATCAGGGCCACGATGAATCAAACTTTTTGAAATCAATTCAAGATTGCTTGGCTGATTTAGTAAATCCATTTCAGTACTCAGAATGCCATAAATACCGCACATGATATTTCAATCTCTTTTCAGTCAAATTATTTGTAAAGATGATCTATTTCAGCGTAAACTTGGTTCAGCGGTACATAAAAGCCAACAGCGATCACAGTCTAATTGATTCACTCGTTTTCGTTGTTCCTCAAAATATGGAGAGAACCAAATCTCTTGAAGACTTTCGTTTTCAAGATTTCCTACAATTGGAAAAGTCTGGCTCCAACAAGGTTTAATATTTAATGTCGCATCTATATACAAACATTGATTTGCACACCTGCAAATGTATGATTCAGGAAGTTGAGATGGGTTATGAAAAAATTTTGGGAAATGCAGCAAATATTCATCCGAGTTTAATATTAAATAACCTGAAGCACGCATTTCAATGAGTTCTGAGATTTTCTTTTGAACCAAGACAATATCAAGAGGAACATTACTCTCTTTTAATTCGGCACCCAAATCATGAAGTGGACTAAATTCAATACCAACCCCATAGGATGAAAATCTCTCAACCAGATTAGGGAGCTCCTCTAAATTGCTTTTTGTCACCGTCGCAGTAATATTAATCACATAATCCGGAAAACGATCGCGCAATTTCAATGCGGATTCAAATCCTTTCCATTCTGCTTTGAAAGAGACGCCCCGTTGTTTCTTAAACAATTCTGGGTCGAGTGTATCAATAGAAAGAATCAAATAATGGTTCCCGGTTTTTCCTAACTCTTGCCAATATTTTGGTAACAATAAGCCGTTGGATAGTAGAATGCTCACTAATCCTATCTGCTCAGAAAAATGAATCAATTCAAAAATATCAGGCCTGAGTAATGGCTCTCCACCGCTAAAATTAACTGATTCTATCCCCAGATCGACAATTTGCTGAAGTACACTCTTCATTTTTTCCGTGTTTGCATCATTTTGTGAAAGAATAGGTTTTCTATTGGCTGCATGAATACAGTATGTGCAGTTTGAGTTGCACCTATTTGTCACATTTAGGTGTGCATATTTTGGAGGGGAAGATAGAATGCCTGGTTTGATTTCCGAATTTGGTAAAACCAAAGAATTGGGATTGGTAAATTTTTCTTTACGAAGAATATCGATTTGATCTAGAAAAGTCTGTGGTTTCTTCAATTTAGTTCTTCTTAAAAGCGAGATTTTTTGAATATTTATTTTCGCGGTCTTTTTGAATAATTCGCATTTCATCCTTCAAAAGCTCAGGTAATTCAAATTTCTCAGAACCAGGGTACTAATTACTCTACTTTTTTGAATAAAATGACAAATTCATACCCAAGTTACTCAAGTTCGTTGCGGAAGGCGCAAATCTTTTGCTTTGTAAGTAAAATAGTCGCTGTAATAACTCAAGATGTTATTTTCATTCAAATATTCTTTTGGAGATACTCTACCGGCTTTAATCTCATTAACAAGATCTTTTGAATCAGAAATATTTTTTTCAAAAACTGTGACACAACGTCCAGCCATTTCAATGAAATGTGCATCACTACCACCAGTTTGAGGTTTGCCCAGCTCTATTGCTAAGAGTCGAGATAATAGATTTTCAACAGGTGACGCACAGCCATTGATTGTTTCAAAAGCGTCTGAAGATTCGGCTATTCTTATTAGTTCCGGATTCCGGTCGGAAACGTACTTTAAAAAAGCAGGCATATGTATGTTACCCCTACCTTCCATTACCCATGACTTTAATAGATAGTTAAAACCTAATTTTTCTCCGATAAAGGAAAATGGGTGCGCGAAAATGATACAGCAATCTTTTGAGTGACCATGGAATAGAATATTTTCTGCAGTTTGGGGAATCTCGGGTTGAATTATTTCAGCAATTGCATTTTTCAATGCTGAGATGGATAGCTGACTTTGACTATTCGCAATATTAAGTAGAAACCCAGTGTCAATAATTTGATCGTCAACAGCAGGAAACAAGAGGTTTACTGACGGGCCATAGACAAGGAGGTGGGCGAATTCGGTCGAGTATTCAATTCCCTGAAAGGCCAAGACCCCGCTTATCTTGCTTTCTTCCTGAACAACACTGGCGCTTCCAAATGAGCCATGCTCTGTTACCCCAATTCCATCGATGTGAATTGAACGGGCGAATTGAAACAAATCAGATGACTTCAATTTGCTATCAGGTGATCCCTCTATTGTATGATTATGCAAGTCGATGATCAAATTAACCTCCACTATCCTTTTCAATACAGGTTTGGTAAAAAGTTAGTTGAAGATAACCATTTCGCATATTTCTTCAAACTTCTCCAGCAGCCTGGTAAAGTTCGATCTTCAACCTAAGCAGGACATTTCACAATAAAGTTAACATGTCTGCTATCTGTCCATGTGTTTTGGTTGATTTACTAGCTTTTTGCTTGTGCCTGTTGGCGCAATCCTGAAGAAGCGCTTGACAAGGGTCCGCTTAAGTTCTCCACGAGGTAACACACAGATATATTGGTAAATCGCTTTATGTGACAATCGCATTCATAAATCCAATGAATACACAACTTTTGGCTTTTTGGGCATTGTTCGTAGCGACCTTTGCAGAATCAAACCTTGTAAACATATATGCACAGATACTCACTCTTAATTGTGTTCCACATCTTTTCTAGATCCGGTTATTGCCTCTGCTTTTCTTCTTGCTGGAGAGATTCGATATTCGCTGTTCTCTCATATTTGTTAGGTTTTGCGGATGATTGTTGTCCGATGCCTTCCCAATTCAACAACGACCACTGCTATTGACTTTTTTGATACGAGGAATCTACTGGTTACTTCATATTTGTTATATGTTATGATTTCATACTTTATTCGCTCACTTATAATTTTTTTCTCCTCATCTGTTGCACCAATTCTCTGGCACCTCAAACATTAACTCATTCTTGATTTAACACCAGATTTATCAATGACTCCATTTTCCCGAAGATATGAAAGTCGGCCTTTAAGGGTAGTAGTAAAATTATTTAATTCCATTGTTATATTATCAAGTTCTTCCTGAAACTTGAATATTTGATTCAATGAATAGATGGAAAAACCATTTCTATTTGTTTCAGCAATAAAATCAGCAATAAACTTGGGATTCTTCCCGGGTGGAATTTTTTCAATTGAGTTACGGCAATTTTCTAAAAATATCTTCCTTTCCACTTTTTCGTTGTCGATCATTTCGACTGCATTTTTCTGAAATGCATGTGATAACGTATCTTTGATTTCTTTAAATCGTTCTTCTTCCCATTCTGCATATTCATCAGATCGCAAGATATTTGAGTAGTCTATGTATAAACTATCAAGTTGCTGCCTTCTTAAGTTTAATTCTTGATTCATTCTTTCAATAATTTTTAAGGTTTTTCCAGTACTCTTAAAAAGTATATTTTGCTTTTCGAAAGCAATAAGATCAAAAACAATTAACCCTAATCCAATGATGATCATAGTAATAACAGCAAACTGGAGAAGAATTTCAAAGACCTGAATTGAAAAAACTTTATAAGGTACCAATAAACCGACTAACAATACCACACCTATACAAACAAAAACTTGTCCCAACTTTACTCTATTTACTACAAGTTCAAATTTTGGATTCTTCTTATCTTTTAAGTTCTTATTTGTGAAAATATCCTTTGATTTTTTATTAATGACTAATTCTAAAACAATAATAAATATTATTACTAATACCCAAAAGACTTCCCAAAATATCAATACTTGTCTTCCCGTTGTAGTAATTAGGCAAACTGCAACTAATAGTGGATACAGAAATAAGATTATGTTGGTTAATATACATATAACCATTGCTTGAGAGGAAATATCTTGAAAGCCAAAATCCTGGATCTTTTGGACCTCCATGGCGTCATTAATATTCGTAAGGTAGAAAACTTGGCCGGCAAAAACTAAGCCGAGTAAAGTTGCTGATATCTGTGCAATTATGCTCCAAAAATCCAGGTTCATCCTATATACCCCTTTCGGAATCCTAGTATCAAGTAATTTGTGGTATCAACATCAACCTATGATGAAAATCAAACCAATTGCCCATCAGTATATTACATTGTTTATACAGCACAAAATCAAATTTTCTCAAACTTTATCAATGCAAGCTTGGCAAAAGGTTTGCTGAAGATTACCATTTCGCATATTTCTTCGCAGTTTTTGATAAGTTTCTGAATTCCAAATATCCGCAAAAGGTGTTTGAAATACATTCCCCAAGCCCCACCCTTCAGCGAGGGGCAGATAAGAACATGGGGTCAGGTTTCCGTCAATCGTAATGTTTAAGGAGAACCAAGGGTATAAACAACGCGAGATACTCTGGCTTACAGCGTTAACTCGTTCTTTACTTTGGATAGCAAATTCAATTGCCAATGGTAGCTTATATTCTGCCGCAGTATGTCGACTTTCGTCAATTATGCGAATTAATGTTTCCTGATCAGGAATCCAACTATCTAGAGATGTTGATATACATTTAAATTGCGTTGCAACAATCTGATCAACCCCTAATTCGTGTCCTAATCGAATTAAATTTGGTAATTCTTCAACATTTTGGCTAGTAATAACTGCTGACAGACGGATAATTGGTTTTTTCTTCCTGGCAATTTTGCGTGCTTCTACTAATTCACTGATGTTATCTACTACTTGGAAATAATTCGCTCCAAAACGAATAAATTCGTAAGTTTGAGCTGTCGCCCCATCCAAGGAAATTGAAATTTCGCTAATTCGCTGCTGCATTAAGGCATTGCTCATCTCACGAGAGAGGAGAGTTGCATTGGTGAAGAATTGGGTCGTAATATTTCGACTTGAAGCAAATTCAAGCATAGGAATAAAATCAGGATTTATCAGCGGTTCACCCATGCCTTGAACATCCATTTTGCTGAGGTATGGAAATTGATCTATTAAATTTTTGAAGGTTGAAAATTCTAAATTTTTTCCAGCATGTCGAGTTGCGTTAAGAAGACTTCGTTTATCCTCTTTCTTATCGGGGATTTGATTTTGTCCGCGAGCCCAGGTGGCTGCCCAGGTTCGTCCACAGAATTGACATGCTAAGTTGCAACGGGTTGTCGTCTCTAACTTTACTTGTTCTGGCAGATAATCAAGACGATCTGGCAAGGCTAGAATATCATACAAACCCAGAAAGGTATTCGGTAAATTATGACTGTATGGAGCGATTCGTGCCAGGTAAGGAATGATCTGTTTCCATCGAGTAATACTCATCATTATTCCATTCTATTATTATGTGTTGATAACCTGTGGGTTTGACAAATTTGAACGCCATTGTTCAACACAATACTTTTCAGATTTTAGTGTAGACTGCCAGTCGAAACTGCAAGAAAGCCAACATCCCGGGCACTTTCCCGCTAACATTCTTAAACGCCAGTTCTGCATTTCAGAGCTATTCCAAAGTTCTACCACTGATGCTGTATGAATATTACCAATTGCTGGTAATCGCCAGCAGGGAAGAACATCTCCCAAATGATTAATCGTGAGGTTAATAAAGCCGTATTCACATTTAGTAATAGGCTGAACACAACCTTTACTCCAATACTCGTAAATATTGGTCAGAAATTCACTTGAGGAAAGAATTCGGAATCCATTTTCTTTCATTTCAATTACTTTTTGAAGATTACGCTTTACATTGGGTAACTCTTGACCAGCAGGAACAAGATATTGTAATTGAGGTTGATTATCAGTAATACAGGGTTGAATCATCACTGGAAGCTCTAGATCATTGGCAGTATTAATGAGATTCTCTAATCCTTTAGAATTTAATGAACTTAATACGCAATTGACAGATGCCGATAAATTAAAGCGATGAGCGTACTCGGAAATAAGTTGTAATTTTTTCAACGGGTTTTGTAATTTTACCCCCCGGTGCTTATAATAAATTTCAGGGTCAAGAGTATCTAATGATAATGTAATACCTTGTAATCCTGCCTTGACCAGAGCATCAAATCGTGCCGAGGAAAGCAATAATCCATTTGTAATTAATGAAGTGTAAATTTTTGAAGAAACCGCGAGTTTTAGAATCATATCAAGTTCAGGGTGTAAAAGTGGTTCTCCACCTGTGATAATGAGTCTTTGTACCCCTAAAGAAGTTAGTTGGGGGAAAAGCTCTTGACAATCAGCTGCTGAAATACGTTGACTGGCATTTTCTTTCCAATTGTTGCAATAGGAGCAACGTGAATTACAACGCTTTAATATCTCGATAGTGCCCCAAAATGGAATGGCTGAAGGTAACAAGTCATCCATTTATCCTCGAAATTGGGTTGCGTACTGAAACAGCAACACCGCACCCCACTGAAAGAAATGTCGTCAAGAAACCTGGCAAATTGTGTAAGAAGATACGATAATCCGCAAGTGAAGTACTGATTCTCTGGTCCCCATTCTCATATGAAAAACTATCATTACCTTCATCAGTAAGGTAAATATCATCAGTCACAACCACTACATTATCAATTAAGTGGTCTTGTAATCCTAAAAAATAGTCCATATATGATTCTTTTGCTGCATCGATGAAGGCAAAATCATACTTGCCAGGCAGAGTGGGTAAGGCATTTAGAATATCAGCGTCTATCAGCTGAATACGGCTTCTTGCTGTAGATTCATTGAAAAATCTGTTGGCAATACTTGTTCGGTTGATATTTGATTCGATAGTAAGAATTGAAGCAGATGGACAACATAATGCCAAAAGGAGACTGCTATAACCGTAACCAGTACCAAGTTCAATGATTTGATTGAATTGTTGTATGCGAAGCAAAACAGCAAGGAATAACGCCACATCAATATCGATAATTGGAAAATTTTCAGACAAGCAAAGTCTGGCAATATCATTTAAAATTTGCTGATCTTTTCCAGTTGCTACCTCAAAATTCAACTTCAAATATTTTTCAAGGTTTTGAGGGTTCATTTTCGCTCACTTTCTTGAGCAAATCACCCAATCGATCGCTTGTTTGCAAATGAATTGTATACCAATCGGGAGGCGTTTCAGATTGAATTAACTTAGGGGGGATATTCATTTCAAGAACATAACCATTTACAGTCAAGGTTTGGTTACGCCTAATATCCTGAATGATGAACATTGATTTTTGACATAAGTCACCATTGTTACAGTGGGTCTTATAAACAGACTCTACATAGCATGTTTGACGAAACGAGACAACAGTAGGGGCATATCCATTAAGGAACACTTGTAAATTTAAACAACTAACATGTTCTCCCCAACCAGGATTATTAATCTCAATACCTTGAATTCCAATTGACATTAGAAAATTGACCAAGTTATAACTGATAAAGTTGGACCGGTTATATCCCCAGACACTCCAACAAATCGGAATCGTTGTTTTATTTTTACTGCATAAGTGGATTAATCCAACATCTTGCGCCAAAATCCAATCACAAACTTTCTTTTTCTCCAGATATTGAATTATTGATAAGGTTTTATCAAAAATTGGATGCGTGAGGTAAACGGGTGTTTGATAGACAACCACTTTTCCAACAGTTTTAGCCTTTTCGGCAAATTCTATTAAGTCAAAATCCCCGTGTTGAAACATATGATATTCGCAAAAAGGATCACCAAGAATAATTCCCGACACTTGTTCATTGGGGTACGAAAGAACATGTTCTAGTTCGTTTGGTGTCCACTTTTGTAAACCTACGAGAATTTTCTTCATTAAATAGTCGATTCGAATTTGTTAAAGGTTAAATATAATAATAACTTATGTGTTTCTTTTCACTAGCAAGATAATTATCAACTGCCTTTCGCAATATACTCGTACTATGAGAGATATATTCAGCGCTACGGGTTCTGCCTTCAATTTTAAATGATGAAACACCGATGCTGACATATTGAGAAATTATTGGCGTGAGATCAATATCAGCAAATCCTATCGAAAAAGTTTGAGTTTCTCCCTGGTCGTTTACATATCTATAATTATCTTTGCATCCCACGCAATAATTACCATTACTAATGTAATGGGGAAGGCGACACCGTCTATTATCGTTAAAACATAGTCCGCCATATGAGATTATTTCATATGACATCGAAGGTACACTTCGGGACAATTTGGCCATTTGGTGAATCAGCAAATTGGTATTAAAGATTACTCGAGTTACTCCCATTTCTTCTAGAACACGAATTGTTGGTATGTTATAAACACCTAAAAGAGTACTCGCATGCAAAGGTACCCCCATATTCATGTCGCTTGCTAAACGAATGACGCCCCAATCGCTAAGTATGAGCGCATCGCAGCTAGTACAAGTAGAATGCCCCAATAATTCTTGTACATCCTTCGTATTATATTCACCAATTTCTGCATTCACTGCAAAATAAATCTTACAATTACTCCTATGAACAAGATTGACTATCTCCTGTGCTTCTGTCAACGAAAAACTCCAATTATCTGGGCGAGCACTTAACCCTTTGATTCCAATATATATTGCATCTGCTCCAGCATTAATTGCAGCCTCAACGTGTTCAATACTACTTGCTGGTGCCAATACTTCTAATGATGTACTATGTATCATAGTCTTCCTTCTACAAATCCTGTGGAAAACCAATTAACCTTTTCGGCTTGATTTCAGTTCTGGGTAAGGTTCCAGGAATTTTCCGTGTGACTTCTACAGGTAAATGTAAAAGTTCACTCAATTCATCTTTCATTTCAGATTCAAGTACCAGAAATTCAGGCATTGGTTCTACTTCTGCATATACGTACCCATTTTCATATTTAATAAAATATTCGTCATTGAGAGGATACTTAAGAACGACTTCTTCAACATTCTTTGCGAAAACAGTTTTATCTTTAATTTTTACACAGTCCAGTGGGCGCCCATAATAAGTAATGCGAGATGAGGTTTGGCCGCATTGGCATTGGTGAGAATCACGTGTAATATAATCATCCGACCAATAACGTAAAAGCGGGAAGCCCTTTCTCCATAAAGTTGTGTAAACTGCTACACCTTGCTCCCCATCTGGAACGGGTAGTTTTGTAATCGGATCAAGAACTTCTATATAAACATATTCATCCGGAAAGTGTAAACCATTCTTAAACTCACATTCACCCGCAACAGGCCCAAATATTTCGCTAATTCCATACAAGTCATAACAATTTGTGTTCCAATTAGTTTGAAGGCGAGTACGTCTTGCATTCGATAAATAATCACCCCCAAAATGAAATTGCTTGATCTTTATGTTTTCATTTATCTCAGCTTTTTGCGAATAGCGAATGAATTCATACAAACGAGATGCAACGACAGGGAGAGTCGCTATTAAA
This sequence comes from Bacillota bacterium, assembly GCA_029559915.1. Classification (GTDB taxonomy): domain Bacteria; phylum Bacillota_I; class Bacilli_A; order Izemoplasmatales; family Hujiaoplasmataceae; genus UBA2289. Next base: position 18,318 of record JAKPZU010000061.1, read on the forward strand.
GTGATCGGTAATTGCTGCAAAAATGAAGTGACTGTTTCCGGATCTGCGGGGCCAAGTGGAACAAATGATATCCCTGATGCCTCATATTGATGGATCATACAGTGTCCCATTACAGGTAAACTCAATGGCGCAAGTATGAGTGCCATATCAGTTGGGTTCACATTAAAATGAAAAAAAATGTTCTTTGCAACTTCTTTCAAAATTACGACATCCTCTTCAGACCATACATAAAGCGTGGGGTTTCCTGAAGTACCCCCACTTGAAAAAATGGCGTAGATATCCTCTTTTTTTAGTGGAGTTCTTTCAAATGGTGATGAATTTCGTACTTCATTTTTATACGTAAACGGAACCTTTGAGAGGTCAGCCAAACATCTGATATGTTTTTGGGTAATTCCTGCTTCCTCTAGTTTCCTTTTATAAAAAGGCGTAGAGAAGAAATATGGGATAATTGATGAAAATCGATTTTCTTGAAAATCGAAAGCTTTGTTAACTACAGACTCAAATTTATTCAAATTAATCTTCCTTCATAAATGGTAAGATATTAGCCAAAAGTTCGTGAAATTCAAGAAAATTTATCTGTTGATTTGAATCTGAAAGTGCATTCGGAGGGTCTGGATGTACCTCAACCATGATTCCATCAGCACCGACAGCTAAACTAGCTCTTGATAACGGAATTACCAAATCACGACGTCCTGAAGAGTGGCTGACATCTGCAATGATTGGTAAATGCGTTTCTTTTTTTAATATCGCAACTGCAGCTAAATCTAAAGTGAATCGAGTTTGAGATTCAAAGGTTCTAATTCCACGTTCGCATAAAATAACTTCTGAATTTCCACCTGAGAGGATATATTCAGCTGCATAAAGGAACTCTTCAATTGTTGATCCCATTCCACGTTTGAGCAATATTGGCTTGCTTATATGGCTTACTTCTCTGAGAAGTGAGTAATTTGCCATATTTCGTGATCCAATTTGTAAAATATCGATATAGTTTGAGGTGAGTTCAATATCACGAGGGTCCATCACTTCACAAATAGAAATCATTTGACATCGATTACTAATATTGTGAAGGTATTCAAGCGCGATATTTCCAAGGCCTTGAAAACTATAAGGGGATGTGCGGGGTTTAAAAGCACCTCCCCGAAGAATTTTTACACCGTGTTTTGACAGTTCTTGAGCGACAGATAATAAACACTCCTCGCTTTCTACTGAACAGGGACCTGCGATAATGACTGGCTGATTTCCACCAATCGTCACATCTTTGATTTTAATCACCGTATCTTGTGGATGAGTTGTGCGCGAAATCAATAAATCTTGTTTGTGATAAGTTAATTCGTGTTGCGAAGCAAAAGAATCACATTTGTGTAAGCTATCATCTTCTGGCATTTGTGAAGAGTCCATTTTTATGTATTTCCTACTAATAATTATTTACCAAGATTAGTTTTTTTGCAAAGATATTGACCACTGATCTATATAAATTTGCTATAAAGAGAAACAAATCATAATAAATATCACAGCTCCCAGAAATGGCTCTTTGTACTATTTTTTTCGAGGAATGTTTTCTAATTCCCCGTTCGATAATTATAACCCTGATTTATTCTTTGTAAGGAATTTTTGTCCATGGTTTGTTTTCGCAAAGGGGATTTCAAAAAAGAATCACCCATAATGCGAAAAACCAATGTGGAAAGAAGTTTGCCAAAGGTAAAAGAACTAATCTGGAAAAACAAATTATTTTAACGAATTTATCGAACAAGCGATTTTTACCGGTTACTATATGTTAATCATCATCAATTAATTATTTTCGATTATGTGCGCCAGAGCACGAATAGCTAATTCATATGATCGCCACCCAAATCCCGTAATTGTTCCCCGACAAACAGAGCTAATTAAAGAATTATGCCGGAAAGTTTCTCGAGAATACGGATTGGAAATATGAACTTCAATTACCGGGAAATGAACAGCTGCAATTGTATCGTGCAAGGCAATTGAAGTATGAGTATAAGCTGCCGCATTGACCACGGCACCTTTCGACCAAGAACAGGCATTTTGAAGTGTATCAACCAGGTCACCCTCATGATTCGATTGGTAGGTACGGACTTCTAGTCCTAACTCCAGACCAAGTGAGATTAAAAATTCGTTGATTTCTTTCAGCGTCTTTTCCCCATAAATTTCCGGTTCACGTTCACCGAGTAAATTCAAGTTCGGCCCATGTAGGATCAAAATTGAGTTCATACTTCCTCCAAAAATTTTAGATCATCATGATCAATGACAACCCCGATTTTCACTTCGCCAATCCGAATTGGCAAAGAAAATATTATCTTGCCGTTCTTTGCCTTTTTATCGTACCTAATTGAATCAACCAAATAATCCCTATCTATAAAATCTGGAATGGTCGACGGTAATCCTAATTGGTCCAAAATGGTTCTGATTTTATTTGGCAAATCTTCGTCTGCTATTTTCTTTTTTACGGATAAACACGCCTCGCACACAAGCCCAATTGCTATCGCTTCTCCATGACGTAGCCGAAAATCGGATGCTTTTTCTAGAGCATGACCAAGAGTATGGCCAAGATTTAATACTTCTCTTTGATCTTTATCCAGCGGATCTATTTGAACGAAATGGACTTTTACTGCAATCGCTCGTTTGATAACCTCCATCCATAAATTTGAATCAAAGTTTTGAAATTGAAGTCCTGATATTCTTGAATCGCATAAATTGAAAAGGTAAGGATCAGCGATAATTGCGCTTTTCACGATCTCGGCCATACCATTTCGCAACTCATCAACTGGTAAACTACCTAGGACTGAAGGATCGGCAATTACAACGGCGGGAGGATGAAATGATCCAATTAAATTTTTTACTTGTGAAAGATTGATACCAGTTTTCCCACCTATGCTGGCATCAACTATCGCTAGTAAAGAGGTTGGAATAGCAGCCCAATGAATACCGCGCATATAGGTTGATGCAGCAAAGCCAACTTGGTCGCAAACTACCCCTCCTCCCAGAGCGATAACTCCACTTGAACGGTCAATCCCTAAACCTAACCACCTATTCCACATCTCACTGCAATTTTGTAGAGTTTTGCTTTTTTCGCCAGCCGGAAAGGTTTCTTGAGCTATGTGAAAACCAGATTTCTCTAAAATTGAGCTGATCTCGGCAGAATAAATTGGAGCTACATTGCTATCACTTACAACGATAATTCTGTCAGTCCAACCATGTGAACGAAGCTGTTCTCCTAAGGAGCTCAAGCCATTATATTTGATATTAATATGACAATCTTCAGTCAATCCGCGAATTACGAAGAGACCAAGTATTATTTGGATTTGCCAGGTAGTCTCTTCGATCGAAAGGTTAGAATTATCGAGAATATGAGTAAACGATGAATAATGATCCTGACGCCGTTCAAGCAAGGCAGATAATCTACTATTAATTTCATTTGTCGAACCTAATAACGGACGTTGTTTTTTGCTTTTCTTAAGCCTTGCGCATAATATGTTATGATTTGCGTAAAGACAAACGACCTGACCATAATTTTCCACAAGCGACCGATTTTGAGGATCACACAATGACCCTCCTCCTAACGCGATAACTTTTGGCGAACCAAGTAACAGGTTTTTCAAGACCTTTGTCTCAATATCTCGAAATTTGGCTTCACCCTGTATTTGAAAAATTTCAATTATCTCTTTTCCGGTGACCAATTCAATTTCATCATCAAGGTCGCAAAAAGGAAGACCAAGACTATTTGCTAATTGTTTTCCAATAGTCGATTTACCACTACCAGGAGGGCCATAAATAAAAATAAAACTCTTTTTCGTGAAGATACCCATTTACAAATCTTCAGTCCAAAAATAATGTTCGTTCTTCGTCAGGTTCAAATCTTGAAGCTTGGCATGATGTAATGCTGCAAATCTAGGAGTCATTTCGTCGATTGAATCTCCACCTAGTTTTTTAATTAGCGCATCAGAAATTACATAAGCCGTCATTGATTCAAGAATGACAACAGCCCGAGGTACAGGGCAAATATCTGCTCGCTCATAAGTCGTTTGCTTTATTTCACCTTGTGCTAAATCTACAGAGTTTTGAGATGCGAGTGTTGAAGGTATGGGTTTCATAGCAGCGTGAAGCAAAATTGGTTCACCATTGCTTATACCGCCTTCTATTCCACCTGCATTATTGGTTGACCTTGAAAGATTTCCATCAGGATCCTTAATAATTGGATCTTGGACACAAGTTCCGGGTAATCGTGAATTCGCAAAAGCTTTACCGATTTCAACCCCTTTAATTCCCGGGATACTTAATATGGCAGCACCTAAACGTGAATCAAGCCTACTGTCCCATTGCGAGAACGAACCCAATCCAGGGGGAACCCCAATAGCCACAATATCAATAACTCCACCTAACGTATCCCCACTTTTCGCAGTTGTTGAAATTAATGATTGCATTGCTTCAGATGATGAAGGATCAGGACAATTAACCTTGCTCTTCGCTGCCTGACTAATGCAAGTAGAGATTGATAATGAGTGTAAATCTGCGCTTATACTTCCAATAGCCGAAACCCATCCTGCAATGCCAATTCCAAATTGCGCCAATAATTTGCGACATACTACTCCTACTGCAACCCTTGCAGCTGTTTCACGCGCAGAGGCACGTTCTGAAACTGGTCTTAAATCATTAATCCCGAATTTGATCACACCAGCTAAATCAGCATGCCCAGGACGTGGTATTGTAAATGGAGGTATGGCCGTATTTCGCCATTCTTTATGATCAGCATTTGATATATATAGACCTATTGGAGCGCCAGTGGTAAATCCTTCCATCACGCCTGAGATTATGTGGACTGTATCGTCCTCAATTTTCATTCGCAGTCCACTACCCATTCCAAGTCGCCTGCGTGTCATATCGGTTTTAAAATCGGATATAGATAATGGTAATCCAGCTGGAAATCCATCCAGGATGGCCAGTAACCCTAATCCGTGACTTTCTCCTGATGTTAGGAATTGTAGATTCATTATTCACCAATAGATGATTTTTCTATATATGAATTAATCGCCTTACGCATAGCTTCGCGAGGAGCTGTCCTGCCAGTCCAAATTTCAAAAGAGAGAGCTGCTTGCTCAACCAACATACCAATTCCCCCAGTTGCAATTTGCCCATTTTGCTTTGCTAGTTGAACCAGATAACTTTCATATGGGGCATAAACCAAGTCATAAAAAGCGGCCTGCCCTGAAGAAACAATTTCGTAAAACAATCGCGGTACAACCGACCTTGGGTACATACCTACAGGTGTTGCGTTCACAATCAAATTGATTGATCCAATAGAACGAATTGCATTAATCGTCAATGATCTTGTGGATAGTTGGGTAGATCTAAAACGATTACATAATTCGATGGCTTGATTTGAATTGCGCGCAACGACAATTACTTGCCATCCAATCTTTAACAATGAAAAAACTACAGCCTGGGCTGCACCTCCTGCACCTAGGACTAATGCCCGTCGTTCCATCGGCAGGGCATACCCATTGCTTGAAAAAAAAGAATGAAGGTCAGTAAGAAACCCTGCAGCATCCGTATTTTCTGCGATAATCCTGCCATCACGAAAATGTAAAACATTAGCAGCACCAATCATTTTCACAGTTGGCGAACAACCATCAATAAATTTTAATATTTCCTTTTTATATGGCTTAGTCACATTTAGGCCATTAATTGTGCCAGAACGCATGGCATTGATTACTCTTCGCAAACCTTTCTGACTATCCAAAAAATTTCGGATTGGGAATAGTTCATACTTCCCATTGATTTGTAGAAAGGAAAAAGCCGAATTATGGATTAATGGTGACAGGCTATATTTTAGTGGATAACCTATCAACCCAACTGTCAACTCATTTGGTTCATTCATTAATTGCATAATACAATATCTGCCCCAAGTGACTTCAAGGTTAATAAAAAATCCGGAAAGGATTCATCAATTATCTCAGGATTTTTTATTTCAATTGGAGATTCAGCTGCCAAACCGGCAATGGCAAACGCCATTGCATTCCGATGATCAACCTCCGGGTCGATCGTAATTCCGCCTTTTAACTTCCCATTTCCATTTATTGTAAAACCATCACGTTTTTCCTGCACTTGCACACCTAATTCTCGAAGAGTCTTACACAAAACTGAAATGCGGTCAGATTCCTTGTAACGAAGTTCTTCAGCCTCGACTACAGTAGTTATCCCTTTTGCATAAGCTGCTGCAATACCAATAATTGGAAACTCATCAATCATCTGAACGACACGGTTTCCCGAAATATTAATTCCATGCAATTGACTAAAAAATACAAGTAGATCTCCAAAAGGCTCGGTTGCTTGTTCATTGTAATTAATTACTGATATTTTAGCCCCCATTTCCCTTAAGGCAGATAATAAACCAATACGGGTTGGATTGAGGCCTACATTTCTAATAAGTATTTTTGATTCAGGGGTAATTAACCCCGCCACAATAAAAAAAGCCGCTGCTGAAAAATCGCCCGGGATATTTATGACCAAAGGGGTAAGAGGAGTTTTTCCGATTGGATTTATTCGAATAGAAGAATAATTGTCATCATTAATTCTATTTATTATGACACCCATCTGCTTGAGCATACGTTCACTATGATCCCGTGATTGACTAGGTTCTTGAATTGTTACTTCACCGCTGCAAGCAAGAGAAGCTATTAAGACGCAAGTCTTTACCTGGGCACTGGCTACTTCCAATCGAATATCAGTCGAATTGAGGTATTTTCTTGGCTGACGGGCAACAAGGAAAATGGGAAGTAATCCGTCCTTTGATAAATTAATCTCGACTCCCAAAGCTTGTAAAGGTTCTATGATCCGTTGCATCGGTCGTTGGCGTAAGGAAGGAGAACCATCTAAAATAGCCTGGATTCCAGCAGCCGCGAATACACCTGCCAACAAACGTAAAGCCGTTGCGGAATTCCCACAATATATGGGTTTGCGGGGAGCATGTATTCCATCAATACCCTTGCCCACAACAAGTAAATTGTCATTTTCAAGTTGCCATTCAATCTCTATATCTGAGAGTGCTTTTAATATAGTTTTAGTAATTCCTGATGTTAAAAAATTCTTTGCTCGGCTTTCACCTTGAGCTAATAAGGCAAACAATGCAAAACGAATTGAGATGGATTTATCCCCCGGAAGGCTCACTTCGCCAATAAGTTTATTCCCAGGATTGATTTTCAGAATCATAAATGACTCGATGTAAAAAGGTTATTTAAGGAGATCAGGTCGCAATGTTTTTGCTCTTCCCAAGTAAACATGAGAAATTTCCGTTTGCAGCATATTGGTATTCCAAAGTAATAAAACTCTTATACAAAATGGTAGACCATTTGTAACGCTGATTTCAGTAGAACACATTAATGGAACATTTCTCCATCCCATTTCTCTCGCTGCTTTAGCTGGGAATCCCGAATGAAGATCATCTGTCATGGTAAAGAAAACACAAGCTAAATCTTCAGTTTTCATTGTTTGATTAGCTTTTACTATTTCAAATAGCAAATTTTTCGTAGCTGCTATAATTTGATCCTCATTATCCTGTTCAACTGTGATAGCCCCACGTACCCCTTGCAATGCCATTTTGCCCTCATCCATTTTACCTTTTTTGGATAAAACAAGCATAATATATTTTATCCGAAATTCTTTTTGTGAATGCTTGATTTCAGAACAATCGTACCAAAATGAAGTTGGATGACTTTATTTCTGGAAAATGCTGACCTTAACAAAAGTGGTGATTCAGAGAAATCCTTCCAACTGCTGAAGAAAATGAACAATAGACTTACTTGCCAAGATGAAAAAGAACCTGACTCAAAAAGTCAAAGTCTCTTACTTTCCGCTAGAACACCACCGCGTGATTGGTCCGATAAACAGAATTGAGTGGATCAATTAAGAGAACCGCTATAGTACTAAGGTGGTGGGTGTTTTCCAAACGGCACTTCATGTCTCAAGTTGTTCCCGGTCTTGTTCATGGAGAGCGGTGAGGATTGGCAAATCAACAAACACTATTTTGCTGGTAAGTCATGTAATGGTAAAGACTTACGGTATTTATTGCATTCCTTTACAAAAAGAGGGACTTTTTTTTAAATTCCATTCGATGTAAATGTTTTTTCGAATCTTATTCTTAAGAAAAGTATTTCGCTACACTAAGCTGACCTTTTTTACGAACAAGATGATAAATGAATCAAACCTAAAAAGGTTATATTTCATACTCTGTTTTTTAGTCATTTTTTGTTCAAAATAACCTATTCAAATCGTTAGGTTTTTCTTAATCTACCTATCGGGATTAATAGGTTGAACCCAAAACGAGATTCAGCTATCCTGATTACAGCTTTTTCAATAAGGAATGAACACATGTTTGTACCAAGAATAATCATTTATGGTTGTCTGGAAAACAGTTTTAAATGTTGGATTAAAACCAACACCTTCCAGGTTATGAGTCAAAATCCCGAATCCGTGCCGTTTGTGCGGCGGGCTCTGCAAATCAGCCGACCTGACGAACTCTGGTCCACGCTTGCCGGGCACGCTGCGGTAGCTAATCGATATTCGTATTGTATCTGTTCATTCCATCCAATGATATTCCGAAATCGCTCCCGACTCCTTACAGTTTATCCACTTGTTATTTTGGTAAGGAGCCCTGATTTTAGGCTCCTTACCAAGGGAATTCTTTATATAGGGAAAAGTGGTATCAAACCTATA
>JAKPZU010000069.1 GCA_029559915.1 Bacillota bacterium
GACAGATGAAAGACTATGTCAAGGCCCAGGAGTACTACCGAAAAGCTGCCGAGTTCAATTATCAACCTGCCGTAGTGAAATTGACGATGCAAAAATAATGAAGTGATTACAGACAAATAGTCTGTAATTTTCTTTTATAACATTGTAATTATTGGGCAATTAAAGTAAAATAACTTTAATGGAGGAGGAGATTATATGACAAGATTTTTAGCAGCTAGTGATGTAATGACAGTCAAAGAAGCTTGGTGGATGTATTTGTTGGGCGGTTTAGTTACGCTCTTTATCATCGCCGGTTCCTTGTTTTTTGCGTATAAGGCCTATAAAAGGGCAAAAGAACTGGAAATGCCCAAGGAAGATTTAAAGAAAACGATTATTTCCAGCGTTAGTTTTTCGATTCTGCCTTCAATCGGTATCTTTATTGGTGTTATCACGATGGCAGGATTGCTTGGTGTTCCACTTCCTTGGATTAGGTTATCCGTACTCGGGGCTTTACATTATGAATTGATGGCTGTCAGCGTCGCAGCTGAAGGCGTCACCGTCAGTGCTTTGACAGTGGAGAATTTCGTGACAATAGCCTTTGTTATGACCATAGCCATTATCTGGGGTGCGATATTTGCTTTATTCTTCTTCAAAAAGTATCAAGAAAAAGTTATTGACAAAGTTAAACCAAATGATAAAAAATCATTTGCGAATTTAATCTTTCAGTCGGTTTTTATTGGGATGATTGCTGCATACTTTGGTGACGCCTTTGCGAAAATGATCAAATATGAAGTAAGGGAAGTAGTTGATGGCGCTTATACTGGAGTGATTTTGGATCGGACAACCTTCGTTCCTTTAATCGTTTTTGTATCTTCCTTCATTTTCATGGCCTTTTTTGATTATCTTGTGTCAAAGAAAAATCAAAAATGGCTGGAAAACTTCCAATTGTCCTTATCGATGATTTTAGGTATGGCCATTGCGGTATTCTTAGGTATGGGAGGTATCTACTGATGAAAGATTATCGTGCAAACATGCATTTTTACGGACGAATATTTACAGTGATGGGTATTGCGGTAATGTTTTTAGTGCCGTTTATTATCTGGGCTGTTACCGGAGTCGGACCAAACGTTGAACAATTGTTTGTGGGCGTTGTGGCATTATCGGTTCTATATTTGCCGGGAGGAATTATTGAGGTCTTGACCTATGGACCAATTCTTGGAACTAGTGGTACATATTTGGCTTTTATTACCGGTAACTTGATTAATCTTAAGATACCTTGCGTTATGAACGCAAGAGATTTGGTCGGTACGGAAATCAATACCGAGGAAAATGAAATCGTATCGACGATAGCTGTTGCCTTCTCGTCAATTACAACTGTCATTATCATGACTTTAGGGGTGACAATGTTGATTCCTTTAAGACCAATTTTGAATTCAGAGATACTCGCTCCTGCTTTTAATTGGGTTGTTTCCGCCTTGTTTGGAGCTTTAGGATATAAATATTTCAAACACCACCTAAAACTCGTAGTTGCACCATTAGTGGTTGTCATCATCTTAAGTATATTGATGCCAGCTTTTGTTTATGGCAATATCGTGATTGTCATCTTGATTGAGGCTTTGATTACAATCTTATTTGCGAGAATTCTCTGGAAAAAGAATCTACTCTAAAAGGAGGAATTCATAATGGATTATGTCTTATATGCATTGCTTGGTTTTTTGGGAATAATAATTCTCTTATTGTTGATAGCCTTTATCAAAACAATTTTTATGAAAAAACCAGTTGTAAAAAAGGAAATCGAAATTGATTATAAGGACGCCTTGGCATATGCCAACAAGTTTAAGGAAATGATTAGAGTCAAAACCATTTCCTATAATGAAGAAACTGAAAACGGATTGCCTTTTCAAGTTCTTAAAAACAAGATGAAAGAGTTGTTTCCATTAGTTTTTAATACCATGGAAATTAAAGAGTTCAAGGGTGAATCGCTGATACTTCGATGGAAGGGAAAGAGCAAGGAAAAACCCATTATCCTGATGAGTCATATCGATGTTGTACCAGCTGTTGATAGCCAGTGGGATTATGACCCCTTTGGTGGTGAAATTGTAGGAGATGAAATTTTTGGACGAGGAACCCTTGATACCAAATCGACGGTATTTGCCTTTTATCAAGCTTGTGAAGAGTTAATTCAGGCAGGTTATGTTCCTGAACATGATATCTATCTGGCATCATCGACTGATGAGGAAACCTCTGGTTTTGGCGCAAGTTTAACGGTTGATTGGTTAAAGGAAAACGGAGTTAAAGCCTTTTTGGTAGTTGATGAAGGTGGTACAGTTTTAAGCAATGCGCTACCATCAATGACTCAACCGATGGCGGTTGTGGGCATTCTTGAAAAGGGCTATGTCGACATTAAGCTCACTGCCAGATCCCATGGTGGGCACTCATCGACTCCACCCAAGAATACACCAATTGCCAGACTTTCAAAAATGATTTGCGAAATAGAAAACCATTTTCCGCTGAAAACCAAAATGATAAAGGAAGTTGAAACGCTCTTTACCAATGCTAGTTATGGCATGAAGGGTGTCTTCAAATATCTTTTCGGAAATTTATGGCTATTCAAGGGGTTACTTTCAAAGGTGCTGCCAAAAATTAATCCTTTTGGCAGAGCGCTTTTATCAACGACCATTGCCTTTACGATGATGAAGGGATCTGATGCAGAAAATGTCATTCCCGCTGAGGCCTGGGTTATTGCCAACTTAAGAACACATCCTATCCAGGGTGTAGATGATAGTTTCAAGGTTATCGAAAAGATTGCCAAGAAGTACGATATCAAGGCGGAAATAATCTCTAGAAGAGAAACCTCAAACATTGTCGATATCAAAAATCCAGGATATAAATATTTGGAAACAATAATTAATAGAGTATTTCCCGATGCGATTGTTTCTCCTTATGTAATGCTTGGGGGAACTGACTGTCGGTTTTATTCCGAAGTCAGTGATGCGGCCTTAAGATTTTCACCTGTCAGAATGGATAATGACGAGTTGAAAAAAATGCATGGCAACAACGAATCGATAAAAATAAATGCTCTGGTAGAAGCTAAAGTTTTCTATCAAGAATTGATTAAAAATAATGTGTAATGGAGAGGAATGTTTATAATGATTTTTCCCAAGGAAGATTTCAATAAAAAATCATGTAAAGAGGCCAATATCAATAAAGGTCTTTTAGTTGACATGTTCAACAAAATCGAAGAAGAAAAATACAATATACACTCAATGATGCTTTTGGATGAAGGTTCAAAAGTATTTGAGGCTTACGCTCATGATTTTAATCCCGACAGCAAGAACAACGTTTATTCGGTTTCCAAGTCTTTTCTGTCGGTCGCCATTGGCATTTTGATCGATTTAAAGTTAATGAATCTAGATAATCAGGTTCTTTTTTACTTCAGCGAGGAAGTGAAAAATTACCTACCGGAATATGAGAAATTGAGAGTTAAACATTTGTTAACAATGACCGTCGGTCAAAACTCGGATCAATTTGTAAATCTTACACCGGTCGATAACCCCTATGAAGTCTTTTTTAACCAACCGATTGTCAATGAACCGGGAAGCATTTTCATGTACAATAACTTCGCAAGTTTCATGTTGTCGGCGATAGTTACAAAGGTTACCGGCAAATCCTTGAATGATTTTTTAAACGAGTATTTATACAAGAAAATCGGGATGGAAAAACCGATTTGGGATGGAATCAATGATATCAGTTTCGGTTGTACCGGATTAAATATCAGTCTTCAGGATATGGCGAGATTCGGGCTTTTAATCCTTAATGACGGTTTATGGGAGAATGAAGTGGTCGTTTCCAAGGAATATCTTGACGACGCGCTTGCAAAACATGTTCCGGAACCAGGAACACCGATGTCCTATGGCTATCATTTTTGGATTACAAAATTCCAGATGGCTGCGGGTTATTTAAGGCAGTACATCATAATTGACAAAAGATACAATTTAGTTTTTGCGATGCAAGCTTGTGAAACAAGAGACGTGCTTGGACTTTATATAAATTATATCGTCAAGGCTAAGGAAAAAGGGTGGGAATATTGCGATTATTCACTGCGCGATTTCATCCGCAAATTTCGTTATAACTCTATCCCTTTGATTGAAAAAGAAAAGCAAGAAAGAATTGACTGATAGTTTTAATAGTAAGAGAGAAGTTTATAGACAACTCTCTCTTTTTTTGTTATAATATCTAAGATAAGGGGATTTATAAACAATGATTGAATTAGGAAAAATCAATGCGCTGGAAGTCAAAAGAGAAGCTGATATCAGCTACATTTTGACGGATGGTTCGCAAGAGATATTTTTACATAAAAAAGAAGCGGAAAAACCATATCAAGTTGGTGAAAACATCGATGTTTTTCTTTATGACGATAACCTTGGTCGAGTTACGGCTTCCACAAAACCGCCTTCCATCTGCCTAGATGAAGTGGCGCTTTTGGATGTTGCTTCGACAAATTATAATTTTGGTGCTTTTCTATATTATGGTATGGTAAAAGACCTGCTTCTCTCTATCGACGATTTGCCCAAAAGCCATCGTCTGTGGCCTAAGCCGACTGATAAAATTTTTGTGACAATGAAGAACAAACACGGACGTTTATTTGCGAGATTATTATCAAGATATGAACTAAAAAATCATCTGTCATCAAAAGAAGAGCTGGTGATTGGGGAGTTCTATCATGCTTACCAGATGTATTACTTGGAAGAGGGAATAGTCCTTTTTACAAGTTTGGGAAGCGAAATTTTCGTCCATCGAAACAACTACCGTGAAATGCCGAGAATTGGGCAAAAATTATCAGTTAAAATCATTTCCAAAAACGAGAGCGGAAACTATTCCGGTACTCTTATTGCGCAAAAGGAACTGATGTTGGATAAGGACGCCAACATCGTTTATCAATACTTGCTCGACCATAAAGGCGTAATGCCATTCACAGATAAAAGTGATGTGGACGAGATCTATAAAGTATTCCATATGTCAAAAGCGGCTTTTAAAAGGGCTTTGGGACATTTAAAAAGAATGGACCGAGTTGAACTAAACTCAAACGATACTAGAATCAAAAAGGTGAATTAAAATGGGAAGAGCACATGAAGTCAGAAAGGCAGCAATGGAAAAGACAGCTGCCGTTAAGTCAAAACTATATGCTAAATTTGGTAAAGAAATTTATATGGCTGCCAAGACAGGTGGACCTGATCCTGACAGCAACATTACTTTAAAGAGGATTATTGAAAGAGCAAAACAAAATCAAGTACCAGCCGATGTAATCAAGAGAAACATCGAAAAAACGAAGAGTGGTGTTGGTGAAGATTACATTCCGGTGAGATATGAAGGATTTGGACCGGGTGGTTCAACGTTGATTGTTGAATGTTTAACAGAC
>JAKPZU010000082.1 GCA_029559915.1 Bacillota bacterium
AACAGTATTATATTATAACGGTATATAACCCTTCACCTGATGAGTGGCAAGATGATTATAAGACAAGGAGAACGGAAATATGATTTGTGTTATTTGTAAAACAGGGCATTATCAAGAGGGTTTTACGACAGTTGTTTTGACTAAAGGTGAAACTGCAGTGATTATTAAAGGGGTTCCTGCAATGGTGTGTGATCAATGCGGTGAATATGTTCTTACTTCCGATGTTACCCGAAAAGTTCTTGCAATGGCCAGAGAAGCTCAGGAAAAGGGGACCGAGGTGGAAATTCGCAGATTCGCAGCTTAGGTTTGATGGAGTCTAAAGTGAAAAGTTGAAAGTGGAAAGGGCAAAGGGGAAAGGAAGTCTAAAGTTGAAAGTTGAAAGATGAAAGTCTCGCTACACAACCTTTCAACTTTGCCCTTTCACCTTTAGACTCATACACAAACTTTCATCTTTCCCCTTTAGACTTTGAACTTTATATAAAATGATTGATCATGATAAAATAAAGATAGCGGTATCAGAAAGAAGAATTCGCTTCAGACAGTATTCAGCTGAAATGATGATTGAAAGAGGCATGAATGAATATATGACTGTATGCCCGACATGTAAAGGTTCAATATATATTGGGACGGCTGTTTTTAGGGTAAAAATCGGTAATGGTATACTTGTGCTTGAAGATGTACCTGCAGAAATCTGTTCCCTTTGCGGTGAAAAATGGTTTTCGGATGAAGTAATGATAAAAATTGAAGCTATTGCTAATGATGTTCGCAGCCGCCATGTGAAATTTGAAATTATGACATTTGATGCGGCTTAGAGGAAGGTGAACAGTGAGTGGTGAATTGTGGTAAGGCTGGAAATTCAGGCAACAATCCACTCACTTCTCACAAATCACTGCTCACAATAGATAAGATTCGTGATGAGTAATGAGGATAATAGGCATGGATGAAATATCTCAATTTGATAGTTACATGGGAGAAAAACTATGCGCAATGTGAAATATGTTGTTTACAAAGAGGGCAGGTATTATGTATCCCAATGCCTGAATGTTGATGTTTCGAGTTTCGGTGGATCAATTGATGAGGCAGTGAATAATCTTAAGGATGCTTTAGAGTTGTATTTGAAGGATGAGCCTGATCAGGCTAATTTTAACATTGTTGGTGACACGCTGTTGGGGGAAGCTAGTATTAATGCCTAAGTTGTATTCATCACAACACATCCTGAGGATACTGAAACAAAAAGGTTTTCAGAAGGTTGATCAAACAGGAAGTCATATTAAGCTTCGAAAAGATAGTATGACTGTTATTGTCCCAGCTGCTAAAAAAGAAATCCCGATTGGAACCTTTGGATCAATATTAAGGCAGTCCAAATTAAGGAAAGAGGATTTTGAATAGAGGACGATGAGCAGTGAGATGTGAGTAGTGAATAGGGGAAAGGATGGAGGTTTCTGAAACAATCCACTGAACGCAGATAAAAAAAGGATGTACACAGATGGTTTTTATGTTAGAGAAAACCTGAAAAATTATTTATCCGTGTCTACCCGTCTTTAATCTGTGTCCATCGAGCAAAGCGGGCGTTAAGATGGCATGCATAGACTGATTTTTATGCTTTTTCTATTAAAGAAATGATGTTTATGGATTCCGGATTAAGGTAAATAACCTGAAAATGCAGTTTTAAATACCTTGACTTTTGCGAGGGATATATGAACATTTTATTAAAAAAATATATATTTCAGAAACTGTTTTATCAGTTATCAGATATGAGGTATAGAATATGAATCAGTTAATGCAAATATCATATCCTCAGGAAATTCCGGATGCTCTTAATATGACTCGTGAAGAGTTTGAGCAAGAGGCACGTCTATCCATGGCCGTTAAGCTTTTTGAAACAGGTAAAATAAGCTCCGGGAAATCTGCTGAAATAGCAGGTATGGATCGAGTGACATTTTTAATGAATCTTCATCGATATAAAGTTTCAATGTTTAACGATGGGATTGAAGGACTGGAGCAGGAAATCAAAAATGCCTGATCATGATCGCAGTAGTGCTATTGTGGTTAATGCCAGTCCTATCGTTGCACTTATTGCCGGTATTGGCGATCTTGCTTTGCTGAATAAATTGTATGATAAAGTTATTGTTCCGTTTGAAGTTTGTAATGAAATTACCGTTGAAAATAATCTTCGTTTTGGTGCTGAAATATTTGATTCTGTGAACTGGATTGAGAAGCCAGATGAGAATGTTAGAATTGAGCCGCTACTTCTGAATCTTCTTGATAGAGGAGAGGCTGCTGTTATTCAGACCGCGATAAATAAAAATATAAAGCTTGTGTGTATTGACGATGCCGTGGGCAGGCGGGTTGCCAGATTGAATAATTTGGAGATAACCGGATCATTAGGTATTCTTCTGCGGGGAAAAAAATTAAAGTATCTTTATAGCATAAAGCCAGTACTTGATTCAATGATAGCAAGAGGTATATGGATTTCTCGCGAATTGTATGAACGGGTACTTTATGAAGCCGGCGAAAGATAAAAGGTTGAAGGCAGTTGAAAGATGAAAGTGAAAAGTTGAAAGGGCAAAGGAAGGAAAAAGTCTAAAGTGAAAAGTGGAAAGGGCAAAGGGGAAAGGAAGTCTAAAGTTGAAAGTTAAAAGATGAAAGTCTCGCTACACAACCTTTCAACTTTGCCCTTTTCCCTTTAGACTCATACACAAACTTTCATCTTTCAACTTTAGACTTTCAACTGAAATGAAATGACAATTGAACGATTTGAAGATCTTCTTGTGTGGCAGAAAGCGAAGGAATTAACGGTGATTGTTTATTCAATATTTCGGGAAAGTAGAGATTTCGGATTTCGTGACCAGATTCAGCGTGCATCAGTTTCAATAATGAATAATATCGCTGAAGGATTTGAGAGAAAGGGTGCAAAAGAGTATTCGAGATTTTTATATATTGCTAAAGGTTCCGCAGGTGAAGTTCGGTCGATGTTGTATGCAGCAGTTGAACTTGGTTATATTGACAAAGAAATATTTGACAGATGTTATAATTTGGCAGAAGAAATATCGAAGATGTTAGCGGGGTTGATAAGGAAGATAGGTGAAAGGTAAAAGATGAAAGTTGAAAGTTTAAAGTCCCGAATCTCAAACTTTTAACTTTTACCATTAGACTTTAGACTCAAACACAAACTTTTAACTTTGCCCTTTAAACTTTAGACTCAAAACCAATGATTTGAGTGTAGATAATAGCAAACAATAGTTTTTTATCGGTGTGGGGGATACACTATGAAAAGAGTGACATTGAATATTCAGGATAGTTTGTATGATTCCATTATAAGTTTGTTGAAACATTTGGGAAAAGATAAAGTTGAGATAGTTTCATCCGAAAAAATTTCAAATCTGAATGAGGTCAGCCTGAATGCCAGAATAAAAAAAGTATTGGCTCAAACAAATATTAAAACGTTTAAAAATATTAAAGATCCGGTTAAATGGCAAAGAGAGCAAAGAGATGAGTGGTGATAATGTTGTTCTGGACTCAAACATTATGATATATTTATCACAAGGAAAAATTCCTGTTGATGATTTGATTCGTAATGGTATAAGTTATTTTATTTCTGCAATAACTTATATGGAAGTCATGGGATATAAGTTTGAGAGCAGATCGGAAGAAAAAGCTGTCAGCAATCTGGTTGATTTATTTACAATTATTTATATTGACGATAAAATTAGCCGTAAAGTCGTTGAAATCCGCAAAAAGCATAAAATAAGGTTGCCTGATGCAATTATTTGCGCGACTGCTATAGAGCATAAAGCAATCTTATATACAAATGATAAGAAATTAAAATCAGTAAAAGGTTTAGACTCTGAATTTATAAAAGTAAAAGGTGAAGGACAGTCGAAAGTCTAAGGTTGAAAGTAGAAAGTTCCTGCCACAACCTTTAGACTTTCATCTTTGCCCTTTAGACTCCTTCAGAACAATATATGCGTTACAAGGATTAAAAATGTCAGACATCGTCATTCGCGTAGAAAACCTATATAAGGAATATAAACTCGGCGTCATCAACCACGGGACGCTTAGTCATGACCTGCAGTCATGGTGGGCCAGAATCCGTGGGAGGATAAACCGACGGACAGTTAAAAATTGAAAGAGGAAAGCGTAGAACAGAAAACTTCCATTTTCATTGAAAAGAATATCGAAAACGCAAATGGCGCAAAAAAATTGATTGTTAGAATAAAAGACGCTGTAAAACTTGATAATATTATTCTCAAGAAACATGCATTGGTACGAATGCTTGAACGTAGAATACAGTCAGATGAGATTATAGAAGCTATTTTAAGTTCTGTAATTGTTGAAGAGTATTATGATGATAAACCTTTTCCA
The DNA here is from genome assembly GCA_029559915.1 of Bacillota bacterium. Lineage (GTDB taxonomy): Bacteria > Bacillota_I > Bacilli_A > Izemoplasmatales > Hujiaoplasmataceae > UBA2289. The sequence goes on from JAKPZU010000082.1 coordinate 4,366, forward strand.
AGCTGTCTCGTTTTGGGATATTCAAAGAATAGGCCGCTGCATATTGTTGTATCTTATAATTCGGAGTATAAAATGGTTTATGTAATCACCATTTATGAACCGTCAGTAGAATTGTGGAGCAGTGACTTTAAGACAAAAAGGAGGAAAACATGAACTGTCCATTATGCAGGGGTGAGATGAAACATGGAACAAGCCATATTCTGATAGAACGCGGGGAAGATGCTGTTATTGTAATTATTAAAGTTCCCGCGATGGTTTGTGAGCAATGTGGTGATGATTTTATAGATATACAGGTAACCAGAAAAATAGAGGCATTGCTGAAAAAACTTGAATCGGAAGGTCTGAAAATGGGCTTTGTAGATTATACAAGGGCGGCATAGATCAAGGATAGTTGAAAGATGAAAGGTGAAAGTCTAAAGGTAAAAGATGAAAGGTGAAACAGTATAAAGTCTAAAGATGAAAGTTGAAAGTTTAAAGTTTAAAGTCCCGAATCTCAGACTTTTAACTTTCCCCTTTAGACTTTATACTCAAACACAAACTTTTAACTTTCCCCTTTAAACTTTAGACTAATGCACAACCTTTCAACCTTAGACTTTCAACTTTTAACTTATTCCCTTCCATTTCAGGAGTATAGCTATGAAAGCATATAGAACAAAAATAAAATTAAAAAAACTTACGTCAATAATTGATATACCTGATGATATTGTTTCACCTGATGTCGAAATAATTATTATATCAGAATCGGCTGCTGTCAGAAAATCACAAGTGAAAAAAACAGCGACACATTTGGGTGGGGTTCTAAATAAATATGCTAATCCGGAACTGATTTCAAAAGAGAAGGAGATCGCCTGGAACAGGGTAGCAGAGGATAAGTTTAAGGATGAAGGTGGAAAGATGAAAGTTGAAAGTT
>JAKPZU010000098.1 GCA_029559915.1 Bacillota bacterium
TACGCACCCGTGCGCCACTCGTCAGCAGCTATTGCTAGCTCTGTTACCGTTCGACTTGCATGTATTAAGCCTGCCGCCAGCGTTCATCCTGAGCCAGGATCAAACTCTCCATATTAAATAAAATTAATTATTGTTTGTGCGTACTATGTACGCTTGGTCTGTCCCGACTTGTTCGCTTGGATCTCAAAAAAATTTTCGAGTTGTTTGCTACATCTTTCCATTCTTTCAAAGAACTTCCTGTTTTAACCATTTCTTCACATTCCCTTAACCCTTTCTACACAACCCCCTCTCCCTCAAAAACAGGACTGCAAAAATACAACCTTTTTCGACATGCTCGGATAAAATTTCATTCTTTTTTGACAAATAAATTCTTAAATGTTGATAATCAATGAGAAAAAAATTTAATATTTTTATTATCAACATATCAAAGTGGATAACATAGGGTTAAAAAAGGGGTTTTTGAGGTTAAAAAAGAGGATCTAAAAAATGGTTTTGGATGTGATTTGAGAAAAAGAAGTAAAAACAAGAGATGAAAGTCGGAAAAGCGATGGTTGTCCTCCCCCCTTTTTTTATTATTTCAAAAAAAGAAAAAAAGAAAGAAATTATTCAGGTCGGAATGGGCTATTGAACCATGCCGTCTTTGAGTAGGATTTGGCGGTCTGAAAGTTGCGCGAGTTCTTCGTTGTGTGTGACAATGATGAAAGTTTGGCTGAATTGGTCGCGTAAATCGAAGAAAAGTTGATGCAAACTCCTGGCATTTTCGGAATCCAGATTGCCGGAAGGTTCGTCTGCCAGTATCAACTGCGGCTGATTAATGAGCGCTCTGGCTACCGCGACTCTCTGCTGCTCCCCGCCGGAAAGTTGCGAGGGTTTATGCTGTAACCGCTCCTTCAGCTTTAAAAATTCGAGAATTTCCGTCGCTTTTTTGATGGCATTTTTCTTGGAAAGACCGGCAATCATGGCAGGCAAAGCCACATTTTCGACGGCTGAAAATTCGGGCAAAAGATGATGAAACTGAAAAATAAATCCGATATTTTTGTTCCGATAAGCAGCCAACTCCTTGTCGTTCAACTGAAAAATCGAAACATCATCGATTAAAATCTCACCGGAATCGGGTCTGTCCAAAGTGCCGATCAGATGCAATAGGGTCGATTTTCCGGCACCCGAAGCCCCCACAATGGTGGTGATTTTAAACTTTTCGATCTCTAAATTGATGTTTTTCAACACTTTAAGGTCGCCGTAACTCTTTTCAATACCTTTAACCAGAATCATATTCAACTTTTTTACAAAAATATAGTAATATTTGGAATAAAGCCCGCTACAGTGTAAAAAAGATTGTGTTTTCAAAACAATTCATTAATTTTGCGCATTAAACTTTTGATTGAATGGGCGCGGGAATAAAGGTAAATCAGGAAACCAGGGCATTTATTCAGGATCATTTGCAAGATGATCTGCCGAGGTTGATGTTGCTCAAAAAGCGGGTGCCTGAAATCGACTATCCCTTTGCATATCAGCAAATTGCGTCCAGACAGAAGGCGGAAAAGAAGTTACCCTTTTGGTATTCCCGTGAGGATTTGATCTTCCCTGCTCCCCTCTCCGTTGAGCAGGCTTCGTCGGAAAAGAGCGCGCAATACAAGGCGAATCTCTTCTCCGGGAAACACCTCATCGACTTGAATGCCGGCTTTGGGGTCGATGCTTTTTGGCTCTCCTCCCGCTTTAACCGGCTGACTTGTGTCGAGCCCAATCGGGAGCTTTGTGAGATTCTGAAACATAACTTCAAGGCATTGAATGTGCCAAACTTCGACATTCATCATTCTGATGCTGAGGAGTTTATCGAGAACTTTACACCCGAAAACAGGGAGAATATTACTTTCTATATTGATCCCGACCGGCGCAGTGTACAAGGAAGCAAACTGGTTCTGCTTGAGGATTGTTCGCCTAATATTTTGGATCTTTATTTTGATTTAATAAAAAAAGGGGGGAAGGTTATTGTAAAACTCTCCCCGATGATTGACCTGAAACAGCTTATGAACAGGCTGCCCGGGCTGGCTGTGGTGCACATTATTTCAGTTAAAAATGAATGTAAAGAGGTGGTGATCCAGCTTGAAGATCGTCCGAAACAACCTTCTATCCCGATTTTTACGGTCAACATTACCGATTCCGCCCCCATCACCTTCAACTTTAACAGCGATGAGGAGGAGAATTGCAGTTCGACATTTGCAGATCAGGTTGAACAATATATATATGAACCCTACGGTAATGTGCTGAAAGCGGGTGCTTTTAAACTGGTGGGAGAACGGTTTCGCCTTAAAAAGCTGGATCTCCACTCCCATTTGTACACTTCCGATGAGCCGGTTGCTGAATTTCCCGGTAAAATATTCAGAGTGGATAAAGTGCTGGGCTGGAGCAAGGGAGAACTGAAACAGGAGATTCAAAAAGGAGGGTTCTATCACCTGGCTGTTCGCAATTTCCCGATGAGTACCAACGCTTTGCGTCAGCAACTGCAAATTAAAGAGGGAGGCGATCAATCGCTATTTGCAACTACCTTACAAGGAAAACATATTCTTATTTTGTGTCACTTAATGGATTGATAATCATGATTGAACAATTTATTGAAAATTTTAACACCGTTGAAATCAACACCTATTCTTCGATAATAAGATTAGGAATCGGGTTGATCTTATCGATTATTATTGGTATGGAACGTCAAAGGCGCAGACAAAGTGCCGGTGCGCGTACTTTTGCCCTGATTGGATTGGCATCCACCGGAGCGGTTTTGATATCTATCTGGATTCCACAGAGTTATCCTCACTTTTTGAACGGTGATCCCGGAAGAATTGCGGCTCAGCTGGTTACCGGTGTCGGTTTTTTGGGTGCGGGTACAATCATTCAGAGTAAAGGAAACGTACACGGATTGACTACCGCCGCTTCTATTCTATTGGTTGCCATTGTCGGGATGTGTGCCGGGGCAGGCATGTTTCTCCCCGCGATCATTTTAACCATCACCGCGGTTTTAATCTTAATTATTTTGGAAAGATCTGACCGTTACCGCGCCATGTCGGGCGATGCCAAGCAACTCATCATCAAATTCAGGAGATATAATCCTGATATTGACCAGATTACATCAATTATCCGCGACCATAAAATCTATATTTATGGTGTTACATTCTCCAAAAACCTTGAAGCCAATCACTCCGAATATCGCATTAAAATCCAGGATTCCGCCGTACAACCGCTGGAACCGATGATTGAAGCGATAAAAGAGATTTCGGATATTGAAACGATAACGCTGACGGATATGTAATTGAAGGTAGAAGGTAGAAGGTAGAAGGTAGAAGGTAGAAAAAAAGGCGAAAGGCGAAAGGCGGAAGGCGGAATGAAATCAATTACGAATTACGAATTACGAATTACGAAACATGAATTTTAATTAAATGCGATTGTAGGGGCTGGGCTTGTCCCTGCCCTTTGCCGAGTGGGGAAATAATATGACTAAAAAGGAATATCCATTCTGCCCCCCTTTTATTTAAAATACCAAATAAGAAGTAAGAAAGAAGAAGTAAGAAAGAAATATGAAACAATCAATTATTTAATATAATTCTCTGATATTCAAATAAATAACTGACAATTAAGTAATTCTAAATTCTAAAATCTAAATTCTAAATTACTGTTACGGCGGTTACAGTAACGGTGGTAACAAAGTTGTAAGGCGTTTGGGGCAGACAAACTACAGTTGCTTATGCTTAGTCTTTTCCGGCGATAGTTATGGATGGTACGGTATGATAATTGCCTTTTTTCCAGAATCTGAGCAGGAAATCGAAATCTTCGAGGTATCTTTTCCCGACACCTTCAGCAAAAAAGGACAACCTGGACTTGCAATGTTCAATACAGTACAACACCAGTTCTTTTGAAAAACTTTCATGCATCAATAAATACATCACATCATCTTCGCTATCCTCCTCTTTGAAGTACGGATTGGAAGGGAGCGGAAAAGCAGAATTAACACCCAATCCTATTTCTACTCCGCCCTTCGGATTAAAGAAAACCAATCCTGTTTCAGCTATTTCAGAAAAATCTTTGTGCGTTTCTTTGGCAATAAAACCATCATTTTTCAACCTTTGTTTTACCTTTCTGACTTCCTTTTCCGATAGATTTAAAGTTTCATTATAAAACTCCATGTATCCTTTATAAAACTCCTCAATCTTCTCAGATGGCAAAAATGCGATGAGTGAGTCATTATTGTAATTTTTAAAAGCTAATATTTGTTTTCTAAGTATCTCATCAATCTCCGGATTTGGATAGTCCAAAAAGTTAACTACTGATCTACTTTCCATTGAACTTTTTTCTTCAAGTATTACATTTGGATCAAAAGACTGTTTGAAAAACGTACCGGAAAACCACCATTCGCCTTGCCACCTAACAATACCGAGAAACATGATGGTATCCACTTCTGTCAAAACATGTGAACGCTCGAAAGATTTCTTTGTCATGTTGAATTTTTTACCTGAAGCAATATGCTCAATGAAAATATTATTGTCGTCTTGTCCTTTATACAGGAATAATCCTAGAATTTTATTCGAAATATCCAGAAAATCTTGATGCAGAGGATGATTTGAACCTAAAATTTCAACAACCCACACTTGTCCTTTTAAAGCAAGTAACCTGGTATGCGCTCGAAATATCATCCCATCCCGGGAATTATGGATATACATCATTACGTCATCATCATTTTCTTTATTTTCAAAGATCTCCGAAATTTGTTCTTGTAATCTCAATGATGTATCCGGATAAAAAAGATAAGTATCAAATAGCACTCTATCAATGAGTTTGCGGGCAACATAATACTCTTTCTCTTGGGGGTCAATTTGGTAAAACGTCTTTAAATGTTCATTTTCCGGAGCATACTCCCACTCTTGATCAAACAGTTCATATATTTTTTCCGCTGCTTCGGTGATAAAAGTGCTGAAAGGAGAATAAAACTTCTCTTCTTGCACTGAATTGATAAAATAGCAGATTAAAAAACTGATATCTTGAGCATTAATTTCTTCTTCATAATACTCATCCAAATTATAAAATGGGAGTTGCTTTCCATATAATCTGTGATGCATTCTCACAAAAGAGTTCCATATATTGGTTCCTGAAATCAAGTCTTCGAAATATGATGTTAGAAAGCATGACAACAAGTTAATCTGTTCTTTATCCAGAAACATCTGCAGAGCAAATGCTTTTTTATCGGTTGCAATCACCTTCTGAACATCATTGGATAGCTTTAGGTAATAGTCGTCGACAGCTGTTGGTTTCGCGTATGGTTTTAATTCCAACCAATCTTGTATATAAATTCTTTTATTCATGAATGATGAGGGTGTCATTTAATTAAGTAGCAAAAATACAATAATATTTCGGATTTCGGATTTCGGATTTCGGATTTAAATTTAAACTTAGAAGGTGAGATTTGCATTTATTTGATTATCAGACGTTTAATGATTGATTTATTTCATATTTCTAATTTTTTCTTTTTGGAAATAAAAATAATTGGGGGGCAGAACGGGTGTCCCTATTTTGATATTCCACTACCCCACTCTGGAATCTATCGCTTTTAGGACGTACAGGATCACTTACGAATTACGTTTCTTAAATTTAGAATTATTTATAGTTTACGGAACAAAAATATTCGACGGTAAGTTTTTATCTGAAATAAAATTGGTCCAAAATAAAATCAAATTTATATCCAACTTGATATATAATTTTTTCATTGTTTTGCTTATCCACAAATAAGAGTTTCCCATCCTTTTCGATGATTATTCCATCCTCTTTTAATGCAAAACTATGCATTCTTTCGTAAGGAAATTCAAATTCTTTAGTTATTGTTTTGCTGTTTACATCATATTTCAAAATTGTTCCCTTAGATTTTCCACTTTCTTGCTTAAAGTAGTATAATTCATTATCATTTTCCCAATTCATCACGGAATAATCATCAATGCGACCCAACCACTCATCTTGATCTAAAAAAGCTTTATCAACAATTGTAAGTTGTTCATTTTCTATGTTATAAATTATCAATTGGGTAGATACATTGTCTGTTTTCTCATCATATTGATAGTCAACAAAAGCAAGATATTTATTGGATGCATATAAGTTAATAATCCCATAATGTTCTTTTAACTTGATCTCTTCAATTTTCTTGGTTTTTAAGTCTATTTTGTACAGATTGTAATTATCAAACCTTTCCATTTCATTGGTCGTGGTCAAAATGAAGCAAAAAGTTTCATTTGCAGACAATTCTAAAATAAATGATTCAGAACTCGAAAATAATGTATCGTATTGATTAGTAATCAAATTCCATTTTCCACAAGTCCAAACATCGCAACCTACGATTTCATTCTTATTGATGGGATTCCAACGAAATTTGATCGGATAATTCACCTTACGAACTAAAGTGTCCTGACTATCAATTCTAACTATCCTGGATTCGTAACTTTCACTTGAACGGGGTACCCGAAAGTCTATCATTTTCTCCTCATTGAAAAATAATGATTGCCCAAAAACGGTGATGTTGAAAATCATTAAAACTATTGTCAATATGGGTCTCATCTTTCTCATTTCTTTAAACCAGACACAATCTCTAATTTGCTAAACTAAAATATTTCCCATTGAGTAAGAGTACCCATCGTGAGGTACTACTCGATTCATCTTCTAATTTTATAAAAACTGCGTTCTCTAAACTATCTGTATTATTTAGCTTTTTACACTTTTCTAAGATATATTGCTTTGCTTGATCAGTAAAACAACTATGATCATCATAAATAATGGTCAGATGTCCTTTTTTATTGCCGGTTAAATATCCCTGAAAAAACGGGGAACTCTTGACTAAAGAGTAAAGCTGTCTATAATCTGCTATGATTTGTGAAACAGGATGTTTAATTTTTCCATCTACTATTAGGGTAGAATAATGAATTGAAAGATTTGGACCCATTGAAGGGTGGGTTAATGTACAGTTTAATCTTTTTTCATCACCACTCCAGTTCATTGAAGATTTCCCATTAATAACTTTTGCATCTGATACCGTAAACGTTGTCTCCAAAGTATCAATATAAATTTGATAGCTTTTTGCCTCAAGTCTCTCTAATTCACTTCTATGATTACTTATTGTGTTCCGTACAACTGCTGAAAACAGTCCTTTGCCTTCAAATTGTTCGTTTCGTTCTGTTTTACTTTTAGGGATAAGTTCACCCATTAGTTTTGCCAATTGGGGTGAGTAAACTTTCTCTCCATTGATTTCAATAGGTAATCCAAAAGATAAAATTGATTTTGAACTTACAGATATAACCGTGTCTGCATAATGAAAATATATTTTCACTTCGGAAAATTGACCATCTACACCATCCGATTCATCGTAGTTTTGAAAATAGGAGTTCAGATTATTTTGCAGTTTTTCGGGATTTGTGAATTCTTCAATTATAAATTCCTTTTGATATTTATCGGTTATCCAATATCGATAAGCCTCTTTTTGCAAAAAGTGATTGATGGCGTCTAAGGTAAATTGATCTTGAAAGTCAGTGACTTGAATTTCTTTGGATGGTTGCTGTTTTATGAGTAAAAGAATATCTTCCACCCATTTTTTGTCAATAGTTTCCCAACTTTTATTCTCTTTTTGATCTTTCCCATTTTCTTTAAAGGTTATCGCTTCAATGGAGTAGTAATTATCCTTCAATGTTAACTCATATTCATAAAAGTAATGAGTCCTTAGTGCATAAAATTCATCGCTGATTGAAATCTTGTCGGGAGCTTGAATCTCTTGAGCCAATGAAATTTCAAGAACTCCAATGAGCATCATAATTATTGCCGGTACTTTTCTCATGTGATATAGATAACGTCCAATTCAATCAGCAAAGGTACAACAAAAACTTGAACTAAGATTTTTAGGATTAAGGGATTAAAGGATTATTTTGAAGGCGGAAGGCGGAAGGCGGAATCCAATTACGAATTACGAATTACGAATTACGAATTACGAATTACGAATTACGAATTACGAATTATACCTACCCTAGCCCTCCAAAGGAGGGAAATAAAAAGTCGGAAGTTTTTAAGTTGAACTACTCGGGGTGCGACTCAAAGTCGCGCCC
>JAKPZU010000106.1 GCA_029559915.1 Bacillota bacterium
TCTTACTGAACACAACTGACATACCATCACCTCATCACCCGAAGTAGTTGTGAATTGCTTTTGGATTGTATCTTTGACTTACTGAACACAACAGAACAGCATGTATATGACTGTATTACTGTGTGTTAAGTCGAGTTTTAGAAAGTAAAATTAGTCAGTCAGCTATCCTGCCAACATTGATTGGCAGGATTTTTTTGCTTTTAAAACAGTTCGAGTTGTTGCGGTGTTTCCGGCCGCTTGCTCTCTGCAGGCCCTCGAAAAAACTCCATCATGCCGAATTGTTTGTCGGTTAGTGTAAAAATGATGATTTCACCTTTCGGCGCAAGAAAATTTTTCACCCTTTTGATGTGGACTTCTGCATTCTCCCTACTGTTACAATGCCGCACATAAATGGAATATTGCATCATGGCAAAGCCGTCTTTCTGCAGATTTTTTCGAAACTGGGCATAGTTTTTCCTGTCGGTTTTGGTTTCGGTTGGAAGATCAAAAAAAACAAATACCCACAAGATTTGATATTGATTTAATCGTTCAAAACGGTTTATTGTTGTCAAAGTATGTATTCATTTCAGGATACAATAATTTTCGGTTTGTTCCTTCAAAGCAGGCCGATAATGAGGCTGTTGTGCGCTGCAAGCCCACCATCAACGGACTCATTTTACCATCAATCTTAACATCCATTGCCGGAATTTGAAGTAATTGCTTCTTAATTTCCGGTGTTAAAACCTCAGTATCAGGATTCTTTCTACGAATCTCCAGAACCAATTTATCCACATAAGGTCTGTATGGTTCCATGATGTCTGACGCAAGACACCAAGGATTGTACTTATTGCGATGATGAATGCCCATTGATGGAAGCAATCCACTCGAAACGAGGCCTCTGGCTACTATTGCCAACAAAACTGCATAGCCATAGTTGAGCAGATGGTTGGGACTGTCGCCAAACCTATCGCGATTAAAATCGTGTTCATCTCCAAATAAATGCTGCCAATACCATGCTGCAGCTCTGCCTTCAACATTTTCTGTATCACCACTTTTTACGATGCTGGCGTAATACTTCATTTTTGCATCGTCAAAACCGGAAAGCTGCAACACAGCAGCCTGATTTTTAATTTTAGCCATGACGGTTTGTTGCCACAAGTTCTTTCGCAAAGGCATCGAACTCTCAATTTGCTGATACATCCGCTCAGTGAAAGCATGATGCGAAAACATCGGTAACATCAGGCCTAAGGGCAGGTGCTTGGCATCGCAGTTGATAATGGCCACATTGTTTTCGTTCAATGCCGCAATTAGTGCCTGCGACAACATGATCTGCGGATGATCCAATACCACCACCCCTATATCTTCGATCGGAATCGTAACGATTTGTTTTTCAGCGTCACCCACCAAATCAATTTGAAGCTGCATATCCTTTTTACGAAGCTGCGCAGGATTTCCAAAATACAAGGTTCGCTTTATCATAATTCCATTTCTTTTGACAGTTTGTAACTTTCGAATTGCACCAATGCTTTCTCATGGTGATTGATCCAGCTCTCTTTTCCGCCAAAAAGATCGAAAACAACGCTTGAATCCACCAAGCCTTTTCGTTCGTTCAGTACATCGCCATAAGAGGAGTGCTCCCACTGCAGGTAATCAGCGCAAAAGCCATGATGAACAGGATTCCGGTGAACATAAACGATGGCATTCCGCAAATAAGCATCATCCGCAATCAGTTCCCGCTTGAAATTCTTGATAAATAACGATCCCCTGCGGTGATATACTTTGTTGAAAGATTGCGTATAGCAACTGAAAAGGTTGGAGAATTGTTTGGAGATGTAGCGGTTGATGGCGGTGTCGTCGTTGGTTAGAACTTTTCCAAAGTTTCGAACTTTGGAAAAGTTTTCGACGACCGCCACCCCCGCCATCAAGCTTTCAATCAGCTCGCGCTCCTTGATGCGCAAAACGAAATGAAAATGGTTGGGCATCAAACAATAAGCAAAGGTTTCTGCCACCGGAGACACATACAATGCATACTTCTCCAAAAAGTAATGGTAATTTGCTTCGTGCAAAAACAAATTTTCAAAACCATTGCCGTGGTTGAAGATGTGGAAGCTTAAATCTGACTTTAGAATTTGCATTTGACTATATTGAGACATTTCCTATACGGTCAATTTTCAACTTAATCATTAAGTCCTTTTCTTTTGTAAACTCAATCTTATTAAGCTGAGTAAACTCAAATTTGTTCACAATAGTTGAAGCGACCGAATGAGGTATACAATAGAGTCTATTCCCCGTGAAACTAACTATTTTAAAAATATTCTTCTTTTTATCTAATTGATAGTCTATATTTAGCTCGTCTTCGTAAGCCACATAAATTAAATCATTAGGCATTAAATAGAAGTCATCCTCTCCTTTAAGCTCTACAGGTGGCAGACCCTGCTTCAATCTTTCGATAACAATATTTAATGGAATTGTATCATAGGTCCGCTTACCGTCATCAGCAATATGAACAGCAAAGTACAAATTTGTTCCCTTTGCAGCTTCCACGTATTTCTGCTTCTTATTACCTGATTCACCAAGTGAAAATTTACTTCCTTGTTCGAAAATACGAACCTTCCGGATAGGCTGATGTGCTTTACCGCCATTATACTGCTTGATATTCGCGTTTAAATCTTCGAGCCCTTCCGGTGAAAAGGCTAGCTCAGGGTTGTCATTTTTTGCAGCGAGGTAATTCCTGAGGATTTTCTGTATTCCTGTATCAGTTATAGATTCAATTGTTTTAGCATCAAAACTTGAATCGACATCCTTTCTGGTTGCAGTAAGAATTTTACCTTTTGCAACCTTGATTCTGCTTAGTTCAACTTTACCAGAGACAGTCTCCTTATGCAAGGGCTTTCTTACTGCCCAATTTATCCCTTTTTGTTCGACTGTTCCTTTAACCTTAATCCCGTTTTTATCGACCCATTTTTCATAGTGATTCGTTGCTTTATTTATCACACGATGATTTTGTTTAAAGCTTACCACAATTGATTCAATCGCATTCTTAGCATCAATTGTAAAATTCTCCCAAGGCTTTTTAAACTCTTTGAAAACATCCCGTTCAATCAATTCATTGGTTCTTCTATCAATCCAGGACTCTTTGACCTTGTTTCTCAGCTTGTTTTGCAGATCATACCGAGATTTTTCAGACTTTGCTGATTGATTGTTCAGCAGGTTAACATGATCTCTTGACATACAGGCAATTACCAAAGCATCCATGGCATGGTGGCGATGGTCAATACGCTTCTTTTCAATACGTTTAAAATCGAACGGAGAAGAGTCAATCGGCACAAACTTTTGATATTGCTCATTCCAATATGTAAAGGCATTACTGTTTGTGAGTTGGTTCATTCTTTCAAACCGTGGCAATATCAAATCATTCCAAACTGCATCAAGTCCCCAATCCTTTTTCAGCAAAGTTGTGATCTTACCATTACCTGGTATCAGATTTTTAGAGTTAATGCCATCATCTTCTTTTTCTTCACGGACAATGTTTGAGAGTGTTGCAGAAATGAATTTACTGATGTATCGTGTATCATTCATTTGACGTGCTATCATTTTCTCAGGAATTTCATCAAGTAGCAAGTTTTGACGCTTGGTTCTGTTTTTTGCATAATGCTCCTTCACAAATGTCAGATAAGCTTCTTCAGTAAAAATTTCAACTACTCCACCCATGCTACACTCCACTTTCTCACCATGGTGGGCTTGAATAAATTCCAGACCCAGCTGTTTATCTTTCAGTTGATTCACGGCTGATTCACATATTACTTTGTTATTAAAACTATCGTCAAAATAACGGGACTTTGGAATAATATGCTCGATTTGATAATCCTCGGTAAATAAACGGCTAAGAGGAATACTCTGTCCGGTATAAGGTGACCGGTATTTTTGTTCGAGCCAAAGCTTGTACCTTTGCAATTCAGCCTTACTGGGTTGAGCAGTTTTACTGATTTTCAAGATATCTTCCGGCAACTCAATTTTAGAATTTAGCACTCCCTCTTCGTAAATTCTTAAAGCATCCTGCTGTATTGGTGAATAAGGTCTTACATCCGCAACCTGCAATTTTCCATCTGAGTTTTCTTTCAGTTCTAAAAGCAAAGCTTTAATACGCAGGTTTGTTGCTTCATTGTTGTTGATATAGTCTGTCATCGATTTACGATCTTGGGCTGTATTCTTCATTTCACGTCCAAGCTCGACATGTATTTCACTGAAATAATCCATAGCACTATGGCCATAAAATTGCCATATATCACGCACTACCCTCAGTGTTTCCGTAATTACCTGTTCCACGATTGGATTTCGGAGTGAGTGTTGTTTAAAATCCTTTAAATATTGATCCAAATCAGCGGCCGAATTCCATTTTCCTGCAATATCTGCTTCAGAATGACGGTCGTAAATTATATAACTTGCCAACCAAATTGGCAACCCTTGAAAATGATTATGTTCTGTAAGAAGGATTGCCTTTTCCCTGACGCGGTGCTTTATTGTTTCATCATACTCACCTGTTAGTATTTTATCTATACGTGATTTCGTCTTCGGATCGATTGCTTGCCAACTCCAATATTTACCCATACGTAATAGTGGAAGGAACTTTTTTATTGCCTTTTCAGAATAAGCGCCATATTCACTCTCGAATGGCGGAAACTTTTCAAAGTTTGAAACAAAAGAATCTACATCTAAACTATGTTTTAGAGCATATTTCCCAAGAGCAGATTTAAACTCGTTTTTATCTGTCACTGAATAGATAATATGCCACAAATGTTGTTCAGCTTGATCCGTAAGAAAATTTGAAGGCACGTTTATTACCTTTTCCAGCCTCCTTCTGATTTCGTAACCGGTTGTATTACAAGGATATTTTTTAGATTTTTCATCTTCTTTTTCTTTTGAATCATCAAAAACATAATTCCAACGGTACTTTGAAACTTCTTTTTCAAGCTCTCTGTTAAAGACCGAGGGTTTTACATTTGGGTACTTTTCTTTTAGTATTGGAGTAAGCAAATGATTGAGTATATCTTTATGACCAGCTTCTTTTTGTGTCATTAGAAACTCAAAAAGGTTAACAATATCTTCAGAGCCTTTAATAAAATCAGCCGTCACATCATTATCGTCTGCTTTTCTGTAAATCCGAAGATTGGAAATCCACTGCCATAACCTAAACTCTTGGTAGAGAGGGTGCGATTTGGGGATAACCTTTATGGGGATCAATACCGGCTTACCTTTTTCATCTCTAAGAATATTCCCATTTACATCTGTCGTTGGTCTCTTTTCTAAGGTGCAATTTCCAATTGCAGATTTTTGACTTCGCAGGGGTCTTTGGTAAAAAATAATATCATCCACGAATAAATGAACAAAATCTCGCTGACTTAAACTGAGTTGATGCATTTCATTGTTGCGATATAATTCCCTCACACAATCATTGTAAAGTTCAGTTGAAAACAGTTCAGGCTGAAGTTCAACCTGTTTCTGTAGAATTGCCTTCAATTCCGTTTTATAAAATTTCCGTTCTACAGTCCGCACGAGCTTACCACGTATTTTTTGATTTGGTTTCGCTAACAATGATTCATAAATAAATGAGCCAATTGTCTTATTCGATAGGAGTATCTCTTGTTCTGTTTTCTTTTTTAGCAATGTCCAATCATTTTCTCCCGGCGCGCGGAAACTTCTTTTTTCATTACCCTCTTTGTCAACTTTGACAGTTCCATCATCGTTTAAATCTGTGGTAACAATAAAATCTCGTACCTTATCTTTCCAATCATTTAATGGGGTCTTACTCGATCGCCGATAAATCCATCCGTTTTCCAGGTAAAGTGAGTACCAGATATCGCCTTTGGAATTCGGCTTTTCATCTGCAACAACATCAACTATCTTTAAAGAATGGTATTCAACCAGTTTATTCAGATTCTCAACCTCTTCCTCTCCACGTAGTTGATAGTACCCACGTTTTTGATTGAAATTCAAAATGATCCATGCAAGTTCTTCTTTGTATATCTTTCGATTCAAAGCTTTATTTCGCAAATAATAAAGCGTCCAATCAAAAGGTATTTTGGTTTTGTCCCCATTTGTTTTAGTGTAGAATAACTGAGGCTGAGCTTGTTTGAATTCCTGTAGCATTTCTTCAAATGAATCCTTAAAAATGAATTCCTTGTTTTTGTATGCCAACTTTGGCTCAGTTCCATCAATAAATTGACCTAAATGTTTTTTAAAATCAATACCATGCGCAAAATGCTCAGGTAAAAAACCCAGCACATTTAAAACCCGATGCAATCTTTGGCGGCGTAATAGCTGCCTTTCACGTATTCGTCTTACACCACGGAAATGGGTTCTTGCCGCAGTTTGTGTTTCGAGCGGCTTTCCTCCACTAAATATATCTAATACATCTTGTGTCATCGGAATAATCCGACTACCCATCCCCAAAATCTTTTTGTCATCAGAATCAATCAAAGCCCATCCAATCGAATTGGTCCCCAAATCCAGTCCTAAAATTTTTTTCATAACTATTGATTTTTGTATGTTTTGAATATATCTTTGCGCTACAATCTAAAGCAATTCACAATAAGGATTATTCCGTTGTGAAAACATTTAAGGCGGGGCAACTCGCCTTTTTTATTGAACGATAAGTTTCATATTTACTGTTGGTCAGTATGACAAAGGCGTAAAGGTACAAATATCCTTAGATTATTT
>JAKPZU010000110.1 GCA_029559915.1 Bacillota bacterium
GTTAGAGCGCATGATTCATAATCATGAGGTCCCGAGTTCAATTCTCGGTCTCGCTACTTGAAAATGAGCCACTTACAAAAAAGAAATTGTGAGTGGCTTTATTTTTGGATACACAATCGGATACACAGAATAGACTTTTGAGCAGATTTGAGGCCGTCTAAGGGTTGATTCTTTTTCGCAGAGCAATTATCTCCTTTAAGACCATGGGCAGGCTGGTTAAGAATGAAAGTGGCTTAAATCGTCTTATATTCAGGTTTAATGCTGTTGATTAAAAAGCAATATCAACGAAGTACATTACAATATTAACCCAACCATTTCAGTAACAATAATCTCAAAGGTCACAAAGATTGTCGAAAATCTCGTTATTACGAACCGGTTGTAATATACGGAGTTATACTCCCTATTAACTTAATGGGTTTTGGTGTGGTTAAGTTTGGGGGACAAAAGATTTTGGGTCAACGACTGGTAGGACGGCATTATGTAGAAATGTGCCCCTGAATTGAGAGAACATTATGCCCCTTACCGTAGAAATTGTAATTGAGTTTATAGTTGTCAGGAATGTTTCAGGGAATTTCGGGAGATTGTTATTTTTATCAATGTAATCCATTATATCAGGGACCTCATAGACACAACTTGCCATCATAGATCCCAACTTGTCATGATTGTTACCTTCTCTGATGTCAACCGTTACAACAACTGCAATTAGCCTATTGTCTGATGGAATTTTGTGTTCAAGTTTAATATCAAAATTGAATGCCATCTGCGGAGGAATCTGCTTTTTGGGGTGGATGAAGCAGAAATCCAAAAGTTCTATACCCCTAATTTGAAATTTGATTTGCTTTTCTGCAGCTTTCTTTTTAGTTGGTGACATATCCTTGTTTTATTTCTGAAACAATGCTCTTTCCTTCAAAAACATTAATTATCTGATCTCTGCTATCAGGTTCATATTGGTAGTATTCACTTGTTCCTTCGGATGGTGCTTTTATTGAAATATAATAAGAAACGTAAGATACCGGTCTGGTTTCCAGTGTAATCAACTCTATATCGAGTACTCTTTCAATTTCAAATAGTGTTTCCGTAGTGAAATTGTGAGTTCCGCTGAGCCATTTCGTTATTTCTGATGGCTTCTTGCCTATGGCTACAGCAAAGTCGTTCCTATGATGGAATTTTTTCTTTACAGCGTCGGCTATACGTACTGCAAGGAGCATCTTCTTTTCCGTCAGTTTGATTTCGTCAGCTGATGTCTCAGCCAAAAGTTCGCTAATAATTTGACTGTTGTAGATTCTTGCCTTAGTCATCTTGGTCGTCATTAAATATAAGGTTTCCCTCAAAATCCATTTTGTTTTCCGAATACCAAATCTCTTTATTTTTAATTCGTTGAGCTATTTGTGCTGAAATGGTCCTGAGAAAATAATTCTCATCCTTGAGCTTTTTGTTCTCCTGGAGTTTTTTTACGTTTTTCTCTCCACCTCCGCCTACTATTAGAATTAAGGTTCCGTAACGAATACAATACAGTCTTAATTTCTTTTTGGGTGAATCACACAAGGCGCAAATTCCGTCACCAAGATTTCCTTCACCTGGTGTAAAAAAATGTTCCCGGGCTCCGGTCTTTTTGCCAATAACATATAAACGATTATTTATGTCAGAAAGTTCACTTTTAAATGAATTTATATTCTCGTTTAAAAAGCGATCATAAGAGGTTGTCTGGTTATCTACAAGCCAGATTGAGTATACTGATGCCTCATTTCCACTGAGATTTGCCAGTTTTACAAGTTCATACCTCATCTTTCTTCCGGTTTGCAAATATAGATTATTTAACTTATAAATAAATTATTTTGGGAATTTTTTTTGAATTATTTGTTTATCTCAATTACTCTCACCCTTTCCTTTATCCTTTTATCCTACTATTATGTATATGATTTGTCTATTTAATTGTTGCATATGTGGTAAGCTGGAATTAGTACGATGTTCACCTTAAATTAGCGAAGGAATTTGATCATTAATAACTTCATTGTTCAAAGGGATTAGAATTCCTTATATTTCACTTTGGCACCTCAGTTCTCATCTATGACCTTGTTTAGCCATGCCGGTCAAACTTATCATAGGGACCCTCAGTCCTGATTTTTATATGATTGGTTGATTAGGAACATTATATAATCCAGATCAGAGTCAGTTTTTATTGTTAGATCATAATCTCCTGGTCCGTAATGACCTATATTGCTTACATCTCTGCAAATCCCCTTTGGATCATCCAAATCTCCTTTTTTAAGGTTTATCCAGCACCAAAGTTCATTTTTACCAATATAGATACTGAAGAAATTACTCTTTCTCTTATACCCAATGTACATTTTACGAGGTAGGATTTCAATGTCAGGTCCGATATTCAAAATCCTCTCTTTTATATCCGCATAAAGCTGTTTCGTTGATTCTGTGACCTTTTTGTGGTTTATATGATCCTCTTCTTTATTTAATCTGACCTCCTTTGATACAGACCTAACGATATTTTCTTCCTGGCCTAAAATCGATGTTGCAATGCTCTCATCAGAGCTCGTTTTATGCTGGACAAATCCTATGAGATTGTTCTCATATTGCTTTATTTCCCATAATTCAAAAGGGACATCTTTAAAATTGACTGAATGCTTCTGATAATCAGTAAAATTTGGAGAAATGAATATTACTTTTGATTGAGACCAGTCAACGTCATCTCTCTTTAGCTGTCCCCCGCAATTCTCATTATATTCGAGGATGAAGTCAGATTTGTTATTCAAAAGCAGTGACATATAAGTATATCCCTGGTCAATAACAGAATAATTTCTGCTCTTCTTATACTCGATTATTATGAATGATCTGTTTTCCGGATCGAATGCCAGTGTGTCAACTCGAAAATTCTTTATAGTCAACTCTGATTTTATGAACTGGAGATTGAAGAGGTTTTCCAGGTTGTTTTCTACAATGTTCTGAATATCTTTTTCAAGTTTGAAATCCCTACCTGAAACGCTATTCAACTTATTCCCTTTTACAGAATATAATTTCATCTTATTAAGAATTATAGGTCAATGCGTGTGTAGTTTCAGGCAGTTTTTAATTGATATAGATATTTCTGAAAGTCAACAAACAGCGAACTGATTTGCGGCACATCTCCCAAAATATCAATAGCATCACCCAAAGACTGATACTTGTTTTGAAGCAGCAGTGGCAGCTTTTCCTGATCAAGTTCCTCAACACCTGACTCAATGTACTTGGAAAGGA
>JAKPZU010000125.1 GCA_029559915.1 Bacillota bacterium
GAATAATATCACATCAGGCCGTTTGTTGACATGGTTTTCTATGACAGTGTACTGGTTTAAGACTATAAAGTCATTGTTCTCCGGTTCGTTAAAGTCAATTAACCAGACTAAATCACCTCGGCTGTTTCCATCTTTTTGATAGGTAACCTTAATGCCTTCGGTCAGCATCCGGTGGAAGGTTTCGTTATTGGTAATCAGTTCAGGGGAATTAAGGCGTTCTATTTGTTTTATGGCATCTTCGCGCGCTTCTGGTGGAATGTCCGGGTTAATGCGGGAGACAGCGGTTTTTAATTTTTCCAGAAGTAGTACGTCTTCAAAGCTAGTGCGCTCTGGTGTTTCGCTGTCGGCAGCAATATCAGGACCGTAGATATATTGATAGCTGTGTTTTTCGAGAAGTTCTATTGCGAATTCCTCAACGGCGGATTCAGTGATTCTTTTCACTTTACAAAAACCTCCCGAATTTTTTTGTAAGACTCAAAATCGTTTTTGAGTTGGGTCATGTCGGGAGTACTCACAACTTCTGTAGGATTACTATGTCCGGTAATATAACCACAACATTTTTCAAAAATATCATTAAGCGACACTTTGCATTTATCAATCTCTGCACCGGATACCTTAGAAAAATTTGTGAGAGCAATATTTTTTTGGTACCGTTTTACTGTTCCCTGAAGAATTTCATGCTCAACGGTAAGTTCAATTGCACTTCTAAGATACCCATAACCTTCTGAAGCGACTTCTGCCTCGGGTTTGCTTTTGGGTGTGTTATTGATCAATGTGTTAAGGTTTGAGATAAATGATTTTGGACTATTAATTTCTTCATTAGCATCAGTAATAATACCACAAAATTCATACTGGTTTTTCGTATGATAAAAACTCTTTTGTATGGCTTTATTGTAAGGTAATTTCAATTGATATAATAAAGAATTAAAAAGAAGAATACTGTGTGTGAAGATAACTGTTTGGCGTGTCTCGGAAAATGTTATCAGTCTTTTTGCAGTTTCGTCAATAATATGGTGGTCAAGACTATTTACAGGGTCATCGAATAAAACGGTAGAATTACCGCCGTCAATACTCAATTCAGTAAAAAATTCTGCAAGCGAGATAGCTTTTTGTTCCCCTTCGCTTAATATATCAGATAGTCCATAGCGTTCTTGTAAGCACTGCCGAATATTAGTGCCACCTTTTTTTGTGCCAAAATTGAGTTCGACCTTAATATGGCTTTTTCGCAGATTGTTTAATTCTTTCGTAAATGTTTCTGCGAAAGATTCCTCTATTAATTCTTTTCTGGCTTTGCTTGTTTTTGTGCTAATGGAAGCAGTATTAAAAGCCCCTTCATTTTGAGTTAATGTTTTTATTAGTGAATGATTATCAATAACTTGTAAAAGATCTTTCTTCTTTTTTGTAAATAGCTGTTTATCTTTCAGGGTATTGATTTCTTTCATGAGCCTTGTTTTCTCAGAATCAATATCGGTATGAGTTTTATTCTTGGTATCAAGCAGTTGCTTTATCTCGTCTATTTTTTTCTGTAATGAATTGATAACAGTATCATAATCAATAGAATATTTAGAATTTCCAAAGTCATTACTTTCAATGGAATGACTTAATTGTTCAACGGTAGCATTATATGTTTTAATGAATTCAGGCTGAACCGACTTTTGCTTATCATCCTGTCCATAAGATGGATGATGTAATTGTACATTACTTGATATCGTTTTATAAGTCTTTTTTAGATTTTCGAATAATTGCTTTTGTTCTTCAAGTTCCTGCCTGGTAGTATCTTTAAGAATTTTCTTATATTTCTTAATCAATTCAAGGCTTGCAATATCACTTAATGGCTGGTTACAATAAATACACTTCGCATCTTCTGAATCGGGATAATCATCATTCGGTAGCGTGCCAATATAGGCATCTGCTGCTTTAATAAATTTTTCAAACTCTACTTTTCCATACAATTCAATTCCTTTTTCTTTAGCTAATTCTTCGAGACTTCCATAACCTTTTTCTTCAAGGTTTTTTATTTTTTTTGCAATTAGTATAATTTCATCCCATTGAACTTGACCAAAGGTTATTTTTGATTTTTCAATGGATTCTATAATTTCCAAAAGCTCTGTGTTCTGAGTATTTAAGTCTTTTATTTCTTTTTCTATAAGCTCTTTGCTCGTACTGGAATGTGCCTTTTCGAGTTTTGATAATTGAATTTCATCTTCAGGTGTAAACTCAGACAGTTTTTCTATTTCTTTGTGTGTTAATGTTTGTAGTGTATGAATTTTATCATAATAATCTGTACCTTCATGGAATGTTTCAAACCAGTCATAGCTAGTCATTAATGAACTTTTTTCATTTGCAATAAGAATAGCCAAAGCGTCAAGTTCACGAGAAACACGATCAAAAAGAGAAAACCCGAGGGGTGTTACAATAAGATTTCTGTTTTCTGATAATGATATAGCAACACAAGAGCTATTATAAACTGAAATATCTTTCAGTTCATCCTGTTTTTTTCCAGGTTGCCAAGAGAAATTTTTTGAAACTTCATCGCATGTATATTCAATTTCTGCAGAAATATCAGGATTTTCTTTGGTGTATATATTGGGAATGAGTTTTGTTTCTGATTCGTAGCTATAACCAATGTCTTTTAGAATTCGGCTAAAACCTGATTTTCCGGTACCATTCTCGCCATATATTACTGTTAGGTTAGGAGAAAATTCAATCGCGGAGTCAGGCGATAGACGATTAAGACCATTTATTTTGCAAAGTTTCTTAAGCTGTATTGATTTGCCAGTAAATGCAACACTGGGCTTTTGTATGTCTACCTCTTCAATATCTTTAGAAAGACCAATGCTCTTACGGAAAAATCTATAAATGGTGTTAAGTTTTTCAGCAGGTAGTGGCTCAGCTGTATTCAATACTTCATGAAGTAATAATTTCGCCCAATTACCTTTTTCCTCTGCCCATTCCCAAAGAAATTCGAGTACATCGCGTTTGCTTTCAAGATTATTTTTACTCATTCATCACCTTCTTCACTATCCATATATGCCTTGTGTTCTGTAACATATGCGGGGTAATCAACATTGTAAAGTATTTCACTGGCAGGGTATGAATATTCACCCATTGAAAACTCACCGTAAGAATCATCCCAGAAATTATTGAAGTCTTCCTGTTCTGAAAAAAGCATCTTGGTTTCATCAACTATAGGCACACGAGGATTTTCATTTTCATAATTTCTAATCAGGAAGCAGGCAACCATAACTGTTGAGTCTAATAAAAAGTCTCTGGTCAGTACATCAATATTTTTGTTTCTTTCCTTTAATTCGGCCAGTGTTCGTCCATGAGAAGTTGAACCGATATTGTTTCTTAAATTACCAACCTGCTGAGCAATATTTGCAAGAGCTGTTGATATTTGAGTGATATAAGTGTCACTGGAATATCCAATGGCCGAAAATGCCTTTTTGATTATAGAACTAAAACTTGCCGTACTTTCGATGGCAACCCCTTTACTTGTGCATATTTCTTTTCCGATAGTCTCAAGTAAAGCCTTTACATTTTCAAGAGCATGACTGAAATCTGTTGTTATTGTAGATTCAATACGCTGGGTATAGATAGAAAGGTCAGCCCAGCGTCCATATTGTTCTATAACATTTTTCAGTTTTTCCATGCTATATTTCCTGAAAGAATCATACAGCAATCCTCACTTCACCGCTCATTAGCTTGGGCAAGAGGGTATCGCGTATTTTTTTTAATATGCTTAATTGCTGATAGTTCGTTATTTTTTTCTCAATAATCGGTTTCATTATCTCAGTCATCACATTGAGTTCTTTATCAGAAGGTACCAAGACCATAGCGTTATCTAAATCGCTTCTTTTAATATGACCCATTGTTGTCGCATGACTTGCAGAAATTGCGATAAATTCATCGAGATGATGCTTGCACCACCTGAGATAAAACCATTTAGGATATTTTTCAGAAGTTACTTTAAACAGGTGTTGATTTAAAACGCATCTTTCACCGTCCCAGATTTTTACCATAAGCGAAGCAGACCATGCAAATATTACATCACCCAATTGCACGATGTAATCTGTATTCACGTTACTTGTTGCCCAATCTGAAGTTTCTGATATCCCGTTACTGAGTTCACGGATTTTTAATACCGGTAGTTTCTCAATTTCATTCCTGGGCGGATATTTCTGACAAGCTAAACCATTTAAGAAATTAGCAATGTAGCTTAAAGGTTTTTCTTCCCAGCTAACGTTTGGTTTTTCCACAAACCACTGCCGAAACAACGCCTCGGCCATCGCTTCCAGCGTCTTGTTCTGACGGTGTAGAAGGTCGATCTTGTCGTCCAGGCTGGAAAGCACCCCGGCAATGGCCTTTTGTTCGGGGAGAGGGGGCAATGGAACTGGTATTTGTCTTATACTACCCATCGGCATGGTTGGCTGGGAGCTGCCATGTGAAAAACCATCTAAACTTTCTTTAAAATAATTAGTACGAAGATAACTATACAAAAAATAAGGGTCACACAGATTTGAGCATCTTATTCTACATATGTTTGGTGCTAAATGATATTTGTCATTTTCCGGGATTAATGCAAATTGACCAATGTTTGCTCCAACATAAGTAAAAAGAATGTCATTTTCATACAATTTTGAACGTGGAAGCTCATCTGAAACTTTCCTATAAATTCTTTTAATATCAGATAAATCTAATACCCCATCTCTGACATTCAAAGCTCTAAGTGCTATTATC
>JAKPZU010000131.1 GCA_029559915.1 Bacillota bacterium
TTTTTTGTTAATAATAACAGGTGCAACAGGCTCTTGACCAATGCAATTATTATACGATAAGATTAAAAGAAAAAGAATTAGAAATGAAATTGTAATCATATCGAAACTGAAACTGAATTTATGGTAAAAATAACCAATCTCTGTTGATCTCAAAGACTAGTTTTTTTACGTTTAAATTTTACACTTTTCTTTTTTACTCTGATAGTGTCGATAGTCACTATCGTATCGGATACCGTTGGCGAAACTATTGGTTTTATTGAATCGGGCATAGATACAGTTTCGGTTGTTGAATCTTTGGTGATAGTACATGGCTCGCTCTTTGGGGTTATTATGCTGTCGGGTTGAGGTTTTATTGTCTCTTTTTTCATATTGTCGACACAACTTTTAATAGCTTTTTTCTCGGATATTTTTTCTGATTTTTCAATTACAGGCCTTACAATCAAGATAGAATCGACAGCTGGAGTACTTTTGGCGTTGGGAATTGAATCGACGATGGTAACACTATTATTTGGTGATACTCTTTCTTCATTAGCGTGATTATCTTTAATGAAATAAATCCCCACGATGGCTGTCAGGCCAATGGCTGCAACCAAGTAATAGATGTTGAAGGTTCCGGGAACGAAACGCATAAAATTCCTGTGCCGTATGGTTTTGCGTAGCTTCACCCATTCGGCTTCTGGCGGAACACCTGGCATTTTCGCTTCCGAAAGCTTGTTCCGGAACAGGTCGTCGATATGTTTATCCAGATTGTCCATCGCGTATTTTACGTATTGCCATTCTGTTCAATTCTTCTTTTAGCAAAGTTCTTGCTCTTAATAGTCGAGTCTTTGATGTTTTTTCATTGATCGAAATCATTTCCGCAATTTCCTGATGCTTGTGTCCATCAATTACATGCAATTGAAAAACAATTCTGAAATGCCCCGGGATCACGTTAAGGGCTGTTAGCATCTCTTCTTGAGTAAAATCGACATGTAAAATTGCATTGTAATTGACATTAGCATTGTTTAATGAGTTTTCGTCCCAATCATCGTCAGTATTGTTTTGATCTTCAATTCTTGACTCAATAATATCATCAATACTTTCTGACCGTCTTCCACTTTCTTTTTTGTAATAATCAAGTGCTGTGTTGATAAAAATCCTCTTCATCCAACCCATAAATGCTTTGGGGCACTTAAGAGAGGAAATGTTAGCATATATCTTCAAAAAACCGTCCTGAAACACATCCTCTGCATCGGCATCAGTTTTAACATATCGTTTGCAAATGAGGCGCATCGCGGGTGACAATGAATCATAAAGCCAATGGAAAGATTTAACATCTCCCTTCTTAAGCTTGTCAATTAATTTATCATCAATTGTGATCCTATTGTTCATAAGACGAAAAGAAACTAAAAGGTTCCTGTTTTTTACAGATTTTTTTACTTACTAGCTTTTAGTAGTATTGAGGTTACGAATATATAAATACTTATGATTGTAAAAAACTGTTTATTTAGGTCTGTAGGGAAAAAATCAGCAGAATCTTTTTTGTTCGGTATTTAAAATCTGAGGATTATTTTCAACTTTGCTGTCAATAAATGAGGGAAAGAATAAATGGGTGTAATTCAAAAGCAAACAATCAAAGGTTCGGTATGGTCGTATATTGGGGCATTTCTCGGCTTTGTAAATACCGGGTTATTGTTTCCTAAGATATTTTCGACCAGCGAAATTGGGCTTCTCAGCGTTTTGGTGGCCATTTCAGCACTCTTTTCTCAGTTTTCGAGTTTGGGGATGAACAGCGTTACGGCCAGGCTTTTCCCTTATTTTAAAGATAACATCAAAAGTAAATCGGGTTATCTCTCTTTATTGTTGATCGTTACTATTATTGGATTTGTGACGTCGATTTTGGTTGGTCTCATTTTTCAGGATTGGATTGTTGAAACCAATAACGACGAATCGGGTTTAATGCGGAAATATGCCATCTACTTAATCCCGATGACGCTTTTTACCTTATTTTTTAATGTTTTCGACACCTATAACAAAATGCTTTATGACATAACTACGGGCATTTTTCTGAAGGAGTTTGCTTTACGGGTTCTGAATTTTATTTCAATTATTCTTTTCTTTTTCAATGTAATAGATTTTGATGTTTT
>JAKPZU010000332.1 GCA_029559915.1 Bacillota bacterium
GTTACCGCCAAGCATACAAAACGACAGTGCGGAGATTAATCCTCGTAATCTATGCAATATTTGCGGAGAAAATTTCTTTTGCGGAGAATAAACAGTATATTTGTCGCATAATATGCGGAGAATGAAGATTTATATACACGAGAAAGAAAACTGGACTGACTTCACTTGGGACAATAAAAAAGTGATGATAAAACTTGGTGAAGTTAGAAATCTACAAGGAAGACTATTGGGTAAAATGGAGTCGCTTGGTTTCGATTTACAAAATGAAGCGGTATTAAACACCCTTACTTTGGATGTTATTAAGTCATCAGAAATTGAAGGTGAATTTTTAGATATTGAACAAGTGCGTTCTTCAATTGCACGTCGGTTAGGAATTGACATTGCAGGAGCAGTGGAATCGGGACGTCACATTGACGGAATAGTGGAAATAATGCTTGACGCTACTCAAAGATATGATGCGCCTTTGAGCAAAGACAGATTATTTGGTTGGCATGCAGCACTATTCCCTTCAGGATGGAGCAATCTATATAAAATCACTGTTGCCGACTGGAGAAAAGATACGACTGGTCCTATGCAAGTTGTGTCAGGTCCGATGGGAAAAGAAAATGTTCACTATCAAGCTCCAAGTTCAGACAGGATAGAACCAGAAATGAACAGATTCTTAGACTGGGTTGAAAACGAACATGAAATAGATTTGGTTCTTAAGGCAGCTATTGCTCATTTATGGTTCGTGACAATTCATCCATTCGACGATGGGAACGGACGAATTACAAGAGCAATCACAGATATGACATTGGCACGTTCTGACAAAAGTGTCAGGCGATTCTACAGTATGTCTGCACAAATTAGAGTTGAAAGGAAACAGTATTATGAAAAACTTGAAAAAACACAAAAAGGAAATTCAGACATTACAGAATGGATTTTGTGGTTTTTGCAATGCTTAATAAATGCTATTGACTCCACCGAAGAAATTTTATCGAAAATACTTCACAAAGCAAAATTTTGGAAAAACCATTCTACCACAATTCTCAATGATAGACAGCAAAAAATAATAAACAAACTGCTTGATGGATTTGATGGAAAGTTAACGACATCGAAATGGGCGAAAATTAACAAGTGCTCACAGGATACTGCACTTCGAGATATTCAAGATTTAATGAAGAAG
This sequence comes from Bacillota bacterium, assembly GCA_029559915.1. GTDB lineage: Bacteria > Bacillota_I > Bacilli_A > Izemoplasmatales > Hujiaoplasmataceae > UBA2289. The sequence goes on from JAKPZU010000332.1 coordinate 1,166, forward strand.
GATATTTTACAAAAAGAATCAAGCGGTGGAAGAAGCACAAATTACGAACTGAAAAATGCCAGGCGGTAATAAATAGGAATATGAGCGGCGTGCAACGCCCAGCGATTATTCCCGGTTGAACTACATCTGCGGGATAGTCGCTATGTACTTAAAGAAGGTTTTTATTGTATCTTAGAGATCGAATGGGCAGGAAACAGCCCGACGTT
>JAKPZU010000166.1 GCA_029559915.1 Bacillota bacterium
AGGGCAGCTTCTTCCAAAGCAAAATCAATCTTTTCCAAAGCGGTATATACAGATAGAATCATGAATGGCATGTATGTAAATACCAATCCGAATAATACAGCCATCCAAGTACCGGAGATATTGCCAAATAAGTTAAAGCCAAGGATATTCTTCAATATGTTATTCTCGGACATAATGTTGGCTAAACTTTCAGTTCTTAAAATCAAGTTTGACCACATGGGCAAAATTACAAATGTCAAGAGAATAAATTTGTTCTTGAATTTTGATAATTTGATTTCATAAGCAATGAAATAACCCAAGACAAAGCTAATTAAAGTAGTCGCTACTGCAAATATGAGCGAATTACGAAAAGCAATAACAGTAGAACTTTCCCATAAGAGTTTGAAATGGGCTAAAGATAGAGTCAATTCTCCCACTGAAATCGAAGAACTCAAATTGGAAAAACTGATGAACAGCATCGCTAAAATTGGAATGAAAACTAAGATGCTCAGCCAGATCTTATAGGGAACGGCCAAGACTTTAAACTCCTTATTCACCGGTTTCAACCTTCATCATGTGAATTTCGTAAGGGTCAATCGTCAAACCGATTGGTTGACCTACCTCATAACTTTCGTAGGTATGAACCAATAGCTTCTCACCCTTTACCAAAACTTCATATTCGTTATGAACACCCTTGAATAAACTGAAGACAACTTCACCGACTAATTTAGCTTTTTCAACATCGACAACGTCAAAGTCTTCAGGTCTGATAACCACGTCAACGTCTTCTCCGTCATTAAAGTTGTAACCCATGCACTTGAAGTCGACTCCCAAGAAATTAACCAAGTCTTTCTTGACATATCTTCCCAATAAAATATTGGTTTCGCCAATAAAGTTTGCGACATAGCGATTGATTGGTTCGTTATAGATTGATTTAGGTGCACCTAACTGTTGGATTACACCTTCCTTCATTACGACAATTCTATCGCTCATGGTCATTGCTTCTTCTTGGTCATGAGTGACAAATAAGAAAGTAATTCCTAATGTACGTTGCATTTCTTTTAGTTCATATTGCATGTTTTGTCTAAGTTTTAAATCCAAAGCTGCCAAAGGTTCATCAAGCAATAAGATTTCCGGTTTATTGACCAAGGCTCTAGCCAAAGCAACACGTTGTTGTTGCCCCCCGGAGAGTTGATCAACTTTTCTTTTGATAAAACCATCCAGTTTAACCAACTTCAGTGCTTGAACTGAATCTTTGTAGATTAAACTTTTTATCGCTTTTTTGGCAGAAACTTCTTTTTTCTTCGATAATTCTTTTATTTCCGCGGCGATTTTTTCTTGTCCATAAAAGTTTTCCAAATACTCCCAGCTCCTGTTGTTCAAACCGAAAGCAACATTGTCAATGACGTTCAGATGCGGGAATAATGCATATTTTTGAAAGACCGTATGAATTGGTCTGGCATATGGTGGTAAATCATTAAAGACTTTGCCATTGATGATAATATCGCCTTCATCCGGTTTAATGAAACCGGCAATCATTCTTAAGATGGTTGTCTTACCACAACCTGATGGACCTAAAAGCGTCAGAAACTCGTTCCGATATATAGTTAAGTTGACATTTTTGACAACCAATTCATCGTCATAACTTTTAGATATGTTTTTTAATTCAATTAAAGCGTGCTGATTCTCCATCTTCTACCCCCTCATTTTTTTTCATATTTACAAAAGTTAATTATAGAATGTTTTTTTAAAATTGCAAGTAATTTTTATTATTATTTTTACATTTTTTTCTAGCATGTAACACATTTCAACCTAATCGCTAAATCTAGCGATTATAACATTTTTTAAAAAGGGCTATCTATGGGCATTCAATAGTTAATTTTTTCATCACTTTTTAAGTTTTGTTTACTATTGAAAAAATAAAAAGACTGTCTAAAACCCTTAATGTAAATTCATCAAAAAAGGTTTTATGACAGTCTTCATTTTATTGTCTTTAAATATTTATTAATCGCTATTGCTGCATGTGCACCATCGCTCGCTGCTTTTACAACTTGCAGCAACCCCCCGATGCAATCTCCGGCCGCAAATAATCCCGGAACGTTTGTCATATGATTATCGTCAACGACGATATAATTGTTTTCAATAAATGCGCCGATTCTCAAGGCAAAATCATTGGCTGAAGGCGTTCCAATGGCAACGAATAAGCCGTCTACTTCATATTCTCCTTCTTCGGTTACAACTTTTTTTACTACTTCATCACCATGTATTTCACAAAGCGGAGCGGTAACCAATTTTTCGGAAATTTCTTCTTCTATGTGAAGCGGAAGCCCTAGTCCATGAGTAAAAACCGTGATATCCTTGGTAAAGTTACGTAAAATTTCCAACTCTTCCAACATGAATTCGGCATTGCCGATTACGCCGATTTTTTTATTGCGATAAATAAACCCATCACAGATGGCACAGAAGGAAACGCCTTTACCGATAAACTCCTTGAAGCCCTTTACTTTTAAGTTGGGCTTGGCTTGACCAGTAGCGATCAATACGGCTTTTCCCTGGTACTCGTTTTTTGTAGTTTTTACTGTATAATTTTCAAAATTCTCAATTCCGATTACTTCTTCTTCCAAAACGTCTACACCCAGTCTCTTTGCTTGAGCTACACCTTGTTCCACGAGATGCTTTCCGGAAACGGTGTTTTCAAAAGCCCAATAATTGTCGATGTGATCGGTTTTACCCAAGGTACCCAAATCCTTCATCAACATCAAGACTTTCAGGCGAAATCTTTGTAAATAAATAGCGGCGGACGCACCTGCCGGTCCTCCGCCTATCACTATTACGTCGTACATTGTTTTATTTCAAACCAAGTCTCTTTAATAAATCGTCTTTTCTCATTAAACCGACAACTTGATTTTTTACTTGACCATTTTCAAATAAATAGACAGTTGGAATACTTGAAACGCGGAATTGATTTGCTAGATAACCTTCTTCATCAACGTTAACTTTAGCAACTTTTACCTTGCCTTCCAAATCTTTGGCAATTTCATCCAAAACTGGAGCCAACATTAAACATGGGCGGCACCATTGAGCCCAAAAATCAACGATAACTGGAATGTTTGAATCTAATACTTCACTTTTAAAAGTCTCGGTAGTAACTTTAACTGGCATAATTATAATCCTCCATAAATTTTAATTTACTCTAATATTTTAACAAAGTAATTTACTTATTCAAAACGATTTGCTTAAGTTACATAAAATCTTTTTCATCAATCCGAAAAATCGTCCACTCGTCCATTGGTCTGGCTTTTTTGCTCAAATAAAAGTCGATGGCTGGTTGGTTCCAATCTAGACATACCCATTCCATTCTGCCGCAGTTGTTTTGACGGGCTTCTTTTAACAAATATTCGAACAAGGCCTTGCCTATACCCAGCTTGCGATATTGCTCATAAACAAACAAATCTTCCAGATATAATCCTTTTCTACCCTTGAAAGTGGAAAAATTATAAAAATAAAGGGCAAAGCCTACCGGAGTGTCATCAAGAAAGGCAATGATTACTTTAGCGCTTCTTTCCACAAAAACGCTATTATAGATATCATTTTCCGTGGCGATAACTTGATCGCTCAATTTTTCATATTTGGCAATGCCTTTGATAAATTCAAGAATAACTCCGCTCTCTGAATCTAAAGCATGTCTAATTTCTAAATTCATCATTATCTTGTATACTCAAAACTGTAATAATAGTTAGAGTATAGCTTCCTTTCTTTCTATTGTTATAATAATTTTAAGCACTGTGGATTTGTTTCATCGTTGTATAGCTTTGACTATTAAAGGAGACTCTCACCACAGTTCTTATTTTTTAATGTCAATCAGTAAGTTAGCGCTCGACGCTTCATCACAAGACTACATGAATAAGAAATCTGTGACTTACCCAGTGCTAAAACTAAAACGTGGAGGTGTTTTTATGTACTTGATTGGTATTGATATCTCTAAGTACAAACACGACTGCTTCATAGCTACTGAAGCGGGGATACCCATCAAAGCATTCAGCTTTGACAACAATCGGTTAGGTTTTGACTTACTTCTTGAGACTCTAAAATCCTTAGATCAGTCACAAGAAATAAGAATAGGTCTTGAGTCAACAGGACACTATGGATCAAACCTTAAACAGTTTATTACGACATCTGGTTATACTTATCTGGAATTTAATCCTTACTTAACGCACATGTTTTCGAAGGCATTATCGTTACGTAAGACAAAGACAGATAAAGTTGACGCCAAAACTATTTCAAGTATGCTAGGTTCTGTTGACTACAAGACCTTACATACTAAATTTTACCACATCAATGAATTAAAACAACTGGTGCGCTATCGTCATGTCCAAATGATGAACAGGTCTAAAGCACTCATTGAGATAACGAACATCTTGGATCGCATCTTTCCTGAGTTCAAGCCCTTTTTCAATGAAAGACTCGCTGGTACTGCCATTTTCATCCTTAAGAAGTTTAAATCTGTAGCAAGAATTTCTAAACTATCAACGAAAGATTATGAGGCAATTAGAAGTTATTCTAAAGGTAAGATATCCTATGTTAGAGTTCAAAAACTCAAATCACTCGCTTCATCTTCCGTTGGTTATGAAACAAAATCTGATCTCTTACTTCTTAAACACTCGATTAAACATTATGAAGATCTTTCAGATACACTTGAGTGTGTCGATGAAGAAATCATATCATTAATGAAAGATATACCTCAAACACTGACATCCATACCTGGTGTGAATCTCATATCAGCAGCCATCATCATCGCTGAATTAGGTGACTTTAAAAATTTCACAAATCCTGCTCAAATCATTTCTTTTGCTGGACTGGATACATCTGTTAGTCAATCTGGAACAATGGAGACCAGAGGACATCTTGTTAAACGTGGTTCTGGATTACTCAGAATGACGATTTGGCAAATCACATTCTCTAGCTTAAGACTAAATCCTACGCTTTATGATTACTACCTCAAGAAGCGTTCGGAAGGTAAACATCATAAAGTAGCCATGGTTCACTGTGCTAGAAAAATGATTCGTGTAATTTACTACTTAGGTGTCAATCAATTGACATTTGATCATTCACAATTCAAATAATCAAATGAGGGTGTAGCTACCTCTTGTTGGTTTATAAACATAATTAGGCTTCCTTGTGAGGTCTTTTACTATTTAATCTCATTAATCGCTTGACTTATTATAGTAAGTCTCCTTATCTGACTATAAAAGCATAGTCTGTCTGTATCGACAAATTATTAATAACAAATTCGTTGTTGGTAATGGTGATGGTGGTTTCACTCACCACTTCACCGGTTGTGGTATTGAAGATTAACAATTGATACTCGCCATCAGCGAAAGGAATGGTTACGGAGACGTTGTTAACCGTATCAGGTTCCCGATTCCAATAATTCCAGAGTTCATTATAGATATAGCCATAGATTCGATCTTCGAGTAGATAACCCATAACTTTGATGTCTTCTCCAACTACGGTCATACCCGAAGTACTTGCAAGCGGTGAATAATCCTTATTAGCAACATCAATATATGTCGCATAGGTTGATGCACCTTTCATCCTGTACCAGAGATTGCTCTTTC
>JAKPZU010000176.1 GCA_029559915.1 Bacillota bacterium
CCCTTGTTAGAAAGTATATCGATATCAACAGGGAAACAATATTCACAACGGTTGCCAGCAACATAAGCATACCACGGCTAACGATTTCGTTCATATCGCCTGCCATGATTCCGTAATCAACAATGTCCACCATCAGTCGCGGAATCGCAAGTTGCGAAAGCACCCAGACGGTTGCAAACAACAGTTGTCCGGCAATCAACTTGGAATATTTTTTTGCGTATTGTAATAACATGCTGTTCTGCAATGTTTGATGGTATCCTGCGGAATTACCGGGAAATGTTTGCAACTATTCCCGGCCAAAAATCAAAATACAGACTCCGGTAAATTTATATTGATGAAACTAACGAGAAGAGTTTCTGTTTCTTTGGGCTGAATTGAAAAAATCAGAAAAAAACAGTGCCTGGTATTTTATTGCATTATTCCAATAGGGCCAATTATGTGCTCCCGGTCTTGAGATAAACTCATGGGGAATATTTCTGTATAACAACTCTTCATGAAGTTTTACGTTTACACTATAAAAGAAATCGTCTGTCCCGCAGTCAAAAATAATTTTTATACTGTTTGGTGTCAATAAATGCAGTTGATTCATAACAGTGTACTTTTCCCAGTTTTCCGGATATTGACTCTGTTGTCCAAGTACACTGCTCATTTCCCAGTTATTCGGAAAAGGACGGATATCTACTCCTCCGCTCATACTTCCGCAAGCTCCGAACACATCTTGATGACGAAAGCCTAAAAACAGACCTCCATGGCCTCCCATGCTAAGACCGGATATAGCTCTTCCGCCACGTTCAGCTATGGTTCTGTAATTTTCATCTACCCATTTAATCAATTCTTTTGATATAAAAGTTTCATATTTCCGGGTACTGTCTATCGGACTGTCGAAATACCAACTGGAAAATCCGCCATCCGGGCAGACTATTATGAATTGATGCAGATCTGCAAGAGCGCCTGTTGATGGATAGTCCGTCCAGTTTTTATAATTACCGCTATACCCATGAAGAAGATAAAATACAGGATATGATTTACCTGAATCATAAGAGTCCGGAAGGACGACAACGACTTTAATATTTTTCTTCATACTGGGGCTATAGACCTCAAGAGTATCCGTTTTTTCGGAGAAGGCATACTGACTTACCAAAAACAGACAGACAATAAAACCAATAAACTTTTTCATTTTACTATTTTTTTAACTCACAAATATAACTCTTATAGCTCATATTTTGCTCTATTTGAACCATACTGTTACTTTTTCTTTTGCTCACAATGTTTGCATTGCCATCTTATCTGTAGTTATACGCTGCATTTATATCAATATTTTTTTCTCTCTCAGGGTTCTGTAAAAACACTCTTTGTAACTATCCGAAATTGGCAATAGGGTTTTTCCGATTCGGATTCTGTTTCTCTCAATAGTTTCAACCTTTGATATTGAGACTATATAGGAATTATGGATCCTGATAAAATCATTCCTAGGTAATACTTCCAAAATATTATTGAATGTCTGCAAAGTCATAATTTTTCTATCAGTAGTATGAATTTGCAAATAGTCCTTCATGCCCTGAATGTACAAAATCTCCTTAATTTCAATTTTCTCTATTCTATATTCTGTTTTAACGAAAATATATTCATTAGAGCTACTTCCAAGCAGCTCGTTTAGTTGAGTGTAAACCTTATCAACGGACTTAACAAACCTCTCAAATGAGAAGGGTTTCAATAGATAGTCGGCAACATCTAATTCATACCCTTTCAATGCGAATTCGTCGTATGCAGAGGTAATTATAACCTTTGGTTTGATTTGCAATGATTCCAAAAACTGTATCCCTGATAGCTTTTTCATACGAATATCAAGGAATATCAAATCAACCGGATTGGTCTTTAAAAATCCAATCGCATCAACTGCATTATCAAAGCTTCCCAATAAATTGAGATAATCAATCTGCCCAATAAACTCCTCAATCTTTTTTAAAGCAAGGGGCTCATCTTCTATGGCTATGCAATTAATTTTCATTTAATTTTAGTTCTAAATGGACTTTAAACACCGAATTTACCGAATTGATTATCAATTTATGCTTGTTTTTATAGATCAAATTTAGCCGTTTTTTTACTGTTTCCAAGCCAATACCATGAGTTTTATCTCTATCGGTCCCGGATTTGTCATATCGGTTTTCACAATTAAAAATCAGCTCACCGTTTTCTATTGCTATTTTTATGATTATACCATTTTCAATGCCGGAGTCAACGGAGTGTTTGAAGGCATTCTCAACAAAAGGGATTAATATCATGGGAGCTATTTTATATCCGTTACAACTGCCGCTTATTGAGTAATTGAAGAATTTTTCATTTTTAAGTCTCAAACGCTCCAGAGAGAGATAGTTCTCTAGATACTCAATCTCATTTTTCAGCTCCACGAAATCACTCCTAGTGTCCTTTAGCATATAACGCATAAGCTCCGATAGCTTGACCAATGATTTTGAGGCTTTATCCTGATCTTCACGGATTAACGCATCTATATTGTGTAATGTATTAAACAGGAAATGGGGATTAATCTGGCTTTTTAATAACTCCAGGTTACTTGAAATATTCTCCTTCTCTAAAACCAACATATCATTCTTTTTCTTAAACCAATCAATGAAGAATCGAAACAGACATCCGATTGCGGTCCATAGAAAAATTGAAGATAAAGGAACGATTCCGAAGGCAAAAGCCTTTTTTGAGACCAAAGAGAGAATCAGATAGGTCGTTACAATGCCGATAATGGCATATAACAAGAAGTTGCTCTTCCACCTGATTTTCATCACAAACAGATAGCCGATATAAAAGAATAGGGGTTGCAATGATTTTGCGTAAATTGAAATTCTCCCCAGTTCATCAGGCGATAAATAGTTAAGCGAAATCCGATTGATAAAAGAGGTAGCCAATATTGCTATCCAAAAGAAGATGTGAATGTAAATGACAACTGACTTTTTCATTTTTTTAATTTTTAGTTGAACAATGATTCAAAAGTCACTCTTTACATATTTGTATGAAAATATTTTAGATTCCTGCCGGTATTTTATCGACACTTTAATTGTTTCAATCTCCGGTTCCGATTTCTACATTTGGTTCCCTTATCAAAATCGTATTGCGCCCCCTCCCCTTGCTGTTGTTACAGGTTTTAAACTCCTCAAAAGTTGTAATTCCCTCGTCAATTACAGCCTGATAAATATCTATGCCGGAAAACTCTTCTCCCCGCCGCCCGCTTTTCCACTTTATTTTCAGAATGGCCTCTTTTCGGTCATTCTATTTCATTCCGAATATGAGCGGGAATCCGAATGTTACCAGAAATGTCCATACCGTATATATTGGCAGGAATCCGGCAATTGTCAATTCAACTGTCTTAATCTCTTTTCCTTTAAATCCAACCTTGTACAGATCAATCATTATCAGAATGAGGTTTACAAAAATCAGCAGATTCAAACCCAACACGGCAGTCCTGTTCGGAGTGAATCCATATTCATCGCCTAACCGGTATAGTATTGCCGATAAGGCAATTAAATCAACTATCAGAGTTATGATTGACAGCGTAAATAGAATCAACTCGCTAAACCTCTGTTTTTTATTGACCGATGTTCCTGAAACAGAAAAGAAAATGATTGCCACTACACCTAGAAGCATAAAATTGAATACAATTAAAAAGTCCCGGTCATTGTATGGATCTTTACCTGTAAAGAGAATGCTTATCAGATAGACTATCAAAGTTATCAGCACCAAAGGACAAAAAATGTTTGCAATTATCGGAGCAATCTTATTTGTTACCGCCGGAAAGTTCTTTACAATATATGTTGCTACGATCGGCGAAGAAACCAATCCGATAATTACAATATAATCGAAATAAAACTTCTCTATCTCCAGGTCAATTACTGAGAACAATCCGATAGTTATGAATGTCAAAATTCCTCCGGCAATTAAAATTATAGAGGCAAGAATAGCCATATCGCCATTGTATTTTATGAAATCAATCCGTCTGTATTTGTCTTTCATGTCAAAGTCAATGAAAATCAGACCAAACAGGCACCATAACAGGAACGGCAAATGCAGGTAAGCCAAATTTATCGAATCACTCTCTCTGTTTGACGGCAGCAGATTTATGTAAACAACCGAGATCCCAAAGATTACAATTGAAGCTGCCAGTTGTTTATAATTGATCTTATTTTTTGTAAGAAACAGATAGGCGGACAGACCCAGCAGCACAATTAGTCCTGCATTCCTTTCGTAGAAAACGTAATCATCAAGTCCGATGTCAAATATCTGAGGTATTTTGATTAAGAATCCGGTTATCAAACATGTGATAATCAGAAAAAGTACATCTGATTTTTTTATTCTAATTTTCGGTTCTCCCTGATTTTCATACTCAAGTCTTGCTTTCCAGAATTCTGCGATTTTGAAATCTGCTATCTCATGATAGATGCTAAAGAACGATTTTTCAAAACTCTTCTTATCGGCTCGATACAACCTTTCAAGTTGTTCGGGATTGTTAATGCTCTCTTTAATCCTGGTTTCCATAATTTAATCTCTGTTGCTGTCAGTATAAGTTATATGCTTAGGTTTGTGTATCGGGTTACTGTTACTATCGGTTATCTGTCTTTAATCCACCGGTTCATATCACTTTCCCATTCACTATAGTTCGGATACATTGTGATACATTCAAACTCTCTTAAATTACCGTATTCTTTCTTATCTATGTATTTATAAATCCAGCCGAACCATTGTAACAGACGGGCATTTTTACTGTTTCCAAAAGCCTTATTATCAATTATCATTCTGCGTGTAAACTCTTTGGCCTGTTTGTTTGTCAGTTTTGTGGGAAATCCGGCTTTGCCTATAAAATTATAGTATGGTTCGTAAAAAATAAAACCATCGAAAACATCTTTCCATTTTAAATTATTTTCGAATGTGTAATCGTATTCATCCTCGCCGAATGGTGAATTTTCAAGATCAAAACCTACGGGATTACAGTTGGTCAGTTCAAAGGAAGCATCAAATTTGCCGTCGGCCGACAATCCGTTGGTTTTATCGGGAAGAATCTGTCTGTGCCAATCTAACGGAATCCATTTGTACCAATTCAAAGCTATCGTTTTAACTCTGTCGCCATAAACATCTTTTATGTAGCCTGCCTGTCTCTTAACATCATTACCCCGGCATTGAACGTGAAAATTTCCTGCATACTCCCTGCTCGTTATAATCAGAGCTTTTTTGTGGTTATTCCGAGGGTGCTGTTTAGAATAAAAAGCAAGAAAATTATCTGCCATAATCTTTTCCCGTGTATTGAACTCTTTATTCATTTCAACCGTATTAAACTCCAGATATTTTTCAGGAGTAATATCGTCGTACCAACTGAACTCCATATCGATTAGTCCGATATCGATCTGCTTATCTTTTGACAATTCCCTGTTTATTTTGGACAACCCATAGAGTAGTTGATAACGGTTATATTTGTCCCAATAAGAAGAAGACCACACCTCAACCATTTGTAACTCTACGAATTCTTTATCAAAAATCTCCTTACTATAGTTGCTTTTTATCAGACTGTTCGCTTTTTCAGTGGCATTGACAACACCTACCTCTAAATAGAGATTACCCACATTCTCTATAAATCGTTCGTCAGAAAGAATATCTAAAATCAGATTGTATTGGGTGGTATCACGGTGATCTCTTTCACCAAGCACAATAATATCTGCATCTTTCCAAAGTTGAAAAATGTACTCCTTCGGATTTTTTTGTTCTTTTAAAAATTCGACATAGTCTTCTATTCGAGTCTGGCTATACAAATTAGTTGACAGCAAGCCGTTTGCTATAATAATCAATGCTAAAACACGTACTCTCATCTCTTATTTGGACAATTATATACATCATTCGTCCCCAATTTATAAAAAACGTCAACCTGCTTTGCTTATTACCTTATCTTACGCGTATTTAAGTTGTTTTATATGTTTTTAATCAATCCATTAGGTTTTAAAATCATTGCAGCAGAAATAACGCAAATATATAAATTATTAAAACGGAGCGCCTATGACATACCCCGGAAAGTTAGATAAAACTTTTAAGGATCATGTCACTTCGACCCCGTTTTAGCAATTTGCTATTAAATATCAACAGGAAAAGATGCACATATTCTGCTCTTTTCGCCCTTCAGTTTACTGGTTTTTCCGATACGTGAAATCCGAAATACCGATGTTCTTATAAGCTTCTTTCAACGCTTTTTCATCGTCCGATATTACCAGCAATATATCGTTAGGATGCAGTTCGGTTTGTCCTGTCGGGACAAAATAATTATTTTCCCGCTTTACCATAACAGCCAACGTCTTATCCGGCAATTGTATTTCCATCAGATTTTTACCATACTTCAGCGTCTCTTCAGTAATCAAAATCTCCGTCATTACCGATTTTATCTCTTCCGCAAAGTCCACGTCAAAATCCTGAAAAGGTTTATATATTTTCGGTTTTTCTGCAAGTCCGAACATACGTGCGACGAAAGGTAAAGTGGTTCCCTGCATCAACAGCGAAACCAAGGTAAGTACAAACACGATGTTAAATATCAGCCGTGCACCGGGGACTCCGGCTGCCAGAGGCAAAATGGCGAAAATGATAGGGACCGCGCCGCGTAATCCCACCCACGATATATACAGTTTATCTTTAAAACCCACTTTTCGGAAAGGAGCGAGACACAAGAAAACCGTAATAGGACGGGCAAATACAATCATAAAGAAAGAGATAATGAGTGCAGGAACAATTACTTCAACCAATTCGCTGGGATTAACCAACAAACCGAGCGTAAGGAACAGCAATATCTGACTCATCCATGCAAATCCGTCCATAAATCTCATAGAAGAGCGTTTGTGTACAAATCGGGAATTTCCTATCGTCAGACCGGCAATATAAACAGCCAGATAGCCGTTCCCTTTTAAAAAGTAGGTGATAGAAAAGATAAACACCCCGAAAACAAGAAGCATAATCGGATAAAATGAATCATTATCCATTTTAACCTTATTGAAAATTTTTACCGCCAAACGCCCTAACAGTATACCCATTCCGGTACCCACAACCAACTGGATCACCACATTCAGTCCTACCACCAGATAGTTGGGATTGTCGCCATATTGAATAATATCGATAAACATAACCGTCAACAGATATGCCATAGGGTCGTTACTGCCGCTTTCCAGTTCAAGTAGCGGACGCAGATTGTTTTTCAGCGTCAAGCCTTTGGAACGCAAAATGGCGAAAACGGAAGCCGAGTCGGTTGATGAAACCGTTGAAGCAAGCAGCATACACGACAGAAGCCCCATTCCCAGCGCAGGGAAGAAATTATCAGTCATCCAATATGTAAACAATCCCGTAAAAATAGCCGTCAACAACACTCCTAAAGTAGCCAGTACCACTCCGGGACCGATAACAGGTTTTATTTCCGAAATTCGGGTGTCCAAACCTCCCGAAAACAAAATAATGGCCAAGCAAACCGAGCCTATGGCTTGCGCCATTTGTATATTTTCAAATTCGAGCCCAAACCCATCGGCACCGAATACCATACCCACCAAAAGAAAAAGCAACAAAATAGGCACGCCAAAACGGTGCCCCACTTGCCCTACCAGCATACTAATAAAAAATAGGGCTGAACCAATAAGTAAAATCAGTTCTATTGAAATTGTCATCTATAACTGTTTTAAAATAATTGAACTTATGATGATTTTATAAATATAAAAGTTGTTCACATAGGATTGAATCCACCTACCTGCCTGATAATCAATCATTTAAATATATGCAAAACTTTGTTGCAAAGTACGAGAAATTTCTCGACATATTAAAATAAATAGATTTAAAAAATGTGACTTTTAAAACAAATGTTTTCCACGTCTAATTAAGTCAATGGGAGACAACTCTTAATCCGATAATAGAAATAATCAAAGTTGTTTTAAAAAATATCCTAAGAATTTTGATACTTGCATACACTATCCGTTTATCGGTAGCCGATATTATTGTTTTTCAATTAAAATTTTAGCAACATAATCCCTAAAATCAATCGGTTGGTTAATTACAGGATATGGTTCCAATGCTACTAATCTGTACCTTATATTATCAATAACAGTATCCGTACGATACGCACAATTTGTGTTCAAAATAAAATAATGCCAAAAAGCTCCTTGTATTATCAACTCAATTCGGACTTCGGCATTACCTCTCCATATACATTCTACCCCGGTTGGACATCTTGAGTCATTCAGTATTGGATCGATTCGTAACCTAAGGTCGTTTTCAAAATCAAAATATTCCTGCTTATGTCCAATTACAATCGTATCATTGTTCTTTCCGGTGAGAATTTCCCGCCTTAAATAAATTTTGTTGGGATTCTCAGGAAGATCAGTCAAATCACTGATTTCAATTGTATCATTTCCGATTTTAATCAAATCGTGAAAGGTCACATTCGGTTGCTTGTCATCAATCCAACTGACTGCGATTTGATTTGAATTAATGATCCGATAATTAAATGGTTCGAATTTTTTAAAATTTTTGCCATAAATTCCAATTCTTGCCTCTTTTTCGGAATAAAAATCAATGAATTGCATTGCCAAGCTTCCATTGTCTATCCATGTCCCTTTCAAGAATTCAAAATCAGGATCTGAATTCAGGTCAGTGTCCTCACGTTCGATATTAGTATCTTCACTCCCAAGATAAGTATCCTCACATCCGAGACAAAAAATGGAAGCCACTAAGCTTAATGCTAAAAATATCAAACAAGGTTTTTTTCATATCTGTTGCTTTTTTGAGTCGATTTGAAATGCAATTTAAAGGTATGAATAAACTTCAGGAGATAAAATTAGTAAATTATTAAATTCACAACAATATTAAGCCATGAATTTTTATAAATCGACTGTTTCCAATCCATAATGCTTTGCTTTGTATATCCGCCTATTCTAATCTCTAACTCTCTATGCCTTTCCTTGCCTGAACACCCTGATTGTAGTAGTGTTTTATTTCTTTCATCTCGGTAACTAAATCGGCAAATTCAATTAGTTTATCGGAAGCATAACGACCTGTAATAATAATTTCGGTCTGTTCGGGCTTTTGCCTAATGATATTTATAAGCTCCTCGTCAGTAAAAAGATTATAGTAAACAGCTATGTTTGCCTCATCTAATACAATCACATCATATTTGCCTGATAAAATCACTTCAGATACCTCTTTTAGCCCCTTGCGGGCTCTATCTATATCGGCTTGCGAGGGTTTTTCATAGATAAAACATTTTAACCCATACTGTTTTATTGTAATACCGGGCAAGAATTTTTGTATCGCTTTTACTTCCGAATAAATTTCCCCCTTTACAAATTGCGCAAAAAAAACTTTTTTCCCCGCACCAACAGCTCTTAGTGATAATCCTAATGCTGCGGTTGTTTTTCCCTTGCCGTTGCCTGTATAAATATGTATATATCCCCTCATTTATAAGAAATTCAAGCCAAACAAATGTAAAGATATGTTTTTTGCAAAGAATATGCAGGTTATTTTGCACAAAAAATGCGGAGAATAAGTATGATATTCTCCGCATTACTTTAAAACCGCTCAGTGATTCCGTTTACAACCACTCAGTGAATTTGTTTATAACCTTTCTGTGGCTTGAACTGTACCCGAAACCGAGTTTATTGCAATTAATTGCTAGTTTTTCCAGTTTGTCACTAAGTCTATAAACTCTTTTCTGTAACCGTTCGGATCAAAAGATATTGCACCTCTTCCTAAATCCAACACCATCTGTTTGGTGAGTGTCCCTTTATATTGAGACTGTTTCATCAGAAGTCCCAATCCGGCGACCGATGTGGCAAATCTCATATTTTCAGATGAAGACATTATCTCCTTTGGAACCGAATTAATCTCATGTGTAATTAATCTGCTTTCAGTTTCATTCGGTTTTTTGTATCTGAAATCAAATTGAGCATATTTTTCCTCATCAGGCTTATCTGTCAATACAAGCTCATACAATGCTGTTATCGTCTGTGCCGAACCTATCTCGCCTGCATCGGTTGAGTCGTTTTCAAAATCCTCTTTTTCTAATTTTCGGTTTTCGTATCCGATTAACCTGTATGAATCAATCTTGTTTGGATTGAATGTGATCTGTATCTTCGAATCTTTGGCTACAGTGTAGAATTTGAGAATCTCATGAGTGAAAACCTTCTCAATCTGTTTGGCATTATCGATGTACTCATAATTTCCATTGCCTTTGTTTGCAATTTGCTCCATCATGTAGTCATTCAAGTTCCCTCCTCCAACTCCAAGAACCGTCAGATATATACCCTTATCGCGTTTTTCCTCAATTAATTTGATCAATTCTTCAGTCGATGAAGGTCCTACATTAAAGTCGCCGTCACTGCCTAAAATCACTCTGTTGTTACCGTTTGGAATAAAATTCCTTTCAGCTATTTCGTATGCAGTTATAATGCCGGCAGCTCCTGCTGTAGAACCTCCTGCACCCAATTTATCGATTGCCGATTTTATCTTCTCCCTCTCATCGCCATAAGTTGATTCCAGCAAAACACCTGCCTGGCCGGCATACGTGACAATTGCAATTCTATCCCGGTCACTTAAATTATCAACCAATGTTTTGAAACCGGTTTTTAATACACCTAATTTATCGGGAGAATTCATTGACCCGGAAACGTCAATTAAGAACACATAATTGGAGTTAGGCAACTTATCGGCCGGTATGGTCAATCCCTTCATACCAAGCCTTAGCAGGTGATGTTCCGTATTCCAGGGGCAGTTCGAAATTTCAGATTCCAAAGAGACATTTTCATCCTTAGCAGGCTCCTTATAATCGAAGGTGAAATAATTGATAAACTCTTCTATTCTGACTGACTCTTTGGGTGGAGTCTGTCCTAAATGAAGGAACCTCCTCATATTGGCATATGAACCGCCATCGGCATCCACAGAGAATGTGGAAATCGGCTGGTCTGCCACTTTGATAAACGGATTCTCATCATAATCCTTATATTTTTCACCATAGATATCATTATCTAATGTTTGCATACCGGTAATGTACTCCATGTAAATACCGTTGTCTTGCGTTTCACAACTTCCTAAAAATGCTATCAGCAAGCAACAAACCGAAATTTTCAATTTTGTTTTCATTGTGTTCATTATATATTATTTATTAGACTGTCGAAGTTATAAAAAATGTCCTTTTTATTTTACATCTGTTTGCGTCAGTATTTCATTAAAAAAATCCATTTCCACTCAATACATGCCGGTCTTGATGTAGATGCAAATTTACAAGTTTTGATATAATATCTCACTAAAAACTGTTAATATTAATTATTTAAGTTTCGCAAGTTATATTTTTTAAAAAAATGGTGCAAAAAAAGCATAGGATATTTCTGTAAGTAACAGAAAATGAGTAACTTTAAAAAATAAAAAATAACAGTTACAAATCCTATGCTCAAGGTCAAAGATACAAACTTTCTATCAGAGATAAGCTCATTCTTCAAAAATAATGA
>JAKPZU010000180.1 GCA_029559915.1 Bacillota bacterium
AACCACACCGAATTTGAAAGGATTGTGCACCAAATCACCTCGTTATCTACGAGCTCACATTGTACGAGTATATTTTACCACATTCAGCAATAAAAACAAAATGGGGGAAACACCCCCACACAACAGTAAGTTATTTTGCACCTAATTAATTCACAAAGAAATTACTAAACCGATAACCCTACCAATATTCCTCGTTTCCATCATCCCCATCGTCATATTCTCTATCGTCATATTTGTAATAACCTACTTTTAATAACCTCGTTTCCCAAAAGTGATAAATAATTTTAGAAATGCAATTCTTTGTTCCTTCGTCAGATCATCGAAAAATTCTTCAACAAAATCAAACCTTGAAAATCCAAAATTTTGCGATTCCAATATCGATTC
Organism: Bacillota bacterium; assembly: GCA_029559915.1. GTDB lineage: Bacteria > Bacillota_I > Bacilli_A > Izemoplasmatales > Hujiaoplasmataceae > UBA2289. Next base: position 385 of record JAKPZU010000180.1, read on the forward strand.
TGACAATGCAAGGACACTTTGCCTACTTTCAATATCATCAGATACCATATAATGTCTTTTTGGTGACTTGTACTCTCTAATAGACAACACAGTCCTTATCAGCTGTTCCTTCTTCTCATCGGACAAAATATCAAGTAAATTATTCAGAGACTCTCTAGAAAATGAAAAGCCCTTTTGGTATAAAATAGCACTTATTTCTTGGAGGTAATCTGCCATAACCTTTTCTCCCCCTTGTAAATTCAGATAACAACAAAGAAAACTGTCCCTTGGAATGAAGAACTTGTTGAACATATGTTCAAGAACATTAAGAGACTCAATACTGCACACTAGGACTCTATTCTTTATTTACCTCATTAATTTTTCTCAATAGCGATCCTTAATTTCAAGTTTTATAAGAAACATACGAAATGTATCTTTTTGATCTTCTGTCAACCCATTCAAAAATTCTTTAAGAAAGTCAAATCTTGAAAATCCATAACCGTACATTTGCATAATCATTTCTGCTTCATCGATAAAGACATCATGTTCATCCCCAAGTTCATTATTGATCACAGAATAGGGCCTTGGTGATTTATATTCTTTTATCGACAACACAACCCTTAATAATTGCTCTTTCTTCTCCTCGGGTAATAGCTCTAGCAGCTCTTTAAAATTCGTGTTGTAATAATCTAATATTTTAAAATTCTTCCTGTCTAAAACAGCGACTATCTCTGATTTATAATCTCTCATAACCTTTTCCCCTCCTTTTTGAGCCAGCACACGATAAAAAGATAATCAATACACCCCTCAATATACGCCCTTTCAATCTTAAGTTCTCATGTCTATAGTATCAAATTCAGTATGCAAAAGTCAAGTAAAATCATATGAAAACTCATTTCCACCCTTTCAATGCATATTTTTGATAATCGAAATCAGCCTCCGAATTTGCAAAGTAAATTGCTCCATCACCTGCCGAGAAACAATTCAGTACACATCAGAACATACCTATCCAAACCACATTTCGCATCATTCATACTAAATTAGAAGTGGACTTCCAATTTAGTACGAGAATTTTGGAAGTCCAGTTCCAAAATGCACTGATTCGCTTGTTTAACACCTGTCGAGGCTGTCCGGCGTTTGTCGAGCTTGTCGCAGATGTCGAGAAGCGATGTGCAAATTGTAACATTATGGCAGATGCAACTACATTGCACTAAATTAGTTGTTTTTTCGATGAATTTGTGATATAATTTATTTTACCATGGAAACATATCTGTAACTTGTGCTGACAGTGGAATTTGATGCACAGAGAGTTGGTGAGAGCAATGGCTTTAAATGAACTGATCAAACATCTTGTTGATAAACCACTTGATACACAGAGCAGAAATTATCTTGTGAATAG
>JAKPZU010000191.1 GCA_029559915.1 Bacillota bacterium
CCTTCTTGGAATAATTGAATAGCCCAGTTTGCATTACCTAATAAATCAGTAGTAACTACATATTGCTCAGAAACGATTCCTGAAGTAACTGTTGGAATACCATCTCCTTGATCCCAATTTTGAGACCATACGTTCCAACCGTTATTAGTGAAGTCGCCATTAACTACTAGATTATCTTGTTCAAGTATGCCTAATTCAACATTGTCGATTGTAACTGTTGAAGCCGCATAATTTGTCATTTGTCCAAACAAGAATAATACTCTTTCAGTTGTTGTAGAGTCTTTTTCGTAAGTGAAGATGAATGAATAAGTAGCTTCTTCAGTGCCAAGAGCAAAGGTTGCAAAATAGTGATCTGAGACTTTAGCTACGATATCTCTAGCTACAGTTGAACTAGCTGAGAATGATAGTTTATAAGTTTCTCCAGGTACTAAGGTAATACCTTTTTGTTTTAACATTAAGCCCGAGTCATTATTTCCCGGTGCCGTTACTTCGATTACTGCTTTGCCGTCAACTACTGTAAATGTAGCCGCTGCGCCGTCCCAACCTGCAGTATATTGATACCAGATTTCTGGATCAGTAATGTCTGCCCAACCACTAAATTCATCTTGTACTTCAGCAACAATTTCAGCAGTTGTGGTGAATGTGCCATCAGTAATGTCATTTGTATTTGTGAAAACAAGATCAACTACTGTAACATAAATAGTTATTGTAGCAGTATTTCCGGCTACGTCGCTTACTGTATAAGTAACTTCATATTCTCCAGGAACTGAAGTATCGACGTTGCTTACATAATGTGTTGAATCAAGAGTTATTTCTCCATCGACAACATCATACGCACTTACGTCAGCTAGAGGGTCGTAAACTGCGCCAGTTTCAAGAGTTAAATCTGTTGCGCCAGAGATAACTGGAGCTTGAGTGTCAGCGTCTGGAGTAGACTCAACAATAACGACGTTGTCATAATATATTGTAGTTGCTAAATTGGCTGTGCCAACGCCACCAGTTACAGTTCCGTTTTCAAACAATAATTGTCCAGGTCCTGTATCCTTATTCATTGTGAACTTGAATGTAAATGTTTGCCAGTCAGTGCTTAAATCAAAGATTTGAGGTTGCATTGGTTTATAATCATCAAACCAAGGAGCACCTGACAACAATTCGCCAACTTGAACGTGGATTGAACGTACTGCATCGGCTTTTGCGTCAAAAGTGATTTCGTAAGTTACGCCATTTTCAAATTCAATGACATTGCTTTCTAGGCGTGGAGCCCATGGGTTCCATGATGGAGTTACAACTTTCAAAACTCCCACACCGTCGACAACATCGAAAGTGGATGAACTACCTTCGCCATCCGTCACATTCCAAACAGCGTTTCCAAGAGAGAAGTCACCGTTTTGAACGATTTCGTCACCAATCAAACTTGGGTCGATAGTAACATAGACATAACGGGATTCTTGTTTCTTGTTGCCAGCTGCGTCGTATACGGTGTAAACTAAGAAGTTTGTTCCTTCTTTAGTTGTGTCCACTACGCCGGCTACAGTAATACTGCTTGTGATATCGCCATCTTTATTATCCGTTGCTGTAACACCTGCCATCGGGTTAAATGTTTCGTTCAAATAGATAGTGACATCATCAACACCATTAATAACTGGAGCTATAGTATCTTGTTCTACTGTTGTAGGTGCTTCAGTAGTAGGAGCTACAGTCGTTGGTGCTTGTGTCGTAGGCGCTACTGTTGTTGGTGCCTGTGTTGTAGGCGCTACTGTTGTCGGAACTCCAGTGGTCGGCGCTTCTGTCGTAGTTACGCCATTACAAGCGACTACTGCTAAAGCCATTACGACCATTAAGAACATAAATAAAACTTTTTTCATAATTTCCTCCTTTAAAATTTTTATTTTATTTGTATGTTAATTTTTTTGTAATAACCATCTCGAATTTTTACTGCTAAATCTCCTATAACTTCTTTTCCCTCAATCACCTCCATTCGCTCCTCACTATCAATCAATTCATAACGATAAATCAAAGAATTGTCAAAGGTGTCTTTTTGTTTTTCGTTGATATATGTAATCATCGTTTTGCTTAAAAACTTGAATGAAAGCCTGTGGTTTCTGTTAAAGAAACTTTTTTCTATAATTGGTCTAGGTTCAAATACTAAAACGCCATTTTCATACCTGAAAGGCTCTTTGCCTAGCATCATCAGTGTCCAGATATTTAAGGTCTCGACAGTCGATCCACTCAATCTAGCAAAAAAGCCTTGACCGTGAATATGTGGATTAGGATTGTTCGAAGTCGCAATGAAACTGGAATTTTCCAAGATACTGCGACCGTAAACTTCAGGATTCATGAAACAAACCAAATTTGTTTTCAACTCAGTAAAGAATTCTTGATACAATCCAGCTTTCAACAAACCTAGGACATATTTATAAGTCATATGCAAGAAATTGCTTTCTCTTTCCAACCATCCCGGTGTAAAAGCCTTGATTCTTCCGATTTCAAAGGTGTCTTTCTCCAATGAAACTGAAGTCCTGTATTGTTTTAACGGCTTATCGTACAATTCGGTGTTTTTGATGGTTCTATACATCTGTCTTAATTTATCTTTGGAAAAATCGGTTTTAAGCAACCTGGCTGGAGCTTCCAAGAAAGGAGATACGTCTTTTCTCACAAAACTTATCGGTTTTACTGTGTTTTCTTTCTGATTGTTCATTTCATAATCTATGACCTCATAAGTGAGGTAGGTCGGAATTATGCCATTGGAATCAACATAGAGTTTTTTTAAAGATTCATCCAGATGTTGTGCCATCTTGTTCAAGAGTGACTTGATTTCTTCGGTTAGAAGCAAGTTCAGTCTACCAGATAGTCCATCATTGGTTTTCTCACGATATTCTTCGCGGGCGAAGACTCGATTTTGATAATCAAAACTGTTTTCCAAATTTTTAAACAACTCATATATTTCAATTGGTAACTCAACAGCATCCGGCAATTGATTTTCGAGCATGAAGTCAATTATTCTTTTTAATTCTATCGTCTCGGAAATACCGGAACCAAACAACCCAGGTAACCCGTTCATGGCGTCGTTCCAACCCGGTTTTCCCGCTTCCATCTCAACTCCCAATCCTTTAGGGTCAAGTAGAGAAAATTTGTTGAGAGCTAAAACCAATAGCTTTATGAATAGAGTTGATTTATAATATTTTCCATTTATCTTGCTGAAATCTCCCGGTTTCTCAAGGTGAAGCAAACTCTTATATTGTCTGACGCGGTTTTCTTTGGTCAGAATGCTTTTATCTTTTTGCCTTAAAATCTTGATTGGAGAATTGAAATACATGAAAACTTCATTGTGCAAATAATTGTCCGCAAATTTATCAGGATAAATTGCCTTATAAGCTTCAATCAAATCAAGGAAGTAAGTGAAATGATCAATCCAGTAGCCTTCTCCAAAATGGCTTTCTATCTTCATATCCGATGAATCTATTACTTCTGCCAAATACTCTTCTTCTTTGGTTTTAACTTCAATTTTATTGCGATCGATGAAATTAACCAAATCTCCCGGAGTAAACTGCCTTGAAAACATATCTTTCAGCAACTCGCAGTTTTTACCGAAATGCTTTTTAATTAGATAATCTATCTTTTCTGTTTTCAAAGTATAGGTGATGCCGTTCACTGACAACGGATTGTAGCCGTCAAGTTGAATGAGATTGCCAAATTGAAAAACATTGAAGAATTCAACATCACGATGAATGATTGAATCGAGTCGACGATTTTGACAGACATCCCGGAAATTTCCCGGTCCGGTGGAATAGTACTCAGGTGCTAATGAAAAGAAATTGTAGTCTCTTTCCAAATCACCGTGTTTTCGGCCATAGATATGATAGATCTGTTTGCCAATGGTGATTGGATAACCGCCTCTTAAAAGATTGTCCAAATAATTTTGTTTTATATATGCGTCAAATTCAGGATAAGCGGTTTCTGTATGAACATCTTCCAATAAATCCTCGATTATTTTTTTCGCTTCTAATTCTTTGTTCAAAATATAGTCAATGTTAGTAATTTGAGGTAATTTATCTCTCAAGGAGTTTAATGAATGGGTGTGTCCAATAAGAGAAAAAATCTCGTACTCTTTATTCAGAATGATGTCCGTCGGAATGAAGGCTGAAGGAACTTTATTTTTGTTCACTTGAGGCAGTTTCAATAATTCTGAAACTGATTTTTCGACAAAATTCAGTGGTAAAGTTTTGGAAGTGTCATAAGCGAAAATCAAGTCTCGATCAGCGATGATTTCCAGTAAGCCGCTTCTATCAAATCCAACGTAGAAGTTTCCTTGCCTAACTTCTGATACTTCAGCACTATCGCCGGTTGAACCTCTGAGTTTATAAAATGCAAACTTTTCTTCCAGACATTCAACGTCCATCCAACTCTGCAATAAGTTCGATAAAGCCTTGAATTCTTCAGTCCCCAGTCCGGCAGGAAGTATTTCTGCCAAACCGTCGACTATTTCAAGTTTTAGGGGTTCTGGTTGCAAATTAACCAATTTGACCATTCTTGCCAAAGCTGGTATTTCTTCATTAGGAAGGCCAAAATAGGAAACGATAACTTTTATACCCAAATCGGCATTTGTTTCTTCTATCGATACTTTATGAGGTTCAATGATAAGTTTGTTTTCATGCTTTGCGTTTATCGAAAATGGTTCGTAAATCTCATTGTTGATTTTTATAAAGGTTCTGAAACCGTCTCTACTGACGTTTTCGTAAGCTTTATTCGCTGAATGAAACAAGGTTATTGGGTGATTTTTGTCTTGAAGTCCAAACCCGCTAATCAATTGGGCGCGATTGACATAGAAAGCCCAGAGGGGAATACCTCTTTTACCAGCCAGTCCGGGAAGAAAATTGGCGAAAGTCTTCTTCTTGTTATAGTTATGAATTATGAACTGACCGTTCTTATAATAGTATTCAGATGTATCCACTATTTATTTACCTCCGCCAAAATTGTCATGATGCTTCTTTTTTCAGATTTTATGATTTTTTTCGCAAATCCGAGATTTAATGATATGTTGTAACCAAATTCACTTTCGTTAAGAACGACAATGATGATAGAACCGTCTGGATTCAAAAACGCTATATGTTTGACTTTTTCATTTAAAGATTTCGAAAATATTCTAAATGCACCTGGTTTTACATGTTTTGAAAAATGTCCAATGTGATAATATGAACTGTTAAAAATCAATTCGTCTTTATCCAAATCAGATAAAATTGGTGCGTCACAGTAATTTCCCACATGATTTGGTCCACCGAATTGATCCAAAGTTAAATTCCAGTCAATAAAAGCTTCGCACCAGTTACTAAAATCGCCAATAATGTTTCTCGCATATCTTTCGCCAGTTTCGTAAACATGGGGGTGGGGGCCGCCTTCGATGCAACCTTCGGTGAAAATTATTTGTTTATCCGGGAACAGGTCATGAACTTTACCGACATTGGCAAAATCTTCGCTTACATACCAATGGATTGCCGTGCCAGCAACATATTGGCTGGCAATAGGATCTTCCAAAACCGCTTTTGCTCTTTCAACCACGATATCGCGATTATGATCCCAAATAAAGATCTTTACATCCGAAAACTTGCTGTTCTTGATGGTTGGACCTAGGTAATCTTTGACAAAGTCACGTTCTTCTTCTTTTGTATAAAGACAAGAGTCCCATGTCTGTTTTGCCGCCGGTTCATTTTGAACCGATAGCGCAAAAACATTAAGGCCTGCAGCGGTAACCTTGTCAATAAATTTAACGTAATAATTAGCCCACACTTGATAGTATTCTGGCTTTAAACTTCCGCCATAATTCATATTGTTGTTGGTCTTCATCCACGCTGGTGGACTCCAAGGAGAAACCAATAGCTGAATTTTATCTCTTTTAATCATTTCGGCTTTTTTGATGGTTGGTATGACAAATTTGAACTCACGAGAAATGTCAAAACTTGTAAGATCTTTATCGTTATCTTTAACGTAAGTATAATTTTCCAAGGAAAAGTCGCTTGAATTCATGTGAATTCTACCAAGATTGTATGACAATCCTTTATCCTCACTAAAATAGGCTTCAATCAAGCGATTTTGCTGCTGAAGAGAAAGCCTACTGAGTGTGTAACAAGCAGCTTCGGTAAAAGCGCCACCGAAGCCGATGATTTTTTGATATTTTTTACTAAAATCAACTAAAATTTCAAAATCCGGTTGATTCATATTTTCAACCGGTATTTCTTCGTGGCGTAATTTCCCGTACTTAGAAGTTACATAAGTCTTCATAAATAGTATTTTTCTCCTACGAAAACGTTTTCGATTTTATTATATTAAATAATGTAAACGCTGTCAATAAACTTTACTCAAAAAAATCTTTAAAGTGAAAATGTGTAAACTTTACAGAACAAAAATAATTCTAACGAATTATACTTTTAAAACGATCACTCACTGAACAGGTAAGTGCGCTTAGGCGTGTTCCAACCTCTAGTCCCTATCCGTTTGGCTTCGGGGTTACCTTTTCTAATAATGTTTAATGCGGCG
>JAKPZU010000193.1 GCA_029559915.1 Bacillota bacterium
CGACTGTCATCGGCGTTATCGTCGCGGCAGCTGATGCTTTATCAGCCGCTAGACCGGGAGCGAGATCCGAATCATTAGAAAACTACATTAACCGTTTGACTCAACTTGAAGAAATTTCATCTCAAGTTCCTGGCGTTGAATCAGCTTTCGCTATTCAAGCCGGTAGAGAAGTACGGGTAATCGTCAAACCTTCAGAGGTTAACGATGAAAGAGCCCATGTAGTTGCTAGAGAAATCAGAACGCAAATTGAAGAAAAATTAAGCTACCCAGGAACAATTAAAGTCACGGTTATCCGTGAAACCAGAGCTCAAGATATTGCCAAATAGACTTTAATAAGCCTTCCTTCTTAAGTTGAGGAAGGCTTAAATTTATCAAAGGAGAAAAAAATTGAAAATCCTCTTTATCGGTGACATCTATAACGAGTTGGGACAGAAGTCCTTCGACAAATATTTCGCCCAAGTCAAAAATCAATACAAACCGAACTTCATCATCGTCAATGGTGAAAACATCGAAAAGACCAACGGCCTGTCCGAAAAAATATATAAAGAATACTTATCTTTGGGAGTCAATGTTTTCACTTTAGGAAACCATGCCTTTTCCAGAAAGGATTTTCAAGAAGTCCTGGACTTGCCCTATGTCGTAAGACCGGCTAATTATGGCAAAAACACACCTGGCAAAGAGTTTGTGGAGATTAAGTATAATGACAAAAAAATTGCCATCATCAACTTGATTGGCAGAGTGTTCATGCATGATCAGACAGATAATCCTTTTACCAAGGTTGATGAGTTACTGGAAAAAATCGCCTCCGATTACATCATTGTCGACTTCCATGCGGAAGCAACAAGTGAAAAATATGCGATGGCTTATTATTTGGACGGTAGAGTTGATGCCGTCATCGGTACTCATACCCATGTGCCCACTGCCGATAATATCGTTTTACCTAAAGGAACGCTTTATATCAGCGATGTCGGCATGACCGGTGCCAAATACGGAATTATCGGCGGCAATGTCGAGCAGGGAATTAGAAAGTTCATTACTGGCATGCCGGAAAGAGTAAAACCGGAAACCGAATCGATACTGCAGTTCAATGCGGTTTTACTTGACCTATATAACAGAAAAATAGAAAGAATCAACATATTTGAATAGATGGGGAATTTTATGCAAAGACTTAACAAACCAGATCTTTCCAGTGCGAGAAAGAGAACTAAAAATCAAGTTAATACAATCGAATATGAAAACTTCAAGAATATCAAGGATATTGGCAAGGACAAATCATATATCATCCAAACTCATGGCTGTCAAGCCAATGAAGCGGATACGGAAGTGATTAGAGGGCTTTTGGAAGATCAAGGATTTACGCCTGTCTCGGTTTTGGAAGAAGCCGATTTGGTGGTAATCAATACTTGTGCCATCAGGGAAAATGCCGAGAACAAGGTCTTTGGCGAACTTGGTAGACTCAAGAGTTTCAAGCGGCTCAATCCCAATCTGATTATTGCGATAGCCGGATGCATGCCACAAGAAGAAGCCGTGGTCGAAAAAATCATGAAGAAGTACAGTCATGTCGATATCGTCTTCGGCACTCATAACGTTAATAAATTCATCGAGTATCTCGATTACGTTATCAGGGAAAAAAAACAACTGATTGAAGTCTACTCCAATGAAGGCGAAATCATAGAACATTTACCTCAAGCAAGAGAGAACCGTTTCAAGGCTTGGGTCAATATCATGTTTGGCTGCGATGAGTTTTGTACTTATTGCATTGTTCCATATACGAGAGGAAAAGAACGTTCGCGCAAAAAAGAATATATTATTGAAGAAATTAAAGAATTAATCAAGGACGGATATAAGGAAGTTACTTTATTGGGACAAAACGTCAATTCTTACGGTTTGGATTTTGTCGAAGAAAAGTATGATTTTGCGGATCTGTTGGAAGATTTGGCTAAACTTGACATTCCTCGCATCAAATTCACAACCTCGCATCCTAAAGATTTTTCCGACAGTCTGATTGATGTCATTGCGAAATATCCTAATATCATGCCCTTCATCCACCTTCCGGTGCAATCGGGTTCGAACAATATCCTCAAACGCATGAACCGGAAGTATACGAAAGAGGAATATTTGGATTTGGTCAATAGAATTTATAACCGAATCCCCCATGTATCACTCACAACCGATATCATCGTCGGCTTCCCCGGAGAAAGTGAAACTGATTTTGAGGAAACGCTGGATTTAGTCCGAAAGTCGCGATTTGAAGGTGCTTATACCTTTATTTATTCGCCTCGTAAAGGTACGCCAGCTGCGACATATAAGGAAACTGTTGACCCACAAGTCGCTAAACAAAGATTATATAAGCTCAACGACTTGATCAATGAAGGATTTTTAGCCGGAAACAAACGATTTGAAAAACAAGTCGTCAAAGTTCTGGTTGAAGGCTACTCAAAAACCAACAAAGGAGTCCTTTCCGGTTATACGGAGAACAATAAATTAGTAAATTTCAGCGGACCGGAATCGTTGATTGGTAATATTGTCGATATCTACATTGAAAAGGCTAAAACTTGGTCTTTAGATGGCAAAGTAGTTCAATAAATGATAGAAGTGAGATTGGCGTCTCACTTTTTTATTTTTTAAGAAGAAAAGAAAATAATAGGAAATCGCTAAAATATTGAATACTTCCCTTGAAAAATGACTTTACTTATAGTAATATTAAAATATCTTATTGTAAAAGGGTGATATGATGTCTAAATTTAAAAGCAATGAAGAATTTTTTGATTTTTCAAAATTGTTGTTGGTAATTCCCTTGCAGGATATAATTAACCTGCTCGTTAAATATGAAGTGAAGTTACCACTTTATGTTCACAGGTTTTTGCTCAAGGAAACCATCAGACAAGAGGTTTTCAATGAACCGCTTTACAACACCTACACTGACGAACTGAAGTTTAGACTGAGGGGATACGATAATTTCTCCATCTATTTGCTTGAAAAACTGATAAATGATTACAACCTTAATTTTAGTTTGCCACGATATAAGGAAATGATGCTTAATATCCTTTTTGTCAATAAAGAAGCTTTAGTCATCAAGAATAATTTCTTTAACGACTTGGAACAGCTTAAACATAATTATACCGTTGATTTGGAAGTCATGAAATATTCCGAATTTTATCATGCTATCCAAAAAGTTCTTTATGAACAACCGGGATTCTTGGATGGCATTTCCATCCATGACTGGGATGAAGATTTACTGACATCCTATACCTTGGGAGATTTAAAGGCCTTAGGCGAGAAGTACGGTGTCAAGATTCCTCGTCGCATCAATAAAACCAAACTAATCGAAATCTTACAGGCAAAGTTCAAGCTTTCAGCTGACGAAACTGAACTCTTGGAAACGAAGTCTGTATTGGAACTGGAAATTTACGCCAAAGAAAAAGGCTTTAAAATATCTATTGATCTAAAAAAGACTGATATGATCGAATATATGAAGTACGCTCTTGGCATGTATAACAACTATCCTAAAGACGATTTCTTTGATTATCATATTCCTGTCTTCTCTGACGCTGAAGCTGTTGAGGAAGACATCGTGGAAGAAGTGATTGAAGAAACATACATTCCGGAAGAAGTTCATGATGAAGTTGAAGAAGTCATTATTCAACCTGTTAAAGAAGAAATCATTGAAGAACCTATCAAAGTAGAAAAAGTTGAGGAAGTCAAAAAAGAAGTCAAGGAAGAAGTCAAGGAAGTTGTTGAACCGACTGAACCTGAAAGCGAATTGACAGATATTGAAATTCCAGAAGAATTGGAAACAGAACCTACTCTTTCTGACAGCAATATTCTTTCCCAAGAAGAAAAAGAGTTGCTTGACGAAAAAATCAATTTGATTATCAAGAAGTATTATAAACGCAGAAGAACCAGAAGAGTAGTTTGGACAATTGTGATTATTGTGCTATTGGCTGTTGCTGGTTGGGCAGGTTATGAATATCTGTGGCCGCTGATTCAAGGATAAACTTAATTACTTCTTGTCTTTAAAAATGTTATAAGGAGTTTATTTTGAAACCTGTGGAAATAAATCGTTATACCCCAATGATGCAACAATATCTCGAAATAAAAAAAGACTATAGCGATTTTATAGTCTTTTTTAGACTTGGCGACTTCTATGAAATGTTTTTCCAAGACGCTATTGTTGCGTCCAAAGAGCTGGAAATAGTACTGACAGGCCGTGACGCAGGCGTTGAAGAAAAAGTTCCAATGTGTGGAGTACCTTATCATGCCGTTAATTTATATCTGGAAAAATTGGTTGAGAAACGGTACAAGGTCGCAATCGTTGAACAGGTGGAAGACCCGGCAACTGCCAAGGGTATTGTCAAAAGAGAAGTCATCAAACTCATTACTCCCGGCACTATCATAGAAGAAGGAGCAATCAAACAAAAAGACAACAATTACATCTCGGCAATTTATGAAGGTAGCGATCAATACATTTTAGCCTATGCCGACCTTTCAACCGGTGAACTGTATCTTGAGAAACTGCCGCTTGACAAAAATATCTTGATGAGTGAAATACTGAATTTGAATGTCAAGGAAATTATCATAACTTCTAAATTCAAGGACAAATTCATAACAAATAATCTGAAGAATCAAGATTTGACCATTTCTATCAATGACGATTTGACAGTTAAGAAATACTACCAAAATTTAGTGCTGGACGTCTACGACAAAAGTTTATTGAATGCTTTTGGTCTGTTGATCAATTATCTGGAACTGACACAAAAACAACAATTGTTGCATCTACAAAAAGTTCAGGTGTTTGAATCTACCAGTTATTTAAGAATTGACAACAATTCCAAACGCAATTTAGAACTGACGGAAACCTTTGTCTCCAGATCGAGCAACAATACCTTGTTTTGGCTATTGGACAAATGTCAGACCGCTATGGGTTCTAGGTTCTTGAAAGCTTCGATTTTAAGACCTTTGATTGACAAAGACCAAATTCAAAAACGATATGAATTGTTGGAAAGTTTTAACAACAATTTTATCGTTCGTCAAGAATTGGTTGAACGACTTAAAAAAGTTTATGACTTGGAAAGAATCGCTGGCAGAATCTCTTTTGGCAATGCCAATGCCAAAGACTTGATCAACCTTAAACGTTCTTTGGAAGTCATTCCCGAAGTTAAGAATTTACTTAACCAATTGAATAATGATTATGCAGACAGCATCGCTTTGGATTTGCCTAATCTGGATTTTTTGGCTTTAGAAATTGATAAGGCAATTATCGATAACCCGCCTCTTTCCATCAAGGAAGGCGGTTTCATCAAGGATGGTTATTCTAAAGAACTTGATGAAATGCGTAACATCAAGGCCAATGCCAAAGAATGGCTGGAAGAGTTTGTCGAAAAAGAAAAAGAACGAACCAACCTGAAAAAATTAAAGGTTGGTTATAACCGCGTTTTTGGATATTATATTGAAGTGACCAAATCGCAAATGGACTTGGTCAAGGATGAATTTGGTTACGAGCGAAAACAAACCTTATCCAATTCCGAGCGTTTCATCACCAAAGAACTGAAAGAGAAGGAAGCAATTATTCTCGGGTCTATAGATCGAATCATGGAACTGGAATATCAACTTTTTCTTGATTTAAAGGAAAAAGCCAAGAATGAAACCTTCAAATTGCAGTTAACTGCCAAATTGATTGCAATTATTGACATGATGATTTCGTTGTCCCGGGTTTCGATGGCGAATCGTTATAACAAACCGGTTCTCATAGAAGAGAAGAAACTTGAAATCAAGAATGGACGTCATCCGGTAGTGGAAAAATTGCTCGATGAGCAGTTTGTCGAAAACAGTCTTTTTATGGATGAATCAAATACGATTTTACTGATTACCGGTCCAAATATGAGCGGTAAATCTACCTATATGCGCCAACTGGCAATGATTATCATCATGGCTCAAGTCGGTTGTTTCGTTCCGGCTGAATCCGCGATATTGCCAGTATTCGATCAAATATTCACCAGAATAGGCGCTTCTGATGATTTATCGACAGGCAAATCAACTTTCATGATGGAAATGCTGGAAGTCAATTATGCTTTGCAAAACGCCACCAAGGATTCATTGATATTGTTTGATGAAATCGGTAGGGGTACAGCAACTTATGACGGTATGGCATTGGCTCAAGCGATCATCGAGTATTGTCATCATAAAATCAATTGCAAAATTCTCTTTTCGACTCATTACCATGAACTGACTTATCTGGAAGATAATTTACCGGCGCTCAAGAATGTTCATGTCAAAGCTAAGGAAGAAAAAGGCAATATTGTTTTCTTGCATCAAGTAGTTGAGGGGCCGACAGATAAGAGTTATGGCATTCACGTTGCCAAGCTGGCAAAATTACCGAAGAATATTATCACAAGGTCCAGTGAAATACTGACAGAGCTCGAAAAAAATCATGGTAAAAACATCATCAAACCGCAAACCGTCGATTTATTCAATTATTTGGATTCACTCACTGTTGAGGAAAAGATGGAAGATAAATATCAAAATATCATCGAGCAAATCAAAGAAATCAAGGTTGATGAGTTATCGCCTTTAAGCGCTTTGAACGTTCTTAATGATGTCGTGGAAGAGATAAAGAAGCTCGACAGAAAAAAGGAATAGAAAATGGGTTTTATCAAACGTTTAGATCAAAATATCGCCAATAAGATTGCAGCAGGAGAGGTTATTGAAAAGTTAGCTAATGTCGTCAAGGAATTAGTGGAAAACTCGCTTGACGCCGAAGCTGACAGAATTGATATCGATCTGGTCGAATCGGGAATGACGTCTATCAAGGTGACTGACAATGGTTCAGGCATGGATGAAGAAGACGCTTTTTTGGCGTTTGAAAGACATGCAACTTCAAAGATTGCGACTGTCAATGATTTATTCCGGATTCAATCATTGGGTTTTAGGGGTGAAGCGCTGCCTTCAATCGCTGCCATCGCCAGAGTTGAGTTAAGTACATCGATGGGTGAAGAAGGCATTAGTTTAACAATTCAAGACGGAAAACTGATTAAAAAATCAAGCACTAGTCTAAATAAGGGTACCCAGGTTGAAGTTACCAGACTTTTTTATTCGACTCCTGCTCGTTTCAAATACCTCAAATCACCACAGTATGAACTCGCCAACATCGTTTCCTTGGTCAATGGCTTCGCTCTGGCAAATCCTCATGTTTCCTTTAGATTGACAAATGATCGTAAAGTTATTTTTGTCTCCAATAAAAACGATTCCGTAACCAATACCTTGGCTCAAATTTATGGGCTTGAAGTTGCTAAGTCATTGATATATTTCGAAGCCAAAAATCGCGATTACCAAATCAGTGGTTACACTACCAATCCTATCATCAACCGTTCTAATCGCAACTACATCAACATAGTTTGCAACAATAGAATCATCAATGACAAAGACATCGTCAATGCTTTTGTCGAGAGTTATGATCAGCTGATACCAAAGAACCGTTATCCGGTGGCTATCATCTATATCGAAGTTGATCCAATCCTGATTGATGTCAACATCCATCCGCGCAAGCAGGAAATCAAGTTTTCCGAGAAGGAACGATTGATTTCCCTAATCAAGAAATGCTTGAAAGAAAAATTAGAAGTAACGAACATCTATCAAAAACCGAGTGAACATACGCAAACAAAAATATCATTTTATGCTGAAGACCCTAATGAACAAGTGGAACTAAAAATTCAAGAAAGTTTCGCCGATCAACTTGTGGATAAACAAGAAGCAAGAAAGATTATTCCCGATATGGATTATATTGGTCAGTATGCCGGAACTTATCTGTTGTTTCAAAATGAACAGGGCTTGTTCTTGCTTGATCAGCACGCCGCGGCAGAAAGAATCAGGTACGAAAGATACTTGGCCAAATGGAGCGTTTCCCATCAAGAATCCAGAGATTTGTTAGTACCTTTAAAAGTCTTCTTCAGCAATGAAATCCTGATTAAATTACCAATATATCTAAAGAAGGTCAGGGAATTGGGAGTTGAGATGGAGTTAGAGGATAACCATGTCACAGTTCATAAAATTCCTAACTGGTTTCCTTATGATTATGAGGAAATCTATCTTGAGGCGATGATTGAAAGTTTGATAGGTGAAGACTTAATCAATCAAAAATCGATGATAGACGAATTGGCCAAACTTTTGGCTTGCAAGCATTCCTTGAAAGCCAATCATTATATCAGTGCCTTAGAAGCGAACCAATTGTTGAATGATCTCAGGAAATGCGAAAGACCATATACCTGTCCTCATGGTCGACCGATTATCGTCGATTTGAAACATCGAACAATTGAGTATTGGTTTAACCGGGTGTTATGATGTTTGACTTGATAATGATTGTCGGACCCACAGCCGTCGGAAAGACAAGACTAAGCATTGAACTTGCCAAGGCTTTTTCTGGTGAAATCATCAATGGCGACGCTATGCAATTCTATCGGGGATTGGATATTGGTACTGCTAAAATCAAGGAAGAAGAAAAACAAGGAATAAAGCACCATCTGCTGGATGTTCTTGACCCTCATGAAGAGACGAGTGTAGTGGAGTATCAAGCTAAAGTAAGGAAAAAAATCGAAGAGTTAACGAAAAAACATAAACTGCCGATAATCGTAGGCGGCAGTGGATTATATCTCAGCTCGATTCTTTTTGATTACAAATTTCCCGGTCCTTCCAGAAACGAAGAATTGACGAAGAAATATGAAGAATTTACTACAGAAATATTAGTGCAAATGTTGAAAAATACGAAACCAGAACTGGCAAAAAAAACTGATCTGGCAAATAGAAGAAGAGTTTTGCGTGCTCTGGAAAAGGATAATTTCGATTTTCAAGAAGAAATCTCTTCCTATTATCAAAACGCTCTTATCATCGGCCTTGACCTTGAACGTGATAAACTATATGAAAGAATCGATAATCGCGTTATGGATATGGTTAATGACGGTCTGTTGGAGGAAGTGAAGTCGCTTTATGACCAAGGAATTTCCTCACAAGCGATAATGGCTATCGGTTACAAGGAACTTTTCCCCTATTTTCGCGGTGAAACATCTTTGGAAGCTGCATTGGCTTTGATTAAGAGAAACTCCAGACGCTATGCCAAAAGACAATTGACTTGGTTTAGAAACAGGATGAACGCAGTCTGGTTTAAAGTAAATCCAGAAAACTTCGATAAAACCATTGAAGAAGTCAAAGAATACATAAAAAAAAGGAGTTGAATTCTTCAACTTCTTATTTTTTTGGATATGGCCACTCGGCAAAACCACCGGTAAGAACGTAAACGGGGCGGAACCCTTTTTTCATCAATTTTCTGCCGACAGCGACTATTTGCCCTTTATCCTTATCGCCATAAAGGAATAGGGGTTGATCAGGTCGGATTTGGTGAAGATTGGCTAGAAGTTCTTTTTTGGGGAAATTACGGCTGCCATTGATTCTTTCTTTGGTAAAATCATCCTTGCTCCTGATGTCGATAAGTTGACCCTTGCGCATATTGGCGCGAAAATCTTCCGGGGATAGGTAAGTAACTTTCAAACCTCTAGAGTTACGCCAAAAAGCGATAACAAGTCCGATTGTTATACCTAAAGCAATCGGTATTAAATAATCACTAATGTTGAATTCTGTTAGAAACATGGTATGACCACCTCTTATTTTTCAGTCATAAATATTATAGTAGAGATGAAATCTATTGTCAATAATTCAATTTTGTAATATAATATCTTTTGTTATATAATAAATTAGGAGTGAAACTATGATTACAAGCAATGATTTTAAAACTGGAGTAACGATCTTGTATGAAGATAGCATTTATCAAGTCATCGAATTCCAACATGTTAAACCTGGTAAGGGCGGCGCCTTTGTCAGAACAAAATTAAGAGATTTAAGAACAGGGGCGGTTATCGACAAGACCTTCAATGCCGGCATCAAGATTGAAACTGCCCTGATTGAAAAACTGGAAATGCAATATCTTTACAAAAGTGGAGAAAATTATGTTTTCATGAACATGGAAACATATGAACAAATAGAGCTTCATGAATCAAGATTGCAGGATCAACTTTATTATTTGACAGAAGGCATGACTATCATCATCATTTCTTACGGATCTGAGATTCTCGGAATCGAATTGCCGGAAAAAGTAGTTTTGGAAGTTGTTCAAACTGCAGGTGGAGCGAAGGGAAATACGACTTCAAACGCCACTAAAGAAGCTTTAACAAATACTGGACTAAAATTATCGGTGCCTTTATTCATCAATGAAGGCGAAAAAATAGTTGTGTCCACCGTAACTGGTAAATACGATACCAGAGCGAAATAGGGGAGTGATTTTTTTTGGAAGTTAGTCAGTCGTGGCTGTCATTTGGAGCTATTAGCTTTAGTCCGTCATTAATTGTTTTAATGATTGGGTTACTATTGTTATCAGCTTTCTTTTCAATGACCGAAACTGCTTATTCCTCAGTTGGGAGACTGAGAATGAAAACTTTAGTCGAATTAAAAAAACCAGGTTCTAAGAAAGCCTTGTGGATTGTCGATAATTTCGACAAGACCTTAACCACACTTTTGGTTGGTAACAACTTAGCTAATATTGCTTTAGCCACTGTCAGTGTGATTTTGTTCAAGGGTATCTTTTCTAATATTCAAGACCCTGAAACTCAAGATACCGTCATTACTTTGATGAATACAGGAGTTATGACGATTATAATTTTGATTTTCGGTGAAATTCTACCTAAATCAGTTGCTAAGCACAATGCCGAGAAAATTGCTTTATGGGAGTCAAAAATCATCTACCTGCTCATTAAACTCTTATCCCCGATTACTTATCCATTCTTGCTTTTGAATCGTTCCATAACGAAAAGAATCGATTCTGACAACAGAATCTCGGTTACCGAAAGCGATTTGGAAACAATTATCGACACCATGGAAGAAGAGGGTTCGATTGATGGTGAAGAAGCTGACATGTTACAGAAAGTCTTGGATTTATCGGAAATAACCGTGGAAGAAATAATGACGCCAAGGGTCGACATGATTGCAGTTGAGGTCAATGATGACGTAAAGACAATTACGGAAACTTTCTTCAAGAATAAGTTTTCCCGTTTGCCCGTCTATGATACCAATACCGATAACATCATCGGTATTCTCTCGGAAAGAGATTTTTATACCAAGTTGATCAAGGAACAAAACATCAATTTAAGAAGAATGGTAAGACAACCACTTTTTATTCCGGCTTCGACCAAGGTCGATGCCTTAATTGAACTCTTACAGACACAAAACCAACATTTGGCAATTGTGGTCGATGAATACGGTGGCGTTGATGGAATCGTGACGATGGAAGATGCTTTGGAAGAATTGGTCGGAGAAATTTATGACGAGCATGATGACATCAATGAACCGATTATCAAAAAAGATGATTTTACCTACATCATCAATGCCGATTATGATGTTGAAGACTTATTTGAAGTTTTGAATCTGGGTAAACCGCCTGTTTCCGATTCAACGAGCGTCGGCGGCTGGTTGTTCGAAATGTTCCAGGATATTCCAGAAGTTGATGAAGAAGTCGAGTATGAAGTTCGCTACAATCAGGAATATGACGAATTAAGCGAATTGATCAAGGAAGACAAGGCGGTATTGGTCTTCAAGATTCTCGCAGTAACCAAACGAAGAATAAAATCAGTTTTATTAAAAATTAATGTAATTGAAAACGAAGAATAAGTGAGGTTTTTAACTACCTCACTTTTTAAAATAAATGAAAGAATCAGAAGAAAAGAGTTAATATGGAAAGATTGCAAAAATTAATCGCCAAGACCGGAGTCGCCTCGAGAAGAAAGGCTGAAGAGCTGATTTTGGCGGGTAAGGTTAAGGTCAATGGCGTAGTTGTCAAGGAATTGGGCTCAAAAGCACAAATTACCGATGAGATTGAAGTAAATGGAAAAAAGGTACTCGTTCAGGAACGGGTGTATTTTGTTTTATATAAACCAAGTGGTTTCATCTCTACAACTGACGATCAATTCAATCGTGATGCCGTTGTAGACTTGATTCATGAACAAGAAACGGTGTTTCCGGTTGGTCGCCTTGATTATGATACCTCGGGGCTTTTGATCATGACTAATGATGGTGATTTTGCCAATATGCTGATGCATCCGAGATATAAGATTGAAAAAGAGTATTATGTCAAAATCTCAGGGCTTTTAAGAAAAGAGTCATCTTATAAACTGGCTAAGGGCTTAACGGTAGGCGAAGAAAAATATCAACCAGCCAAAGTCAAAGACGTTAAATATGATGACAAGAAAGAAAATACCTACCTTCACATCATCATCACTGAAGGCAAATATCATGAGGTGAAAAACATGTTTCAGGCTTTGGGTCACGAAGTCTTGAAATTGAAGCGAATTCGTTATGGTTCAATCACTTTGGACGGCCTTTTTGAAGGCCAATATCGTGCCTTGAAACCACATGAAATCAAAACGCTTTATAATTTGGCCAACAACAAGTGATATCGGCCGAATAAGAGGAAAAAAATCGTTAAACTAAATAACAATTTTGTAGTTAAATTGTAAAAATATGGTATAATGTTTAAAGGTTATAGGAGGTATCTTTGATGGTTTATCACGCTTTAGCAATTGACGGTCCTGCAGGAGCGGGAAAATCGACTGTAGCGAAAACTCTGGCAAAAAGACTTGGATATGTCTATATCGACACTGGTGCCATGTATCGAGCAACAACATATAAAGCCTTAAGCTTGGAAGTGGACCTTAATGATCCTGAAGCTTTTGATTTTCTGGACTCGACTGAGTTTGAATTCAAAAATGGTGAACTCTATATGGATTCAGTCAATATGACCAGCTTGAACCGCCTTAAGGAAGTTAGCGATAACGTTTCCTTAGTCTCCTCACATATACCGGTAAGAAACAAATTGGTGCGCCTGCAAAAGGAAATCGCTGCCAATAACAATGTCGTCATGGACGGGCGCGATATTGGTACAGTGGTACTCAAAGAAGCTGATTTGAAAGTCTTTTTGACGGCCTCGGTTGAAGTTAGGGCTAAGAGAAGATTTGATGAGTTGGTAGCTTTGGGAATTAAAGTCAATCTCAAAGATTTGGAAAATGACATTCAAAGACGCGATGAATATGATTCCAGTCGCAAGTATAACCCTTTAAAACAAGCAGCGGATGCGATATATATCGATACTTCGGACAAAAACATTGACGAAGTAAGCGATTTATTATACAAAAAATTTATGGAGATAGTTATCAAAGGAGAAAATTAGTATGCTAGACATGTATAGCGAGAACAAAATGTATACCCCTAAAGTAGGAGACATAGTCACTGGTACGGTTGTTAAGGTAGGCAAGGAAGAAGTATGGGTTGATATCAACTATGCTTGTGAAGGAGTAATTTACAAGGACTACCTAAGTTTGAATAAACTTGAAAGTGCTGAAGATATTCTCAAGGAAGGCGATCAAATCAAGGTTAAGGTGACCAAATTCAATAGAGGTGACAACGACTTGTTGCTTTTATCAAGAATTGACATCTTGAAAAACGAACTTCAAGAAGGCGTGAGAAACGCTTTGGAAGTTGGCAAGGATTTTGATTTCAAAGTTAAGAAAGCTGTCAATGGCGGCTTGATTCTTGACCATAAAGGCATTGAGGCTTTCTTGCCTGATAGTTTAATTTTCATTCAAGAAGAAAATGGCAATAAGGATGATTTGGTCAATAAGACCATTAAGGCAAGAATCATTGAAATAACTAAAGACAGAAATAGAGATAAAATCACCGTAAACCGTAAGCAACTGGTTTATGAAACTTTGAAAGCGCAAGAAAAAGAAGAGTTAAATGCAATCAAGGAAGGCGATATCGTCAAAGTTAAAATTTCCAGAATCTCTGATTTTGGCGCTTTTGCTTCAGTCAGCGACCATTTGGATGGCTTGATTCATATCTCGGAAATTTCTCATTACCATGTTAAAGATGTCAACGAGTATTTATCTATTGGTATGGAAGTGGAAGCTAAAGTAATTAAGATTAAGGGCAAGAAGATTTCATTGTCTTTAAAAGCATTACAAAAAACACCTTGGGACTTATTCCTTGAACACCATAAAGTTGGCGACAAAGTTACCGGAAGAATCATCAAGAAGATGCAATTCGGGATGCTGCTGGAAATCGAAAAAGAAGTTAAAGGATTGCTAAATCGTTATGACTATTCTTGGAATCCTAATGAAAACTTGGCAGGAACAGTTGAAGTTGGCGATACTCTGGAAGTAAAAATTACCTCTATCGACAAGAAAAAACAACAATTCACACTTTCAAAAAAACATTTGGATTACAATCCATGGGCTGATTTGAAACTTAAAAAAGGTGAACATGTTTCAGCTACCGTCTTAAGAATTGAAGAAAAAGGCGCTATTGTCGGCGTGGAAGAAGTAGAAGGCTATTTGCCAATCTCAGAAATTTCAACTGAAAGAATCAATCGAGTTGAAGACGTTTTGAAAGTAAATGACATTATCACGGTCGAAGTATTGGATTTTTTCCCTAAAGATTGGAAACTTACCGTTTCTTTAAAGAGTATCCAAGAAAAGAAAAACCGTGCTGAATATGAAAATCAACTTCAGGAAAATGTCAGTTCGAATCAAAATATGGCAGATTTATTAAAAAATTATAAAAAATAAAGTGTGGTGATTCATGTGTTGCCAGTTGTAGCGATTGTTGGTCGACCGAACGTTGGTAAATCAACGCTTTTCAACCGTATCGTCGGCGAAAGAAAATCAATAACTGATGACCAACCTGGAATTACGCGTGATCGCATCTACGCGCAAGCATCTTGGCTAAACAGAAATTTTACCGTCATTGATACAGGGGGCATCGAGATAAACGATGCACCTTTTTTAACTGAAATCAAAGCTCAAGCTGAAATCGCAATCAACGAAGCCGACGTGATTGTTTTTGTTGTTGATGGCAAAACCTCCTTATTACCGAGTGATAAAGACGTCATGAAGATTCTTTATCAATCAAATAAACCGGTGATTGTAGCCGTCAACAAAGTGGATACGCAAAAATATGCCGATAACCTTTATGATTTCTATGAATTGGGTGTTAACAAAATTATGAACATATCCTCGATTCATGGTATAGGCATCGGCGATTTGTTGGATGAAATCATAAGTCATCTTCCCGAAAAAAGCGCTGATGATTATGATGAGGAAACCATAAGGATTTCCGTTATCGGTAGACCTAATGTTGGAAAGTCTTCTTTGACAAATGCTTTATTGGGATATGAAAGAGTAATCGTTTCCGATATTGAAGGCACGACCACGGACTCTATCGATACGCCTTTTACGATTGATGGCGAAAAATATGTCGTCATCGATACAGCCGGGATGCGAAAAAGAGGGAAAATTTACGAAAACATCGATAAATACGCCAATTTGAGAGCAATGCAAGCCATCGACAGAAGTGATATCTGTCTGATGATGCTTGATGCGACTACGGGAATTGTCGCTACCGACAAAAATATTGCCGGCTACGCACTTGACATGAAAAAGTCAATCATCATCGTTGTCAATAAATGGGATGCGATTGAAAAAACTGATAAAACCATGCATGAATGGGAAGAAAAAATCAGGAATGAATTCAAATTTCTTTCCTATATTCCTATTGTCTTTTTATCAGCTAAAACCAAATCGCGAATTCATACGCTTTTTCCTTTACTAAAGACCTGTTATGAAAATTATTCTCGACGGGTTAACACTTCGCTGTTGAATGAGGTCATTTCTGAAGCGATGATCGTCACCCCACCAAAGGAACATAATCAAAAACGCCTAAAAGTTTTCTATGCAACTCAAGTTAAGGTAAAATGCCCTACTTTCGTGCTTTTTGTCAATGATACAAACGCCATGCATTTTTCTTATGAACGCTTCTTAGAGAACCGTTTACGTGAGAATTTCGACCTTTTCGGCACTCCAATCTCAATTATTTTACGAAATCGCGAATAAAATTCATAAAAAAGTGTTTTTTTTCGCTAAACGGCTTGCTTTTTTGAAATATTAGATTTATAATTGGACTATCTTTAAAAGGAGGAAAAAAGAATATGAACAAATCAGAATTAGTTGCAAGAATAGCTGAATTAGCAGAATTATCAAAAAAGGATGCAGAAGCTGCTTTGAACTCAACTGTATTGGCTATCCAAGAAGCATTAGTGAAAGGTGAAAAAGTTGTTTTAACTGGATTCGGAACTTTCGAAGTTAAATCCCGCAAAGCTAGATCAGGTCATGATCCTAGAACTGGCGAAACTATTCACATTCCTTCATTGAATGCACCTACTTTCAAAGCTGGAAAAGTTTTAAAAGAAAAAGTTCGTTAATCTTTGTTTGAAGATTTGACTGGAACCTTGATGGTTTCAGTCACTTTTCTTTATATAAATAAAAAAGGCCTTAAGATAATTTTCTTAAGACCTATTTTTTTGTTAAAGTTGTAGTAAACCGTAAATCGTCAGGACGTAAACCAACCAGCTGAAAAGATTGTTCAAAAGATGGGAACCGATAGATGCATAGATGTTGCGATTGCTTTTATAATAGACATACCCCAATACTATTCCCATGCCGCCATAAGGAATCATCTGGATATAATCGCCTTGAATATGCATGAAAGCAAAGATTAGACCGGTCAAGATAATGGTTATAACCGGTTTTAGTCGCGGTTCAAAATAAGAGAACATTACCTTTCTGAAAATAAGTTCTTCAATTACCGGTGTGAAAATGACCAAATTAAAGAATAATATTGCCAAATTAAAAGGATTGTCGTCAAACATTTGTTGAATCAACAATTCGTTATTGGATGTCTCGGTAACCCCAAAGAAAGATAAGAGCATTGAACTGACAATCAAGACGCCATAAATCATTAAAAAGCCGATGAACATCTGGCTTATGTAACCTTTGTAATCTTTTTTAAATGATTGGAAATCGTTGATGAACCTTTCCTTGTCAATCAATGCTAGACTGATGCCGATAACAACAGTAATCAAAAGATAGATGCCATTGGTTAGGAGTGTTGGTGGAGCAGCAGCGATATTTTTGGTAATGGATACCACTTCATTAGATGAAAGAACTTCTTCACTGAAATTAAAGGTTTGTGAAGTCAAAAATTCCTTGTGGCTTATGGTATGGATGCCTATCGACTGGTTTAAAATGTCGAACAATTCAATATCAAGATAAAATTCAGGAATTTCTCTTTCATAATTGTTTTTAAATTCTCCGGATATGGTAATCAAATAAGGATAATCTTCCTTGGTTGATTCTTCCAAGTTTGGTGCAACTACAAAATCTACAGCAACGGTCTCTTCCACATTATTCAAAGCTTCTTCAAGATAAGAATAATTGGCATTAATGTACATGCCAGCAAAAAAGGAGAGAATCAATTGAACGCCGATATAGATGGCTACCAGCAAAGAATTGATTCTTAGTTCTTTAGATCTAGCATAAAAATCCTGAGGAGCGTTGTTATAGACTGGTTTTTTTTCAGTCATGGTTTCTGGGGTAAAATCGGGGGATTTATCAAATAAATCATCTTGTTCATACATAATTATCTTCACCTCGTATAATCATTATAACTAAATTTAATAATTTTGTATACTAAGAATATTTAATATTTAAGATGCGCTACATTGACAAAATGTGATAGTCTAGTATAATAAATATGAATAAGAAAGAGGTAATGCACATGTCAAAAAAATCATTTGCGGTTATCGGTATCGGTCGCTTTGGCCTAGCGTTAATTGAAGAGTTGGTAGAAATGGAAGCGGATGTATTGGTTATTGATAAAAATTTCGATAAAATTGAAAAAATAGCGAAAATGGTCACAAACGCCGTTTGTTTGGATTCTACTGACGTCGAAGCCTTGAAGGAAATTGGCATCGCCAATTATGATACGGTAATTGTCGCAACCGGCATGAACGTCGACAATTCAATCTTGACAACCTTGATTTTAAAGGATTTAGGCGTTAAAGAAATTTATGTCAAGGTTCAAAGCGAGTACCATGCCAGAGTGGTAGAAAAGTTGGGAGTTGACAAAGATCATTTGGTTTGGCCGGAACAAGATACCGGAAAACGTTTGGCAACCATCTTGATTTCCGGTAATTTTTTGGAGTATTTGCAATTGGACAAGAACTACTCCTTCGTTTCTACCGAAGTGACAAAAAAGATGGTTGGCAAGAATCTTTTGGAACTGGATATTCGCCGAAATTTTGGAGTAAACATAGTAGCGGTTAGAAGAAACAACCAAATTATGATTCCTTCTTCCCAAACGCCATTTGAAAATGATGATGAGATTCTTCTGGTAGGCCGTAACGACTTAATTGAAAAGTTTACGCAATGGCTAAAGCAGAAGAAGTTTGTGGGATAAGTTAAGAATTTTTTCTTAACTTTTTTTACTACTCATGAAAAAAGAAATAATCATTGCCAGCAAGAATCCTGGCAAAATAAAAGAATATCAAAATGCTTTGAAAGACTATAAAATCATTTCCATAATCGATTTGGGAATTGACCTAGACATTGAGGAAGATGCTTTGACATTCGCTGAAAATGCCAAACTTAAAGCCAAGGCTTTATATGACATCTATCACCGGCCGGTGATTGCGGATGATTCCGGTTTAGTAGTCAATGCTTTAAGGAACGAATTGGGCGTAAAATCCAAACGATTCTCAAAAAGCGAGACTGATGAAGACAACAACGCCTTATTACTTGAAAAGCTCAAATCAGTTAAAGACAGAACTGCTTATTTCAAATCTTCAATCTGTCTATATCTTTCACCTCAAGACATCCGTATCTATGAAGGAAAAACCTTGGGGAAAATCATCGGAGAAAAAAGAGGAAGGAACGGATTTGGTTATGATTCGCTATTTTTGGTGGATGGCTTGAATAAAACCTATGCTGAACTCAATCTGGAAGAAAAACACCTGGTCTCACACCGAGGCAAAGCGATTGAAAAACTGAAAAAGGACTTATTAGATGAGAATACTGATTTTTAGCGACAATCATGGCGAAAAAGACAATTTACCGCGTATCATCCAACGCTATCAACCGCTTGATCGTATCATCTCCTTGGGCGACTCGGAAATGAAAGAAAAAGAGTTAAGTGATTTGGATATTTTTGGGGTTAAAGGAAATTATCCTTTTGAACCGAAGTTTCCCTATGAACTTAACTTTGAATTTGAGGGCTGGAAGTGTTATTTTACCCACGGACATCTCTTTCATGTCAAAAGTGGAGTTACGATGCTTTTAGAAAAAGCGCGTAGCAGTGGTTATGATTTAGTTGCTTTTGGTCATACGCATCAGTCTTTTTTGGAAGAAAAAGCTGGAGTTATCCTTTTGAATCCAGGCAGTTTATCCAGTTGGCGTTCCCATGAAAATCCGACCTTTGCAGTAGTTGAACTCGAGAATAATAAAATTGAATTGAGTATCTATAACATATATGGCAATTTGATCAATAAATTAGAGAAAACAAGGTAATTATGGATAATTCTGCACTACTATCAGAACTGAAAAAATCACCATCAAGTGAAAAATATGAAAAAGCGCTAGCGGATACCTTAACCGATGGTTCTTTGCGTTTGGAATTGATTTTTGATTACGTAAACTTTTTGACCCAGGAAAAAAAGTATGATCAAATTGTTAAAGTTTTGTCCAAGGCTTTAGAAGACGATATCTTGACAGATAGAGAAACAAGACTGCAAGTTGCCAATAAACTGCTTACAGTGCTCTTAAAAATCGAAGATTTCGTCATGTTGA
>JAKPZU010000199.1 GCA_029559915.1 Bacillota bacterium
GTGTGATCTCGGTGATTTTTTTATTGATGGTCAAGGAGACCTTTTTTATCTTATACATGGAAGTGCCATTGGCCTTTTGCTGGTTCAGATACATATCCAGCACCGCTTCGAAGTCTTTTGCATCATATATTCCATTTTCAATGCACAGGCGAAGTGTTTTGCTGGCGATATCTACATTGGCCCGTTCAACACACCTGCGGATATACTGGAACTGGTCCCGGGCATATCGCTGTTTTTCTTTGCGGATCTTCTCCAGATACATTAATGCACTGTCATTATCTGGAAAAAGCATAGCCACATCCAGCATCAATACATCGATCTTTTTTGACTTATCCCTTTTGTGATCGGTATTAGAGATGAGTCTGCCACGTCCATAACAGATCTCATGACTTGCAAGGTGTTGACCGTTTAAGTCCTTTATGATTAGTTCTCCTCCCTTTGCAAGGATAGTAACTTTGGTGTCTCGGCCCTGATAAGTTCCTTCTGGAACGGTGTACCAGTTCTTTTTGTAGTATACAACATTATGTTTGCGTACAGGGAAAGCAGGTTCTGGCTCGTCGAAGACATAGGCAGGGATAGCCTGCAAATGCTCTTGCTCAAGCAACAGTTGATCCTTAGGCTTCTCCATAGTAAAAGAGTGGGGCATCCCATTAGCCGTACGGCTCAACCATCCCAGGCACTCCTGGTTCAAGGTCTCAATGTCTGAGAATGGCCGGTTATAAAGGAAGTTATGCTTTACATATTTGACCACGTTCTCTATCTTTCCCTTGCTTTCAGGATCCGACTTGCGACAAAAAACCGGGTCAAAAGGCATTGAGTGGATGAAGGCCTGAAACACTTCGGTCATGATCAGATTACCCAGGTTCTCATCAACCAGTAAGACCTTGTCCTGGTCATAAACGACCTCTTTAGGAACGCCCCTAAAATACTCGAAGGCTTTAATGTGGACATAGACTGTAAGGGCCGAAGTAAATGGTGTCAGCGAGAAGAACACATACTTGCAACGGCTGCGGGAAAGAACCATGGTAAAGAAGTATACCTTAACTCTTTTACCTTGACCATCCCGCATGTTGTATTCTCCGAAATCAACCTGCGCCTGCTTACCCCAGGGAAGCTCCTCTACAATAAAATACTCCCGCTGAGTATCCGGTATAGGAATATTGTGCCTTTGACGAACATACATTACAAAGTTGTAAACGGTCTTGGGGGTTACCTCCGGAAAATCCGGGTAGTGCTCCTTAAGCCAGTCATGCATCTGGGCAGCCTTGGTATAGGGATACTTACCCAGCTTGATCTTCACAAAACCCTCGTAGGACCCCAACAGCTTCTGCCTGCTGCTCTGATTTTCAATGAAATCAACAAACGCCTCCTCGCTCATCTTTAAATACTTAGATACTGTGCGCCAGTTTATGCCTAAAAAGGCAGATATCCTGGATTTACTCCAGCCATCTCTTGACATCTTATGGATCTGATGGTACATGATCAACTTGTTAAAAAACTCATTCATAGTTCCGGGATTTTATTACCCCGGTAAAGTTGATTCTTTCACTTTAGATCATCTTCAAAAGTGAAAAAACTCTGCACCATTGTTACCGAAAACTATGTATTCTTATTTACCGAAAACTATGTATTGTTATTTACCGATTACACTTGGTCTTACGCATAGCTTGAAACAATTTCTTTTTAGGATTAATTTCAAGTGAGTTGGTAAATTTTACTGCTTGTTCAAGTAATATTACTTCAATGGGTTTTTCCATATTTGTCAATCACGATTAGTTTCCAAATATAGAAACATTATTAGCGGATTCAAAATAATTTCTGTTAAAAATGGAAATTTCTGGTTTTCTTAGCTTGGCCACAACGTGTGTGCAGACCGCGGCCGCCCGTTGCGGCTGTGGTTTGAACGATATTAGGCAAAGTTTCGTTTCATTTCAATAGCTTTCGGCTTTCGACCTCATTTAAAATTGTCATCTGCTGGATTGCGATTTCGTTCAATTTTTTCAGTCTTCCAACCTGAGCCATGCCCTCGTTAATCATTACGGCATTCAAGTTTTCCATGTTAGACAGGCATATCAATTCATTGATCGATGCATAGTCGCGAATATTCCCTTTCTTTTCAGGATTCTCCTCTCGCCATTCTTTAGCCGTCATCCCGAACAACGCAACATTTAACACATCTGCCTCATT
Source organism: Bacillota bacterium (assembly GCA_029559915.1). Taxonomy (GTDB): domain Bacteria; phylum Bacillota_I; class Bacilli_A; order Izemoplasmatales; family Hujiaoplasmataceae; genus UBA2289. Next base: position 2,188 of record JAKPZU010000199.1, read on the forward strand.
GGCATATATCAACGACAATTGATTGGACGTGACTTCTGGTGGTATCAAATGTCTCTTTACAGCATCTGTATGTATATGATAGTTGATTTTTGCCAGCTCTCTTTTGGCCGTCCACCCCAGCTCTTTTTGTTCCTGATCCTTTAACCGTTGAAACTCTTTAACTATATACAGTTCAAACTCTACCGATATCCAGCTCGCAAATTTAAAAGCTATATCCTTATGGGCGTAGGAACCTCCATATCTGCCCGATTTTACAATGATTCCAATTGCATTCGTACTCGATATCCATTTCAGGGGAGATAGCGTAAAGGCATTCAAACCAGCTTCTTTTCTAAACCCCTCGAATTCGAGGGGTTTAAAGTCAGGATTGTACAATGTCTCCCAAATGCCCAGATATTCGATTGTATTCCTATTGCGCATCCAGTTCCCGATTACAGCACTGGTATCACTCGTTTTATACTTGGCAATATCGGTCAACGAAATATAATCGGCATCGTTGATTTTTACGATCGATAGATCGGTGTTTTTCACTGTTATCTTTGCCATCCTCCTGAAATCTGTTTTTTTATTTCAAATTTTGCCTAACGGTTTGGGTATTGGTGTAGTGGCGGATTTTTTGCACAAAAGTCGAATAGAATTACTGACGTTCAACTTTGCACAAATGTTCAATCGAAGAACGTCAGCCGCCATTACGCCAATACCTTGTTATCGGTTCGCCCTTCTTGTCTGTATGTTGTTTGTCCATTCATTTGGTCTGTCGTGGTGCGTTGGCTGGTGGCTCTTTTGCATTTTTTGTTTGGCTTTGTGTGTCGGCAAAAATGCAAATGTGCCACCAAAAGCGTTGGCTATTGTTCGTTAAATAATGTTCCTGTTGTTCGCTTAACTCCTTTAGCTCGTCCAATCTTAATTATTTCAATGCCTTTCATTTTTTTGGCAACGTCTTCAACAAATCCATTCTGAACTTTGTTTCCTGTCTCTGCTTTTATCATTGTAGCAATATCAGATAATTTAATTTCTGGCTGTTTGTCAAGTGCTTGTTCAATTATTTTTTGATATTGGCTTTCAATGTCTGAATAAGCTTCTTTATTCTCATCTTGTTGAGTATTAGAAATGTTACTATGGTTTTCAATTATAATTTCAGCCTGTTGCTCTTCTGTCAATAAATTTTGTTCTTCAACTGATGTTGTTTCAGTTAGCTTTTCTGCGTTCGTAGTTTCGGTTTGTGTTTCGTTTACTTGTTCTTCTTCGGTAACTGTTTTAACTGAATTATCAGTTTCCAAAATCGTATCTACCTTTTCTTGTAGTTCTTCTTTATCGGTTTGTTTTTGCTGTGCTTTATAGCTTTTATAGAAACGTAAATTCAAAACATCGTAGTAATTATCATAGAATTTTCGGAACCCAAAAAATGCTCCTAAAAGAATAACAGCATAATTGAAACTATCACCAAATTTTTTCAGATAGTCCAAGTTCTTAAATAGTTTTGTTTGAGTAATGTCGTCTGATTTGCGAATTTCGTCACGAAGCATTAAATAAAGCGGTGCAACAATATATTGCTTTATGGCGCTTGCTGTGGTTTGAGAAACATATCCTTTAAGTTTTTCTTCTGTTTCTAAATACTTGATAATATCGGGCAACTTAGCTGTTGGATTTGCAGAATTTAGTTTTTCTAAAAATTGATGTATTCCACTACCTTCAAATGTTGGAAGTCCTTTGCTATAAGCGAAAACTTGTCCTGCGTCATAGAAATACCCAAGTGTAGAATTAGGAAAATAATCAAAACGATCATAAGCAATAAGATATTCCCAATAATTTCCGTTTTGAATTTTATTTGCTTTTGTTCCGTGTCTTCTAAATTCTAAACCATTGAAAATATTTTCAATTCCTATGTTGGCAACATATTTCTCTAATGGACTTTCTATTTTGCAGATCTTCCAAAGTGCAGACATTGCTTTTTCGACTTCTTTGTTTTCAATTTCTGTTTTTATTAATTGCAGTACGTTTTCAAAAATTGGAGTTTCAAGTCGTATTCTTTTGTCAATTCTTGATTCAATAGATGTTTTGGCTTGTTGAGAAAGCGGATATATAGCAACAATATCTTGAATTTCAAATTGAATAAAATCACTTTCATTAGAATTTTCTTTTTCCAAGTGAAGAATTAAATATTCTTCGTCATATTCAAAAGGTGTAACCGTTTTGAATTGTTTAATTATGCTTTCTCGGGTTTCGTTATTGATATTTCCGTCAAATTCTACAAGTTGAGATTTAAGTATAAAAGTATATCCAAACCTGTAAAACAGATTAAATTGATTTCGTAATACTATGCCTAAAAATTGCTTCATCTTTAAAAGTCAAAATTATTCGTTGAACGATTTGTTGTTCTTTGGTTTAAGATGTCTGAAATGGAAATTTCTGTACATTCACTTTTAAACTTATCAACTAAATCGTGAGTGTAACCGAAATACGTTAGGTACAGATTTTTTCTACTTCTTGTCATTGCCACCATAAACAAAGTTTCTGCATTACTTGGATGCAAATAAAAATGTGTATTTAAAAAAGGTAAAAATACATTATCAAAGTCAAGTCCTTTTGAACTATGATAAGTCATTAAAATTGCTTCTTTGTTTTGCTCGGCATTTTTCAACGCTCCATAACCACTCCCAATGAACTGTAATTTTATTCCATTGCTCTTAAAATGTCTGTTCAAATCTCCGTAGTCGGGCTTTCCAAAATTATTTTTTTTCTCACTCCATTGTGATTTTCCATTTGCCGACAACACAAGATTAGCAAATTTTGTAATTGAATTAGTTGTCGGGAACAGAACTACGGAAGTGTCGCCAACATTCGCACCTTTTAGAGCTTCCTGATAAATGTATTTTACTTCTTCTTGTTCACTTGATGCTTCGCATAAGCGAATGTTTACATCTTGCTTTGTCAAATCTCTTTTTGCTTCCCAAATGTTCATTGATGGCAAAATCTTTTGAACAGCATTGATGATACTTCGTGTTAAACGATGTATCATATTCAATGAAAAAGCTCTTGCGTTTATAATGTCGCCAACTTGATTTGGATTTACAACTGGCTCTTGCCAACGTGGGTCTGTGTCATAAATGGATTGGTTGGAATCTCCTGCAACAATTACTTTTCTTGCTCTATTGTTCATTGCATACAGAACTCTCGCAGGTAAGTCTTGTACTTCATCACAAAAGATATAATCAAATCTTTCGTTGTTTCTATCGACAAATTCATAATAAGTCATTACTGGAATTGAATCTGGTAGATTCAGTTCTTTCATACCTGTTTTAAACATATCAATTAGTGAAAGCGTATATGCTATTACTGCTACCTTGGCTTTCGGTTCTTTTTGAATTATGTCTTTCAAGGAATGAATAAGTAAAACAGATTTGCCACTTCCTGCAAATCCTTTTACCCAAATATTTCCTGATTTTTTGGATTCAACATTGATAAATTCCCTTTGGTCGGGGTCAAGTTGGTCTTCTCTTATCATCCAAGCCATAGTTTCTTATTTTTTTATTAACCCTTCTTCTCTTGAAGTAATGGTTAGGTTTTCTGAATTATACAATTTTTCTCCCTTGAATTGAGGTTCTGATTCTCTTACTTGCTGAGCAAAATCTCTCATTCCTAATTCGTCAGCTGCGGACGATAACCAACTATAATCACTTTCGCTCATTTGGTTAGTGTCAAATTTTCTTTTCCAAGTATCAAAAGCCTGTTGAATCATCTTTTTACCTTCGGGATTGTTCTCTCTTTTCAGCAATCGTCCTAATTCATACAAACTGTGTGGCTTGTTGGGGTCAAGGCGTAGCGATTCTTCTAATATCTCTTTAAATTTTGCTTTGTCTTTGTGTTTCAAGCCGTGGGCATAATTAAATGCAGTTGTAGCATTTTTGTTGTGTTGATATGCTTTTTCTGCAAATTCCAATGCCTTTTCATCATAACCTGCGTTGTTGTACAAAACGCTAATTTGGTTATAATTATGAACGTTAGGATACAATTCGTTTAACAGCTCTAATGTTTCCGCCGCTCTATAATTATTTCCGACTTTTTCATAAGCCTTGTAAAGTGATTCTAAACCTTGTTTTGTAGGCTTTCCGCCATTTTGTTCTGCTTCAAGGTTTGCTTGTCGCTCTGCTTTCAAAACAATTCTTTGTTCAGTGGTCAATTCTTTGTTTGCAAACGGGTTTATCGGCTCAACCATTACTTGCTTTCCATCGGCTGTTGCTCTTGCAAGTAGAAGTTTGTCAGTCGTAATTTCTAATTCCAATTTTACAGGTGTATTGCGTTTGAACCCTTGCGAATCACCGCTTACGATTTTTATGTTGTAAAGAAGTTTGTTTACATTTCCCAGACAGATTGGCAATTCAATGGCTTGTTGTCCGTCTTGGCTTGTAACCAAATCATCAATTACAATTAGGTCGCAAGGTATATGCGTTCCTGCTTTCAATATCACTTTTGGTGTTTCATCTTTTGTAATTACAAGAAACGGCTCACTTGTGATTGGCTGAATGATATTTTTCCCAAAGCCATTGTAAACAAGTGAATGAATTGCTGCACCTGATGAAACGTGAGTTTGTAAATCTCGTGGAACTAACAAATCAGATTCTTTGAAATGTTCTTTCAAAGCGGCTTGCACATAAGGATTTTTAGAACTTCCGCCAATAAACAAAACATAATCAATTTCGTCTTTGGTTAGTGAAGCCTTTTTTAATGCCGTTTGAATAGGGCTGAATATAGTCGCAAATTCATCTTCTACTATTTTGGTTTTGTATGGAACAATTGATGAAGATTTTAAAAAAGCTTTCATTGCTTCGTTAAACTCTGCATAAGAAAGTTTAGGTTCGGTCAATGTTAATAGCCCTTTTCTTGTGTCAATTTCAACACGATTTCCTACGGAAACATAATCTTTACTTGTTGCGTTGGCTGGTAAAGTACGATTGTTTGTTTGTAAAGCAATGTTTTCGCAAATCATTATTTTAAGTTGCTCTGCTGATTTTAGAAGCTGGCTCACTATTCTGTTTTTTTCAGGTGTTCTAAAATCATCTTTATTCATTCCGCTTTCTTTAAGAAGTTGCGGAAACAAATAATCGATAGCAATAAGTCGGTCTATATCATCTCCACCCAATTTTTCAAATTT
>JAKPZU010000210.1 GCA_029559915.1 Bacillota bacterium
AAGGTTCACCGAGGATTTGGTTCCGTTCATTCGGAACTGAACCAAATCCTTCAAAACAAATACAAGGACAAAGCAATACTATAAAGCAAATTCAAAAGAATTAAATACAAAGGAACTCTATATTTCCTGTCTTAATGAAAGTACACAACTTTCTTGACAATACCGATCGTTTTATTATATAATATTTGTATTAAATAATGAAGAAATGAGGGATTGTTGATGAAAAAACTGATTGAAATAGAAAATATCAGCAAATCATTTGATGAGACATTGGTCTTGAAGTCAATTAATCTTTATATAAACGAAAATGAATTCATTACTTTTTTGGGACCTTCAGGGTGTGGTAAAACCACACTCTTAAGAATTTTAGCTGGTTTTGAAGCAGCGGATTCGGGAGTGGTTCGATTTGAAGGAGAAATAATCGATTCGATTCCACCACATAAAAGACCAATTAACACTGTTTTTCAAAAATACGCACTTTTTCCGCATATGAATGTTTTTGAAAACATCGCTTTTGGTCTTAGGTTAAAGAAAAGACCAAAAGAAGAGATTGAAATGGCTGTAAAGGAAATGTTGAAGTTAGTTAAACTTGAAGGTTTTGAACATCGAGACATTAAAACCCTCTCCGGTGGCCAACAACAACGCGTCGCTATCGCCAGAGCCGTCATCAACAAACCGAAATTGTTATTGCTTGACGAACCTTTGGCAGCTCTTGACTTAAAGCTCAGACAAGACATGCAATATGAATTAAAAGAGATGCAAAGAGCTTTAGGCATCACTTTCGTTTTCGTCACTCATGATCAAGAAGAAGCTTTGACGATGAGTGACACGGTAGTGGTGATGAATGAGGGAGAAATTTTACAGATAGGTACACCTCAGGATATCTACAACGAACCGAAAAATCGGTTCGTAGCGTCTTTTATCGGTGAATCTAATATCATGCCGGGAATCATGAAAAAAGACTTCTTAGTCAATTTTGAGGGACTTGATTTTGAATGTGTCGATTATGGTTTTAAAGAAAATGAAGCAATAGAAGTTGTCTTAAGACCGGAGGACATTGATTTAAAACCGGGAAATGGTGGTATCAACGGTATTGTTACCGATATTACTTTCAAAGGTGTGCATTATGAGATTATCGTGGACGTAAAGGGGAAAGAATATATCATTCACTCCACGGATATTCAAAGAGTTGGGGAAAGGGTATCTTTAGCTTTTGACAAAGAAGATATCCATGTCATGCATAAATGAAGAGTCTAAGGGTTCTGATTTGGCCATATGTCATCTGGCTTTCCATCATTATCCTCATACCCAGTTTGTTCATCATCTTAGCAACGGTATCATCATTTCATATCTTCAATGATTATACATTCCGTTTTACAACGGAATTCATCAGATTTTTAAATGATCCCATCTTTTTGAATGCTTTTAAAAACAGTATAAAATACGCTGGGTTAACCACTATGATTTGTTTATTGATTGGTTACCCGGTAGCTTATTTCTTTGCGAATCTGAAAAGCAAGAATAAAACCTTGTATATCGCTTTATTGATTGTTCCTATCTGGAGCAATATGATTGCCAGGATCATTGCTTGGGAAAATGTGTTTAAACCGGTTTCCATCATCAATCTTTTCAATTTGAGTTTTGATTTGATTGGTTATGATGTGGCGATTATCATCGCCATGGTTTCAATGTATTTACCGTTCATGATTTTTCCGATTTATGCTGTTTTAGATAAGATGGATCATAAACTAATCGAAGCTGCCCATGATTTGGGTGCCGGCGATTTTCAAACCTTTTATAAAGTCACTTTTCCGCTTTCCTTAGGCGGAATAGTGAGTGGAATCATCATGACGCTCCTCCCAGCGATGACGGCTTTCGCTTTACCGGAAAGAATCGGTGGCGGTAAAGTCATCTTACTGGGCAATCTGATTGAAAAACAGATTTTCAGAGGTTCATTCAACATTGCAGCTACGGTATCTTTAGTAGTAATGATAGTAATGCTGGGACTTTTCGCATTAATTGTCCACTTTGATAAGGAAGGTGAGACATTATTATGAAAAAGAACTATTGGAGTTTATCATTTCAAGTTACTCTTACAGTTATTACCTTCGCAATAATTTACTTGCCGATATTGATTATCTTCTTGATGAGCATTCATGGATCACAATATAATTTTGAGAAGTTTTCTTTTACCTTGAGATGGTATCAGGCCATCTTTACGGACCGTCAACTTGTGGATGCCATCTTAGTGACGCTGCAAATAGCAATCTTATCAACATTACTGGCGACTACTTTTGGTACTTTGTTTGCGATTGGCATCCACAGCCTAAGAAAAAAAGGAAGACTCAGGATGATGGTCCTTAACAATATGCCTGTTGTTAATCCGGATATTGTTACAGGGATTTTAATGTTTATGATTTTTAGGTTCTTGAGAATCAGTTTCGGTTTTCCAACAATGCTTTTAGCTCATGTGTTCTTTTCAATCCCGTTTGTGGTTTTAAGCGTTCTACCAAAACTCAAACAATTGGATCCGAACATCTTTGATGCGGCGCTTGATCTTGGCGCAACCAAATTCCAAGCCATCATCAAAGTCATCCTTCCGTCTATCAAGGTCGGCGTCATCGCCGGTGCCTTGATTGCCTTTACGATGAGCATTGATGATTTTATTATCAGTTACTTCATGAAGCAAGGTGAATTTCATAATGTCTCGACCTTGATTTATTCAAGGCTCGGGAAAAGACAAATCAGTCCAAACATCTTTGCCTATAACTCTTTGATTGTCTTCTTGACAATTGGCATTATGGTCACCTTCAATCGTTTAAATAGAGCACCGAAAAAAATAATGGAAAGGGAGAAAAAATGAGAAAGAAAATATTAATGACTTTAGTATTGATGGTTTTAAGTTTAGTTTTGGTATCTTGTAGCAACAAACCAAAACTCTATGTTTTAAACTGGGGACAATATATGGACCTCGATTTGGTAAGAGACTTTGAAGATGAATATGGCGTAAAAGTCGTTTATGAAGAAGTGGGATCCAATGAAGAAATGGAAATTAAATTAAAACAAGGAATCACTAAGTATGACATCATGATTCCTAGTGAATACATGATTGATAAACTATCCTCGGAAAACCTCTTGTCAATGATAGATTATAGTTTGTTGACGAATTTGAATGAAGTTGAATTCTTTAGCGACGCGACAGTTCTTTATGAAGATGAAGACTTCGGTGATTATTTAATTCCTTATTTCTTCGGAACTGTCGGCGTGATGTATAACACTACTAAGGAAGCGGTAAAAACCGTTGTAGAGGAACAAGGTTTCTGCGCTTTGTTTGATGAAGATAGCCCATATAAGATTGGTCTATATGATTCGCCTCGTGATACCGTTGGTGCGGCTTTAATGTGCTTAGGCTATTCGGTTAATTCAAATGTCGAATCAGAACTTCTAGAAGCACAAGCATTGTTGGAAGCTGTACTTGGCCGTTCTTCCGAACTCACCCGTTTCGGTCAAGATGACTTAAAGGGTGACGTTGCCAAAGGTAACTTAGATTTAGCTTTGGTTTATTCGGGTGATTACTTTGAAATGGTTTTTGAATATGAGGCTGAAGAAGAGGTAATCAATTTTGATTACTTCGCACCTAATCATACCAATATATGGATTGATGCTTTTGTCATACCAAAGGTAAGCGAAAATAAAGAATTAGCGCATAGTTTCATCAATTACTTCTTAGACGTGGAAGTAGCCGCAGCCAATGCTGATTGGGTCGGATATACTCCTGTCATCAGTGAAGTATACGATATTATGGTCAATGACTATGGTTATGATTATGAACACTACTACCCAGTACCAGCCGGTTCGACAAGAGAAGTCTTCATGTATATCTCTGAAGCCCATGCCCAAAAGCTTAACATGATTTTAAGTACTGTCAGAAGCAATTAATCTAAGCAAACAAAAATCCTGTAAAAACATTTTGAAGTTTTTACAGGATATTTTTTTTATCTAATAGGAAATTGTATTTGAAAAAGTAAAAAAAAGAAAAACAAGAAAAAGCCTACAGAATTAGGCTGGGAAATATTAAGAAAGAAGTTATTTTATTAAATAGGAAATTGTATTGCATATTATATTATCATAAAAAATATATAATAAAAGTTCAAAAGCAAGTAATAAAATGGTATAATTCAGGTAATAAAATCATGAGGAAAGGAGGTAAAACCGTGAGGTATAAATCGATTAAATCTAAATTATATCTAAATAATAAGCAAAGAACATTTCTGTTAATGTTGATGCATACCGCTAAGAACTTATACAATGAAGCATTATATAATGTAAGACAACATTACTTTGAAACAAATACTTACTTAGATTATAATTCAAACTATAAAATAATTAGTAGGAATAGTGATAATTACCGGATATTAAACACCCAACAAGCTCAAGCAGTCATCAGAAAAGTTGATGAAGCGATGAAAGCATTCTTCGGTTCATTGAGAAACAAGACAAAGCAGAAAGTAAGATTGCCGAGATACTTAACCAAAGACGGATATTACTCCATAGTTGACAGAATGGTATATAAACCCAATCAGAACTACTATGTATTACCAAGAAGTAATTTTATTAAGGGCGTGAGTAAGTA
>JAKPZU010000221.1 GCA_029559915.1 Bacillota bacterium
ATCTGGCTTAAACCATACAGCCATTTAAGCTATATTATTAAGAATCTTACTGGCAAGTTCTTGAAATATAACGTTAAACCATCAAATAATCAAATAGCAATGGCCTTGTTCTATGACCGGAAGTTTGGCAATACTTTTAAAAACACGAGCATATACCATGATGGGCATTACAAAAAGTATCACGACAAGCTTGATAGTATAATCGAGGATTCCATCAGTACCTATGTCAGGAAATAGGGTAAAAAACAACCGAGAGTTAAAATTACTTTTTGACAGTCGCTTTCTTCTTTACTATTCCATTTTTTAATACTATCCATATATCCCAAATAATATAAACATTTGTACCAACCGAAAGTAAGAACTTTCGGCCACTGTAGGGGTATCTATCTGTATATCTTCACGTTGTATTTATGTGAAAGATATGGCAGATTTTGAAAACATAACATTCGAAAAACTTCCCGAAGCAGTCTCGCAACTGATTAAGGATGTTACCTTCATAAAGAATCATATTCTTAATGAAAGTGCACAAACTGTAGTGCAAACCAATATCCCCTCTGAAAATGAATTGTTGACAGTTGGTGATGTCTGTAAGAAATTGCAGCTAAGTAAAGGTGGCGTTTACAACCTCACACATGGCCGTAAAATCCCATTTTTTAAACGTGGTGGACGTATATATTTTGATGCGCATGAGCTAAATGAGTGGATACGTTCTGATAGACGTAAAACAATAAAAGAATTGCAGGAAGAAGCTTACCTGAGTACCCGGAACAATAACAACTTCTCAAAGTAACATTTTCAGCTTTTTGGGTATGGTAAGGTTTGATAGAATAAAAATTGTAACTGATAGAAGAAACATGAATTTCATGAACTCCAAAATAGGGACAATAGTATATAAAAACGGTATTAAACACGATATTCGGTTCAAACAAATAAAACCTTTCAATTTATATATAAATGAAAGTGTAGTTGATGAAAAGTGTATAATCGAGACATCCGCAAAAGTCCTTGGGGACAGATATCCCGAACTCATAAATGCAGACAATATTGATTATTGCTTTGAAAGAATAAATACACTTGGTATTTGCAGATTTGATATCAAGAACATTCTGGCCGATTCAAAGCTCATTTCAGCCGATGTAACAGAAGATTTGTATGGCATCAATGTTCCGGACGGCTTGGCAATTAAAACCTGCTTAAAAAGCCTGAATAAATTCCATATCAAAAAATACTCAAACTGCGGATTTGTTGTGGCAAACACAGTAAAAACACAAAACCGGAAAATACGTATTTCCATCTATGACAAGTATAAAGAGTTGCATAAAGCTGGAAATACTCAGTTCTTGGATATTCTGGATAACAGATTTGGAGTATTGGCTTACTTCAATGGCCGGTCCCGCATCGAAGCAAACATTCGAACAATTACACAAATCAAAGAACTTCTTCAGATTGATGATAATAACCTGATGGATGCCTTAAATTCCAGTGCGAATCCTCTCTTGACACTATTCGACACAATTTTCGATATCAAAAATAATCCAGAACCAAGAGCCAGTGATTTACATACCTTACTCTCCTATCGGAAGCTTTCCGATTTGAAAAATGCATTACTTGTTAACGCATGTGATAATGACATTGGTCAAATCGAGTTAGTTCTGCAAAACTGTCTATCACCACATACAAATAAAGGGAAATACATGGCCAAACTAAAGAGGCTAATAAATGAAAAACCTTTACCAAATGAAAATATCCGGGTCATGAATGATATCAGGAATATTCTGGTCGAATCCGCAAATAAATCATGAAATTGATATGTACTATAATCCTGTTTATTGGTACTATAATTGCTCTCTTCAAGATGATAATTTTGCAGAAAACGTTACGAAATGCATGATTTTCACTGAAATGTACGCCCGACACGTGAATGTTTTAATGTGTCGGTTTTTTTTTCAGAATATTTCCGGTCCCTGCCTGAGGAAGATGAAAGTTTTTCTGAAAGAACAATCTCTTTGAGCTTTAATTCCATTTTTTCGTAGTCGCCCAAGTATGCCTTCATCAGACTTTTCCAAAGTTTCCCATGATTTGGAACGTTAAAATGAAGCAATTCATGAACGATTACATATTTCCCCAATTCTTTGTCTATTGCAAGCAAGCTGGCATTGAAATTCAAGTTGCCATCTGTCGAACACGATGCCCATTTGGTTGTCATAGGCCTTAGTGCCAATGACTTTACTTGTATTTTCATTTTGGCTGCATATTCATGAACACATTCTTTGAATTCCGACTTGCCTTCCCATTGTTCCATATTCAAAGCTTGTAGAGGATAAATAAACTATTAAACAAGTCATCGACAATCCCCGCAACTTTATCAATATCATCTTCAACTTTTAATAGTGCAAAATACACAGTTTGGCGAAGTTCTCTCAATTCTTTTTCACTTGTCTTCCAGTTTGGATGATTAACAAACTCATATTTAATCTGTTCAGTTACTTTATCTGAATCTTTAATTTTCTTATTTATTAAAGATTGGTATACAAAAAACGTAAGGCCATCATACCCCCTTTCGGCTTGTTCTTTCCTGCGTCTTATATCTTCCTGATATAAGTTTTGGATTTCTTCCAATGCTTTTTGGGTACTTATTTGGCGATGCTCATAATTTTCTTCAACAATTTCAGCACGTTCCTTCAGGCCAATCAGGAATGGGTCATCAGAATTGTCATCAGCAATAGTTTCTATGCTTTTTATAAGGTTGATTACCCTTGTATTATCATTTTCATGAGTAGCTTTTATTTTTTTAATCGTTTCCTCATTAATTTCAAAGAATTCATTGCTGAATACTGGATTTGTTCCGGAAATCCTTTTCTGTACCAAATCATTCGTTTTACTTTGGAATTCCCTGTCGACTTGTACCCGCTTTGCATATGCATTTCTTACGACTTTATAAATTGAGGCAAGCGTTGTGTATGAATCGATATACGGTCTTAAAAATTTGTCCGGTGAAATAATTTCATAAAGCATTTCCACTTCTTTGTAGAGTTTGAAGAACTCTTTACGCTTTGATTTATCCCGGAAATGGTCTATTAAATTATCAGTATCCTTATCAATAAAGCCATGCTGTATCAGTTCCAGATATGGTGGAACATCTTTTTCCATCTTGGACTGAAACAGGTATTTAAGCAACTGAATGTCTTTTACAATTGCATTAATTTCATCACTGTCGAATGCTAAGGCTTTTTCCAGATTTTCAAATATGCCAACAAAATCAAGAACAAATCCGTGAGTTTTTACCATCTCCCTTTCCTCGTTCTCGTATGGCCTGTTAACTCTCGCAATTGCCTGTAGAAGAGTATGGTCTCGCATGGGTTTGTCAAGATACATGGCATATAAAATGGGTGCATCGTAGCCAGTTAATAATTTTTCTGTTACAATCAGAATTTTTGGCATTTCGCCAATCTTTGTAAACTGCTTACGTATCTCTTTTTCCCTTCGTTCATCGATATGGTGTGCTTTAAGGTCTGCACTGTCATTATTGCTGCCCGTAAAAACAACCTCAGAGTATTCCGGTGATAAAAATTTGTCCAGTGCTTTTTTATACATTGCACATGCCGGACGGTCAACTGCCACCATGAATGCCTTGTAACCCATGGGTTCGACATTTTCTTTATAATGTTTGGCTACATATTCGGCTACTTTATTGACTCTCTCCTTCCCTTTAAGGAAGTTTTTTGTATTTATCGCACGCTCAAGTATTTTGTTTAATTCTTCAATATCATTGACACCATATGCTTCAGCCAAGGTTAAGAACTCCTTTTCCAAAATTTCCTTTGGTACTAATAAGTCATTTGGAGCCATTCCATAAAATAGTGGTAAAGTAGTCCCGTCTTCAATGCTATCTGCGATGGAATACTTATGCAGATAACCATTTTCGTCATCAATTCCAAAGGTTTTAAATGTCCCCCTGCCGTATACCGTTTTATCAATAGGAGTGCCAGTAAAGCCTATAAATGTTGCATTTGGCAACGCAGCCATCAGAAAATTACCCAAATCTCCACCCGTTGTCCTATGCGCTTCATCAATCAACACATAGTTGTTCTTTCGTAGGTTTATATCAGAAGGCATGTCTCTGAACTTATGAACCATGCTTACAATGATTCCTCTGTAATCCCTTTTCAGGAGCTTCTGCAAATCGTGAATGCTCTCAGCGCATACGACATTATTTACACCAACAGACTGAAGGTTCTTCAACATTTGGTCTTCCAGTTCATTGCGGTCAATCATCAGCAAAATGGTGGGTTTTTCTGCTTCTGAGGCCTTAAAAAGCAATTCAGCCGTTTTAATCATTGTGTACGTCTTCCCGCTTCCCTGTGTATGCCAGATTAATCCCCTTGTCTTAGTTGGATTTAAGGCTCTTTCAACTGCTTTATCAACGGCTGTCTTCTGATGCTGTCGTAAGATATATTTGTTTAATTCCTCATTTTGTTCTGCAAAGAGGATGAATTTTTTTATCAGGTCCAGTAAGTGTTGCTGGTCACAGAATGATTTTACTTTTGCTTCAAGCTTGCCGATTTCTTCGCATTTCCAGTTAAAAATGTTTCTCCTGATTGTATTCCATGTTACACCATATGAAAATCCGATGCTTTCTGTTGTGGTAAATAATTGCTGGGGCACCATCAATTCAGGCGTTTCCCGGTGATATCTCCTAATCTGGTCAATACCGATAGCTAATGCTTCGTCTTTTGTTGCATTTTTACATTCAATAACAACTACCGGGATGCCATTAATTAAGAAAACAACATCCTCACGATTAGCATATTGGCCGTTGAATAAATAATATTCTTCAGTTACTTCAAATATGTTTTCATCAGGATGTTCATAATTAATCAAAATGAGATTAAACTCACGATTTTCTTCATTACTGAAAAAAGTTTTTTGGCCTTGCAAGTATTGATGGAAATCACGGTTCCCGTAGATTGTTGACAATGGTGAATCCAACAAACGCAGTAAATCTTCTTTTTTGTCTTTATACTTTGGATTGAACTGTATTACCTTGTTAAATAAAGTGTCAGAAAAAAAACGGCTTGCGTTTTTGGCTTGTTCTCGTGGTGAGACGGCCGTAATATCAAAACCTCTGCGTTTCTCAGCTTCATTCTGCGATACAAAATTCCAGCCTATCTCAGTTGCATATTGAATTATACGAGCTTGAATGCTTTTTTGTTCAGTTGGTTTT
>JAKPZU010000226.1 GCA_029559915.1 Bacillota bacterium
AGTCTTCGATTCTATTAGTGGCTCAATTAAACTTGTTCCAACAGTTAAACATTTCCTTTATATCCCCAAAAATCAAACCTTAGAAAAGAAAATAACAATCTTACTCGACTCTGTTTCAAAAGTAAATTTTCACAACCTCAAAATTGAAACTTTGAGTCTTGAGGAAAATTCAGAAGGCCATAAAGTGCTAAAAGTCAATCTGAAAGAAAACATAGGTTTCAGTATTCCCGACAGCTTGGGCAATTTTCGTAGCTGGTACGACTATTTGCAAGGATCAATGGGTGGTGAACAAACGACTATAATTCTCATAGAATCAATTCTTCAAAGAGAATTCACTGGTGATTGGATTGATGAATTAGAGTTTTATTACCAAAATGAGAAAATTGGAGAATGGGATCACGCATTCTTATCTGGGGTAATTAAAAGAAACTAAACACGTTGCCTAACAGGTCGGTATATGCAATTGCCGCTCCGTGGCGCGACAATTGAGTAACTAAAGAGGCGGTTTTGTGGCTGGCGCCACGGCCCGCCCCGGCTCCCGCCGGGGTCCCCCTGCTGGTGTCAGGGTTTTTGCAAACGCGAGAATAAAGTAATAAACGCATAATCCCGTATCGCACCACGAGTGCAAAAACACGCGCCACCGCGATGCTGCGGCAACATGCACATACCGCCGAACGTTAGCACCAATTTTTAAATAACTCAAGAGACTGATAATTCGGGAAAAAGTGAAAAAAGCTAGTATTCCATTGTTATTTCTATTCTTTTCAATCAATTCTTATAGTCAGGGAGGTATTGTAATAATTGAGGGTCAAATCCTCGGTTATGATAGTGTTAAAACAATAGAATATTCTCTTAGTGAATATTACGAATTGGGAACATTTACAAGAATTAAACCAGACAGTCAGGGAAGATTCATTATTAAAAGAGAAATACCCAAGACCTCCTTCTTTTCTCTCATCTATTTGCAGGGCGATACTTACCATTCGTGTAAATTGATTGTTGAACCCGGTGGTTACTATTCATTTATATCTTCCGGGCACAATAAAAATGACTTGAAGCATCATACTCCTGAGATTTATACCCTGTACACAAGAGAAAATAATGCATATCTGAAGC
>JAKPZU010000234.1 GCA_029559915.1 Bacillota bacterium
AGAGATCGCAGGAAACCCAAGAGATGCCTCAAAAACACCGGGTGTAGTCAGCATGAACGACAATGTCGTAAAAAAGAGTCCGGTTGAAAGTACACCGCCCAAGATTGCGAGCTTAGGGGAGAAAACTCGTGCAGCGATTAACAGGCCAACTGAAATTTCAAGCACACCCAGAAAATTTGAGAATCCTTGAATGCTGAGGAAGCTATACATCCACGAAAGCAGAGGGCTATTACTAACAAAACCATGTATACCGTTTGCTTCGTAGCTAGTGAATTTCATGCCACCAAACCACAAATATATTATCGTCATGGCAACGTAGATGCCACCTATACCAAACTTAGTGATTTTTGCACCGAGATTATTACTAAGGGTATTGGTAGTCTGGACACCATTTTCAATTTCGGGAATAGTCATCTTATATCTCCAATTATTTTTAGCCATGTGGACTCACTCTATGTAGCCCACTAAAATGATACTCTGTACACGACAAAAATAGATAACTCATTGAAATAATGTCATAATAATTGTTTTCTAACGACGAATACTATGACACATCTCAATGAGTTATATCTTATCTTAAACAAATCTCTAAAATGGAACAAGTCACATTTAAAGTGCTTTGCGCTCATCATGCTTGTGATTATTTTAAAGCAAACATGTAATCTTTCTTCTGCATCTAAAGCCTTGCCCATCAAGTGCTTACCACAATCATTTTATCGACGTATGCAGCGCTTCTTTGCAGGTCAGTATTTTGATTATCGTCAAATTTCTCAGTTGATTTTCAATATGTTTTCATTCGACCAAGTGCAACTGACTTTAGATAGAACCAATTGGAAATGGGGAAAACGAAATATTAATATCCTGATGCTCGCAATCGTTTATCGTGGAATAGCGATACCTATCCTTTGGACATTGCTTAATAAACGTGGAAATTCAGATACGAAAGAGCGCATTGCTTTGATTCAACGCTTTATAGCCATTTTTGGTAAAGACCGTATTGTGAATGTGTTCGCAGACAGAGAGTTTATCGGTGAGCAGTGGTTTACATGGTTAATTGAACAAGACATCAACTTCTGCATTCGTGTTAAAAAAACTTCATTGTCACCAATCATTTAGGAAAGAATCATAAAATTAGTGATTTATTTCGCCATCTTAAAGTTGGTCAAATTGAATGTCGTAAACGACGGATTTTGGTTGGTCGGGTGAAACTATATATAAGTGCACTACAGTTAGAAAATGGAGAGCTTTTACTCGTCGTTTCTCCTCAGTTTAATGCCAATGCTATTCAGGATTATGCATTACGCTGGGAAATTGAAACCTTATTCAGTTGTCTCAAAGGACGCGGGTTTAATCTTGAAAATACGCGCTTGACAGACCCTAGACGAGTGAAAAAATTGATTGCGGTGTTAGCTATAAGCTTCTGTTGGTGTTACTTAACGGGTGAATGGCAACATGATCAAAAAAAAGCGATAAAAATAAAGAAGCATGGACGACTCTCAATGAGTTTATTTCGCTATGGTTTAGACTATGTTCAAATGGCGATTCAGCGTTTAATTGGTTTTGGGAAAAAAGAAGAGTTTAAGGAAATTTTGGCAATTTTAAGAAGGCAGAATCCTGATAGGATAAGGGTTCTGTGAAATTTGTCGTGTACAGAGGGTTATGGGTTAAAAAGATTTAACTTATCGGCAATATATAAGGTCGGTGTATCGACACGCATGCGCACATTATCCAAATACTTTTGCTCTAAACCATTGGTTGTCCAAAGCCCCATGTCATCATCATTCACAA
>JAKPZU010000287.1 GCA_029559915.1 Bacillota bacterium
AAAGTTTCACCCCGGTTGATGAGGGTATCCATGAATCTTTCATCGTCAATCATGAATGCCTCAGCTATGATCATGACGACAATTGACTTATTAAAAGACAATTGAAATTTCATATGGATTATTTATAATGCCCAAACCCAACAAACTACCTTATATGTTGTTGTAGATCATATGTCTATGATGATTTTCAGGATTTGTAATTTCCACGATTTTGCAAAAGAATGAGACGTATCCGATAAAGGACAAAAAGTGTACATTGAGGGTATTACTTATGAATCTTGTGAAGAACACGGAGGACATGCAACAGTAAGTAATTTTGATTGTGTATTAACAACATTAATAAAAAGATAAGTGTGAAGATTACAGTCTTGCGGTCCTTTCTAATGCGGCACACCGTCTATAATACATCGCCTATAATACATTATACATTGCTCTGCGCTTAATAACCTTTTTTATTTCAACACTTTTGTAAAAGTATATTCCCCACTTCCTATTTCTTTAAAAACATCTTCCCGTGGTAAATAAACTTTTGCTTTACAATTTCCCGGAACTATTACATTTAAAGTAAAAGTATTATTTTCTATTTTCCAGTCAACAGAAATTTTTCCGTATAAAGTCTCGTAAGAAGCTTCTACAAAACTCAGGTCTCCCACAGGTTGTGGTGAGATTATAATAGTTTTGAAACCATCATTATGGGTTTTGTCAAAATTTATTCCAGCTAATGATTTATAAAACCATTCTTCAATTTGTCCCATCATAAAGTGGTTCCATGATGCACCTTCACGCGGATCCCACAGTTCTGTCAGTGTAGTAGCTCCGAATTTCAATTGAAAACCATAACCGGGTACCTCTTCGTGGTTAAACATTTTAAACATAATCTCATTCAAACCATTTTGAGCCAATGCCTGAAACAAGTATCTGTTTCCCGGATTTCCCGTAGACAGTCTGTATCCACGTTCTTCGATATTCTTTACTAAATTATTTAAAACTGCTTGTTTATACTCGGGCATTACAATTCCGGCAAAAAGTGGCATGGAGTTGGAAGCCTGACTACCTGTTCCGTATTGTTTCGTTTCTTTGTCAAAAAACTCTTTGTTAAATGCTTGTTTTACTTTTTCCCTTAAATCTGAATAAATAATGACATCTTCAGACTCTTTTACTATCTCTGCCGCTTTTACCAGATGATCTATAGCCATGTAATAATGAGCAGATGCAGACAGTGGTACAGGCGTATTTTGAGATACTCCATAAGGTTGATCTATATTATAGTCGCACCAATCTCCCAGTCCATGAGATACAATATGATTTTTAGCTGTGGTTGACAAGTAGTCAACATATCTCTTCATAACGTCATAGTAATTTACAATCAAAGATTTATCTCCGTAATATTCATAGTACATCATGGGTAAAATAACGGAAGCACTTCCCCACTCGGGAGAATCCCGAAATCCACCTTTAAAAACAACATATTCAGGAGCAATATCCGGTACCAAACCATTGAAGAGCTGGGCATCCCGAATATCCTGCATTACCTTGGGCATAAAGGTAGTTAAATCGAAATTATAGAATAGCCCTGGTCCATTGAGGTGAGTCTGTTCCAACCACCCTAATTTCTCGCGATGCGGACAATCGGTAAAAACGCTTTGCATATTACTTTTAATAGCGTTGACAATAATCTTGTGCGCTTCATTGAAAATATCATTTGAGCAACGGAAGCTCCCGACTTGTCGCGAAGAATTATGAACAAAAAAAGACTGAATATCAAGTAAAACAGGAATGTCTCTTGAATCTTCTGCATTATTAGGTTTAGCGCCTTCTACTTGAATATATCTATATCCATAATAAGAAAATCGGGGGTACCATATCTCTTCTCCATCTCCTTTCAGGGTATATACATAATAATAGGGAGCACCAGATTGTCTTTGGTCAACCAGTCCATTCTCCATCAGCCTTTCACCCAAAATTAGTTTAATACTATCTCCCTTTTTACCTCGTACTTTTATCATCGGATAACCCGATAGGTTTTGTTCCATATCGAAAACATAGGAATCATTTATTCTTTTCACATTTTGAGCTGAAAACTTCTCCATGATCTTGATGGGAGCTGTGCCTTGCGGTGTCAATGTTCCTTCAGGAGATTCCTGTATAACAACAGGCAGCCAAAGTGAATCATCAAATCCAAAGGAGTCCCATCCCTCTTGTTCCAGTTGAGCATCATAATCTTCACCGCCATACATATCATTAAAAACAAGTGGACCAGGCGAATATTTCCAACTCTCATCAGAAACAATCTCTTGTGAGGTACCGTCTTCATATGTTATGAACATCTTGAGAAACAAAGTGGGTGGTCCAAAACTCACCTGCATCTTAGTGTACCGACCACCTTGCTCATTATAAAAACCATTTCCCAAAAGAACACCAATACTGTTATTATCTTTTAGATATTTTGTCACATTATATCCATTGTAATAAACAGTTTTGTCATAATCACTCCACATGGGATTGAACTGTTCATCACTAATTATATTTCCGTTTAAGGAAAGCTCATAATGTCCCAATCCACTTATGTAAATGATTGCTTCTTTAATTGATTTATTTGATGAGAAATCTTTTCTTAAATATATACTTCGTTTCGACAACGGATTGGTTTGTTGCCACTTATTACGATCATCGGATGAAATTGCCGGGGTATGAAAATTTCTTCCCTCGGGCAGATTTGATTCTTTCTTTGTAATTGCACCGATCCACTTGACATTTTCCTCTATATTCGATGGAGCCATACGAAACGTGCTTATTTTACTCCAGCCAGATGATTTATTATTTTCATCCCAAATCTTAACTCTCCAAAAATATTCTTTACCTGATACCAGTACATTCTCACCAGAATATTCAATATGTTGGCTTTGATTTGATTTTACCTTACCCGTGTTCCAGATTATATTATTTTCAGCATCAGCAATTTCAATAGAGTAAGCCGATTGTTCTACCTGATTTCTATCCGAAAATATCTGCCACCCAAATCGAGGTGTTTTGCTGTTTACTAAAAATGGTGACTCTTGATATTCACAGGTGGTTTTTTGTACCGAAAGACTACTTGATGAAGTACAATTAACGAATGTATACAATACAAGAATAGTTAATTGATAAAATATACCAATGCCCTTTTTATTAAATCTATACCAATTCATATACTAATTTTTTGGATGCATCTAACCTTACTAATTCATAAACCCAAAATTACACGTAAAAATCAGTTATAAAATCTTACCATGACTTTTCAATATTGTCCGATTAATCTTTTAGATTCTTGATTTTTTCTTATAAACATCTGATTATCAATTGTCATATTTTGGGTTGGAAAACTGACTCCCTACATATTAAAAGATAATTGCAGGCCAGGGGGTATGTATCTGCTCCTTATTAGTCGTTTTGTACTCCGCAAAAGCTCATTGACATCAAGTATGCTTATCAGATGTATACGTACCAATGATGCTACAACCGAGAATGCCTTCTTTGCGATAATGAATCCGTGTAACATTCTTAACATCGTAGACCGCATTCTTTTTCATCCTGGTCATAAAGTATACTTCATTACTGATCCATTGGGCAAACTGATGGTAATAGTTATAGGCTTTGTCAAAGACTACTATGCTGTGAGAGATTAACTCCAGGCTTTTCACACAAACACTTCATTTGAATCGTCAAA
>JAKPZU010000311.1 GCA_029559915.1 Bacillota bacterium
GGCACTTGAAAATGCAACAAGTCCCGATGATCTCATACTCAGGATGCAGGGAGTAAGCATTTCAGGAGACGGTGACTGGAAATCATTTGACAAAGAGGGAAGCGGCAGCCAGTATCAGCCCACAGATTTTGATTACGACCCCGATGGAAAATGAATTTTATCCCAGAAAACATTTTTAATAAAAATTCTTGACACCCTGTCGAAAATTTAATTTTCAAAGAAAAGCTGATGGAACCATTGATTATGATAAAAAAAATATTTATTCATGTAAAGCAATATTTAAAAGGGGCGAAATTGACTTTTCCAAGTTGGATTTATCAGATGTAAATATTGAGCTTTACAAAAATAAAGATGGAAATATTGTTGACTTGTATAAATATACTGTCATACAGCTTGATCGTACACCAGATTATCCTGCTTTGGAAATTTCAGCGTATGTTCCTGTCGAAAATGAAAATATTGAAGAAGGGATTAAGGTTTTTTCAATTGATCATCCATTCTCATCAGTGAAAATGGTGTCTGGATCTTTAGGGTTTAACACAATTCGCGATGTTTATCTTTTTAATTTTAAGGATAATCCCAATAAAAAAATAAAAATGGGATTCAAAACGGATTTAAATTCACACTGGTCAAGTTTGGGGGCACCAGTTATTGACTATGATACAAAAAAAGTTATCGGAATGAATGTCAAACTGTCTATTTGCTCTGGATGGACGGATATTTATGGAGACCATCTTTACGGCTTATATGAAGGCAGTTGTGAATTTAAATATGATTATTCAAATGATTGTTATTCTTTTGATGCAGAAGAGCGAAATTACAACGGTGGCGTGAATTATAATTTTGCCATGATTTTTCATGATCTGGACAAAGACGGTGTGGTTTCAATTTTTGATAATTGTCCTGATACATATAATCCTGATCAATCTGATAAAGATGATGATGGACTGGGAGATGTGTGTGATTTTTGTCCGGATGATGCAAATGAAGAAGCAGGTTATTATGCAAATGGCGGAGTTTATAGTATTAATCAAAAAGACTCTGACAAAGATCAAGTTGGAGATGATTGTGACAATTGTCCTTTTGTCACTAATCCGAATCAGGTTGATTGGGATGGTGATGGACTGGGAGATGTGTGTGATCTTGACATTGATGGAGACGGAATTGATAACAATGTTGATAACTGTGTTTTCATCTGGAACCCGTCCCAGCAGGATTCTGATCATGACACTGTTGGTGATGTGTGTGATGCGTGTCCGTATTCTCATGACGGGAATCCTGGCCAACCGATTGCAAATTACAAGCCTATAATTAAAGTCAACGGTGAATTGCAGAATCAAACCTACACAACCAGCGAAGGTCTTGTTTTTAATATTGATTCTGATCTTGACGGTGTTCCTGATGCGTGTGATAACTGTGTAAATGTTCCTAATCCGAGGGTTGGCGTAACTCCCCGTCGTGAACTTTTTCTTGCTCCGTGCGATCCAAAAATTCCCGGAACTTGTGAAGCTGGTTCTTCGGTAATGGAAACAACAAAAAAGGGAGGAAAAATTTTCACAATCGGTTCACGGGTTCTTGTTCCTGAAGTGAACTGGACAACAAAAAAGTACAACTACAAATATGTTTATGTCAACGCTCCTTTTTATGCATGGCAGCCTGATCTTGATCTTGACGGGATAGGCGATGTCTGTGACTATCAGGGTGGTGTTAACGGAATAGACAGCAGCAATGATCC
>JAKPZU010000320.1 GCA_029559915.1 Bacillota bacterium
TCAAATACAATTTCCTATTAGATAAAAAAACATAGCGATTTAAGCTATGTTCAATCTTGCTTATTTTATTTTTGTATTCTTCAGCTTTTTTGTAATTGCCTCTTTTACTATCAGTGGTACGAATGGAGCTGTATCCCCTCCAAATAGTGCCAGTTCTCTTACGGATGATGAGGAAAGGAAAGAATACTTGCCTTGCGTCATCAAGAAGATGGTATCAATGTCAGGACTGATTTCATGATTAAAATTAGTCATCTGAAATTCATAATCATAATCAGTAACAGCCCTTAAGCCTCTCAAAATGTGGCTTGCACCCAATAACTTGCAATGCTCAACCGTCAACATGTCGGATTTAATTACTTCAATGTTGTCAAAATCCTTAACTACTTCTTTTACCAAATCCACTCTTTCGTCATCGGTAAACATCGTTTTCTTGTTGGGATTGATACTAATGGCGATATAGAGCTTGTCAAATAGTTTTGCTCCTCTGGTGATAATATCCAAGTGCCCGAAGGTAATTGGATCGAAACTTCCTGGATAAAAACCTATTTTCATTTTATGTTTTCTCCTTAATGTAAAATGTGAATTTTGAATTGCCGAGAATCTTTTCTTTGTATTTTCTTAAATCAAGATACTCCTCACTCAATTCGTAAGTGTTATCTGATTCCAAAACCATTATACCACCATCATTAAGCAACTGTCTAGAAGTTATCAAATCAATCAGTTCATCGTAACGATTGAGTTTATATGGCGGATCAGCGATAATCAAATCGTATTTTTCCGCTGTCTGAGCCAAATAAGCAAATACGTCTTTTTTGAAAACCATCAAGTCTTCAGCCGGTATTTTCAAACTGCTAATATTGGTTTTTATTGTTTTCAAGGCTTCAGTGCTGTTTTCCACCAGATCGCATTTTTGAAAACCGCGACTATAGGCTTCAATTGCGATTGCTCCACTCCCACTGAACAAATCCAACATTCTACCACCAGAGAAATATTGACCCAAGGTATTGAAAAGTACTTCCTTATTCTTATCTGTAGTTGGTCTGGTGGATGTTGACTTAACTTCTTTTAATTGCCTAGAACGGTATTTGCCACTGATCACTCGTAACATGATAATTCACCCGAAATTTCGAAAAAAATATACTTAATCACTTGGAAATCACTCTGGCAGACTACATCTACCTTCTACGTGGGTATCTCTTGTTAACTCTTTAGGATTCCTAAGTTAATAGGCGTTCAACACAAAGCTAACCTTGATCCCCTTTTAATAATTGTGCGTCGCGTATGAGTGATTTCCAACTGACTAAGTACAATTTAATTATAGTAAAAAAAACTCTTGCTGTCAACCGAGTGACAAAGTTTTCTTTTAAAAAAGAAAAGAGTCTGAATTTTATCAGACTCTTCAAAACTTAAAATTATTTGCGTGGATTCTTGATATTAGCGTGTGCAGCCGCAAGTCTAGCTATTGGTACACGGAAAGGTGAACATGATACATAGTTTAAACCAATCTTATGGCAGAAATCAATTGAAGCTGGGTCGCCACCGTGTTCGCCACAGATACCCAATTTGATGTTAGGCCTTGTGACTTGTCCGCCCTTAACCGCAATTTCCATCAATTTGCCAACACCTTTTTCGTCAACGTGAGCGAATGGATCGCTTTCGAAGACTTTCTTGTCATAGTAGTCAGCTAAGAACTTGCCGGCATCATCACGAGAGAAACCGAATGTCATTTGTGTCAAGTCGTTAGTACCAAACGAGAAGAATTCAGCTTCTTTGGCAATTTCGTCAGCCAATAAAGCCGCACGAGGAATTTCAATCATTGTACCAACAAGGTATTCCAATTTAACTCCAGATTCCTTGATGATGTCATCAGCTGTCTTGACTACGATGTCTTTGATATATTTCAATTCCTTGATCTCACCTACAAGCGGAATCATGATTTCTGGAACAACCTTCAAACCTCTCCTAGTCACTTCAATCGCAGCTTCAATTACCGCACGTGTTTGCATAACGGCAATTTCCGGATAAGTGATGGAAAGTCTGACGCCTCTATGACCCAACATTGGATTGGTTTCATGAAGGCTTTCAACAGTTGCTTTCAACTCATCAAAGGTTATACCCATTTCTTTAGCCAAATCTTTGATGTCATCATCTTCATTTGGTAAGAATTCATGTAGTGGTGGATCCAAGTAACGAATTGTTACCGGATGACCATGCATTTCTTCATAAAGACCAATGAAGTCTTCTCTTTGCATTGGCAATAATTTCGCCAATGCCTTTTGTCTTTCTTCAAGGCTTTTGGAAACAATCATCTCACGCATTGCTTTGATTCTTTCGCCTTCGAAGAACATATGTTCTGTACGGCATAAACCGATGCCTTCAGCTCCAAATTCATAAGCTTGTTTAGCATCTCTTGGATTGTCGGCATTGGTTCTAATCTTCAATGCGCGATATTTGTCAGCCCATTCCATCAATTTAGCGAAGTCGCCACTAACTGTAGCGTCCATGGTCTTGACTTGTTCGCCGTAGATAAGTCCTGTTGAACCGTCAAGTGAAATCCAAGCACCTTCATGATATTTTTTGCCTTCAACTTCGAAATATTTCTTTTCTTCGTAAACTTTTACACTACCAGCACCAGCTACGCAGCAAGTTCCCATACCTCTGGCAACAACCGCTGCATGTGACGTCATACCGCCACGACTAGTCAAAACACCGCTAGCGATAACCATGCCTTCGATATCTTCCGGTGAAGTTTCTTGTCTTACAAGAATAACCGGTTTACCATCTTTGGCCATTTCTTTAGCTCTTTCAGCTGTAAATACCGCTCTACCGGTAGCTGCACCCGGAGATGCATTCAAACCTTTGGCAATTACATGAGCTTTTTTCAAACTTTCAGGTTCAAATTGTGGATGCAATAATGCGTCCAATTGACCTGGATCAACTTTGAGTACTGCTTCTTTTTCGGTCAATAGTCCTTCTTCAACCATGTCAATAGCTATTTTTAAAGCTGCTTGAGCAGTTCTTTTACCATTTCTTGTTTGCAACATGTACAATTTACCTTTTTCAATGGTAAATTCCATATCTTGCATATCTTTATAATGTTTTTCCAATTTATGAGCGATTTCTTGGAATTCATTGTACAAAGCTTCATTGTCTTTTTTAAGTTCAGAAATCGGTTTAGGCGTTCTGATACCAGCAACTACGTCTTCACCTTGAGCGTTGAACAAGTATTCACCATAAAGTTCATTTTTACCTGTAGAAGGGTCTCTAGTAAAGGCAACACCTGTACCCGAATCTTCACCCATGTTACCGAAAACCATCGCTTGAACGTTAACTGCTGTACCCCATTCGTAAGGAATGTTGTTTAATCGACGATAAACGTTGGCTCTTGGGTTGTCCCAGCTTCTGAATACAGCTTCTATAGCCGCAATCAATTGAACTTTTGGATCTTGTGGGAAAGCTTCGCCTTTAAGTTCAAGGTATCTCGCCTTGAAACCTTTAACGATTTCTTTTAAATCGTCAGCTGATAGATGCGTATCTTCATGAATGCCAAGTTCTTCCTTTTTAGCGTCGAAAATTGCTTCAAAGTGATGCTTAGGTATTTCCATGACTACATCTGCGAACATGGTGATGAAACGACGATATGAGTCATAAGCAAAACGAGGATTGTCAGTTTGTTTTGCCAAACCTTCAACCGCTACGTCATTTAAACCGAGGTTTAGGATGGTATCCATCATACCTGGCATGGAAGCTCTCGCTCCAGAACGCACTGAAACCAAGAATGGGTTTTCATTATCGCCAAATGTCTTGCCAGCAATTTTTTCTGTTTCTTTTAAAGCAGAAATGATCTGATCCATAACAGCTGGATCCATTTTTCTTCCGTCTTTATAGTATTTGACACAAGCTTCGGTTGATACTGTGAACCCTTGAGGTACTGGTAAACCAAGTTTTGTCATTTCTGCAAGGTTCGCACCCTTGCCACCAAGAAGGTTTTTCATGGAAGCGTCACCTTCTTTGAATAAATAAACAAATTTTGTCATAAATAATCCTTTCTTCTAACATTGATATCTATATTAAATAACCGTAAAAATTATACCAAAAAGCCGGCGATAATTCAAATATAAACGCTTTTAAATGTATGAAAACGCTACAATTTGTTGAAAATGACTTGAGCTCGGCTTTTAATGTAATAAAACGCACCGCAAAAGGCAAAAGTGTTGATTAAAATATTGAAAACCATCAATAGAGCAAAATCAAAATAACTGTTTAGATAATAATAAAGTAAACCGTTGACTGTCAATATCAACCAAGTGGCAAACATTCCCAGCAAGGCTCCCAAACTTTGTTTTACGACCTCAGTTTCATTGATATAATTGAACTTAGGAAAATGAAGGTTGATGATGGAACCAAGTATCGAACCCAAGAAAGCCAAGGTGGCAATATAAAAAAGCATAACTAATAGATTGAGGAAATTGATTTTTAAGGCTATTCCTGCCATGAATAAAGCAAAAAAGGCCACAGGTAAAGTCAAAAGCACATTGAAAATCATTTTGCCGAACATCACAGTTTCTGCTTTTATTGGCAAAGTCTTGAGTATCCAGAAGTTTTTTCCTTCCAGAGAAAGACTGATGCTGGAAGTAAATACTGTCGACATCATAAATCCAATTACCAATAACAACATTGGTTCAAACGATAAACCAAGACCTTCAAAAACATCGATATAAGCAATTAGATCCTCTTTCAAAAACAATATCGCAATTCCGCCTATTGCCATCATAATCGGACCGAATCCGGAATTGAAGACATAGATGGTGATGGAAAAGAATTTCTTGAACTCTTTGGCGATGATATTGACAATGATGTTTCTGCTCTTAGACACAACTTGCTTGTTATTCCGGGAAGTTCTGGTTGCAAGTCCCCTCTGATTGGTCTTGATGACCAATTTTTCAACCGCAAAGACGAATATTGTCACAACTGCCAAGGATAGGCCAATCATACCAAAAAAAGCCCAAATGTTTCCTTCATGGATTGCACTCTTGAACCAAACTGAAGTAATGAGATATTTGGAAATGTTTTCCATCAAACTCATTTGACCAACTATTGGGTTGGTTTCCGAAAAGCTTGAACTCATCGATAAAAACATAAAGCCAAGAAAGAAAGCAAACATCAAGATGATATTCAAGGCTTTACCAATCCTAAAACGATTGGAAAAGTTAGCTATCAGAAGTGAAACAAAAGAAAATATTGCCAGGGGAATAAGTGGCGCCATCAATAATAACACAATCACGGCAAGCAACTTGATGACATCAAAACCCGAGTAGTAAAAATAACTGAAAACAATCGGTGCGACAATAATGAAAACGCTTAAATAAATAAAGGTCAACATCACAGTCATTTTTGCCAAAATTACAGTTTTGTTCTTGATTGGCAATGGTGCCAATATGTCATAATCCTTGTAATGGAACAAATAGCCATTAGCTCTAAACAAAATAAAGAATACCGATAAGAAAGTCGCATAGATGAAGACAAAATCCAGCAACAAATCCAAATAATCCATTTGAACCAGAGTTTTTCCTAGTTCAAAAAACATGAAGCCAAAACCGAGAAGAACTGCACAAAAGCCGTAAATAATTGCCAAGATGATTAAAATCGTCTTAATTTTCGATGATTTTAAATCAGTACCCAATATTCTTTTGAAAGCCAAATTTTCTTTGAAAAAGACTTTCATCAACTTTAAGTACATCATGATTCATTCAACAATTCGATAAAGATATTTTCCAAAGAATTATCTTTAACGATCTCCTCGGTCAAACCATTGGCGACGATTTTTCCGTTTTTGATAATGGCTACTTTATTGCACAGTTTCTCCGCCACTTCCAAAACATGGGTTGAAAAGAAAATTAGCGAACCCTGCGCCACCAACTCATGAAATACCTCTTTCAACAAGTAACTAGCCTTAGGATCCAAACCAACAAAAGGTTCATCCAGCAACATGACCTTTGGACTATGTATCAAGGCGCTCATAATCAAGATTTTTTGTTTCATTCCATGTGAATATGAACTGATAGGATTATTCAATACCAAATCCATCTCAAACATTTTGGCATATTTGTTAATCAAATTTCTGCGTTTTTCCAAGTCTACGCCATAGGCGTCAGCGATAAAATCCAAATATTGAATGCCTGATAGCATTTCATAAATATCGGGATTATCAGGAATATAAGCCATGATCTTCTTGGCTTCAAGATTGTCTTTGATAATTGATTTATCAAAGATAGTAATCTCGCCGCTATCGAAACTAAGGATCCCAGCTATCGACTTCAAAAGCGTGGTTTTTCCCGCCCCGTTATGGCCGATGAAACCATAGATGTCGCCTGGATACATCTCCAGATTAATGTCATTGATTGCCTTCTTTACCTTATCGTAGGATTTGGAAACATTTGTTATTTTTAGCATAAAATCACCTCACGGCCTCAATTATATTACATACACCCATCAATGTAAATAAAACCTCAGGCATTAAAAAAAGATTTTTCTTGATTTTTAATTACTCTTTATTTATAATAATTACTAGGCTCCTATAGTTAAATGGTAGAACGCAGCAATGGTAATGCTGAAATTCTAGTTCGATTCTAGGTAGGAGCACCACTTCAAAAATTAAAGTCAGCTTACGAGGCTGACTTTTTGTTTATCTGATTGTTTCTCCCGAAGGAATAATTCCATCCTTGATCTTGGTTAAATCTGCGCCCTGGAAGATTCTCACGTTTCTACCGACTCTCATCTTTTCTGGAACATTAAGATGTTTACCCAAGACGGTAATGCCGCTTTCCAACAATTCCGGTCTTTCCTTATTCGGTGTCAAATCATTGCCAAAACCGACAATTGCGTCCTTGCCAATGATTGTGTGTTTGTCGATAATGCAATTTTCGACAACTGCTCCAGACATAATCTGGACATCATTCAGGATAACAGAGTTCTTGACTGTAGCCAAAGGATGAACGACTACCCCCGGACTCAAGACGCTTCTTTCGACGTTGCCAGCAACAATTGAACCATTGGAGAGTAACGCTTGTTTGATATTGGCTTTGGAACCCACTTTTACTGCTGGCAATTCTTCGGACCTGGTATAAATCTTCCAAGTCGGGTCATACATGTCAAGTTGAATCTTATCAACCGTTTCTATCAAACCAAGATTGGTTTCAAGGTAAGAATCGTAAGTTCCTACATCTTTCCAGTAACCATGGAATTTATAGGCATAAACGTCAGTTTCATGAATCATTTTCGGAATGATGTGTTTGCCAAAATCCAGATCAACCAAATCCATGGTTCTGAGATATTTCAGCAACACGTCGGTATTGAAAACATAGATCCCCATCGAAGCCATGGTCAAGGTTGTTTGTTTTGGCTTTTCCACGAATTCAGTTATTTTTAAGTTTTCATCGGTTTTCAGCATGCCGAAATGATGTGCGTCCTTTGGATCGACAATATTAACTCCAACTGTAAGAGATGCCTTATTTTCGATATGTTTGTCAACCATTTTGCGGTAGTTCATCTTATAGATGTGATCTCCGGAAAGAATCAAAACATAATCGGCCTTGACTTGTTCGATATAATGAATGTTTTTTCGGACAGCATCGGCTGTACCCATATACCATTCACTATGCGGTTGCAAAAGGGTAACTTTGGAATCCCTTCTGTCCAAATCCCAAGGCTTGCCGCTACCGATATGGTCATTCAGTGAAAAAGGTAAATATTGGGTCAAAATTGCGATATCGTAGATACCGGAGTTGGCACAGTTGCTCAAAGTAAAGTCAATGATGCGATACTTACCGGCAAAAGGAACTGAAGGTTTGACACGATTTTCCGATAGAATGTCAAGTCTTGTACCTCTACCACCTGCTAAGATCAACGCTAAAACTTTTTTCATGTTTTTCCTCTCCTATATTTATATTTCTTGATAATCTTTAGCTAATAGAATTTTCCTCCTCAGCAAATCTTTGTATACTTCCTTATAGACTTTGGCAGATTTTTTCCATGAAAAATCGGACATCATTGCATTTTCAACCAATCCGTACCAAGAATTCTTATCGTTCTTATAAGTATGTAGGGCATAGCGAATTGTATGCATCATGTCATGGGCATTAAAGCTGGTGAAACTGAAACCATTGCCTTTCTTTTCATATTCATTGTAAGCTTCAATCGTGTCTACTAAACCACCGGTTTCCCTGACGATTGGTATGGTCCCGTACTTCAAGGCAATAATCTGTCCCAGTCCGCATGGTTCAAATTTCGAAGGCATCAAGAACATATCGCTTGCCGCATAGATTTGATGGGCGAGTTTGTTGGAATAGCCTAAATATGATTTAACCTTGTCCGGGAACTTCTTCTCGAGTTCGGAAAAATACTTTTCATAGTTTTCTTCACCGCTACCTAGAAGCACAAAGGAAAAGTCATCGCTTTTAAGCATTTCCTCGAAAACTCGTTGTATCAAGTCAATGCCTTTTTGATTGACCAACCGAGAAATCAAGGAAATTAACGGTCTTTCCAGCGGGAAATCGACTTTCAAGGTTTTGTACAATGCCTCTTTATTTTTGATTTTACCAATCTTAAAATCAGTTACTGAGTATTTATAAGGAATCAATTTATCCTTTTCCGGCGAAAATTCATTGTAATCCACACCGTTCAAAATTCCCATTACGTCGCTACCGCGTGCTTTAAGCAGATTTTGCATGCCGTAACCGTAGTAATCGGTAAGTATTTCTTGAGCATAGTGCGGTGAAACCGTTGTAATCATGTCCGCAGTGACAATACCTGATTTCAAGAAATTCAAATGACCATCAAATTCAAAACGAGAATCGTATGGAATTTGAAATAATTGGTAATCTTGTAAAGGAAATACCCCTTGATAAGCAAGGTTATGTAAGGATAGGACAGTTCTGATGTTTAAGTGTCGGTATTTGGTCTTTAGCAGCAACGGAATCATTGCTGTATGCCAATCATGACTGTGAATTATATCCGGCATGAAATCCAGATGGTTCAATGATTCCAAGACGGCAATCTGAAAATAAGCAAAGCGCTTGTTTTCATCGCCATAATTATAAACACCGTCTCTGGAACCGAAATAGAATTCATTGTCAACGAAATAGTATTGGATATTGCCCTTTTTTAAAGTCTTAATCCCAACATACTGTTCTTCTTTGAAAGAATCCATCTTAAAATTAACCAGATCTTTGGCTTTTTCTTTATATTTTTTCGGGATAGCTTTATAAAACGGCATGATTACTCTGACATCAACGTTTTTTAAACGTTTTATTTCATTGGGCAACGAGCCGATAACGTCTGCCAATCCCCCGATTTTGACAAATGGTGCACATTCTGCACTGACATTGAGAACCTTGATCATAATAAGCCTCCTTGGTTTTATTATAACAAAATTTTATCTCAGACAATCTTGTTTGGCCAAAATTTAATTAAATCTTTTTTAAATACGGAGTAGATGATATATGAAGTTTCCATCAATAAAAGTAACAAAAGGAAACTGGCTGTACTGAGGTCAACCAACTTGAAAACTTCCTTTAAACCAGGTAAGGTAAAGGCAATGATCGAAACTATCGCTGAAGCGAAAATCATTATCGTTTTAGGCCAATTGAGTGGGGTTGCGACATTGACTAAAACCAACCAATAAGCGAAGGTTGCGGCGATGATGCCAACTGTGGATATTTCGGCTGCATACACAATGTTGAAAGCTGAAGACACCCAGAATACAGCCAAAAGATTGGCGACGATGATGAAAGCACCCGGAAGAACATTTTTCATCACATTTAAAAGGAAATTGCCAGTAAATCTACGGTTGTTTGGTTCAAGAGCGATAAAGAACGAAGGTATGCCGATCATGAAGGTTTCAATCACAAACATCTGTACCGGTTCAAATGGATAGATGTTGGTTGTGAACAACAATATTACTGTTAGTAAGATGGTGTATAGGGTTTTTACCAGATAAAGTACCGCTGCTTTTTCCAAGTTGGAAACAATTTGACGACCTTGTTTCACAACTTTAGGCAAAGCTGCAAAATCATCTGTCAATAAAACAAAATGGGAAATGTTTCTAGAAGCGTCGGTACCGCTTCCCAGTGAAACCGACACATCGGCTTGTTTAAGAGCTAAAACGTCATTGACTCCGTCACCGATCATGCAGACCTTGCGTCCGTGTTTTTGTAAATGCTCAATCAACAATTTCTTTTGATGAGGTTTTACCCGTCCGAAGATATTGTAATTAAGGGCAATCTGTTCCAACTCGCTATCTGCCACATCATCAAGGGATATGAATTTGTCGGCATCGATGATTGATGCTCTCTTGGCAATTGCCGAAACAGTCATGGCATTATCACCGGAAATCACCTTGACATTGACAGCGGCAGCATTGAATTGCTGAATAGTTTGAATTGCTGAACTGCGGATATTGTCATCAATGATAATTATGGCAATTGGTCTAACTTCACCAGCTATTTTTTCTTGTTTGATGCTTGTCGCTTGCGCCAGCAACAGGACACGTTTGCCTTTTTCAGCGTAATTTTCAACTTGTTTCTTGATTTTCGCATATTTGCTCTTATATATCATTTCCGGAGCGCCAATGGCGAAAATTCCTTCCGAGAATTCTACCAAGGAATACTTGTTCTGAGAATCAAAACTGACAATTGATTTGACTTTGTAATGGTTTTCCTTGCCAAAATAATCAGTCAATGCCTCGGCGGTTTGATTTTTATCATTCAAAGCCAGATTTATTGAGGACATCAACTTTTTGATAACATCTTCATTAAAATCATCAATTGCTTGTGGGGGATTATTTATGAGTTCAAATTTTTCCACTTTCATCGTTCCGTCAGTAATCGTTCCGGTTTTATCCAAACATAAGGTGTCGACTCTTGCCAAAGTTTCAATTGAATAAAGTTCTTGAACTAAAGTCTTGCTTTTTGCCAGTTTGATTACGGAGGTTGCGAAAGTCATTGCCGTCAGTAGAAATAATCCCGATGGTACCATTGCGACCATACTGCCAGCCATTTTGGTTATGCCATTATAGAACAGTTCGGTATTGTTCATGAAATCAGGCAGGTAATCATAGTTAGAACTCTTATAAACTCCATAAAAGGTCATCAATCCCAATGGAACGATAATGATGCCGATATATTTTAATAATAGTTTCAAAGAGTTTAAAATTATCGATTTAGGTTTTGACAAGGTCTTGACTTTAGCCTGCAAAGATTCGATGTAATTGTCTTTACCGACAGCTGTCGCTCGACAATAAGCTTCGCCATTGATGACGTAACTGCCGCTTAACAACGTATCACCGACAGTTTTGACGATTGAATGTGACTCACCGGTAATATTTGCTTCATTTACGGATAAAACACCAGCTTCAACGATAGAGTCGGTAATGATCTGTTTGTTTGCCGACAACATGAAAATATCGTCGATAACCACTTCATCAACAGCTATTTCTAGCTCGAGGCCTTCTCTTACAACTGTTACCTTGGAGTCGGTTATCAAGGACAATTTTTTAATGATGGCCCTTGCCTTGAATTCCTGAAATATCCCAATCAGGGTATTCGCCAAGGCGATAACCACGAACCAAGTATTCTCATAGCTTCCAATTAATATCAACAACGTGGCGATAATCGCCAAAATCAAGTTGAAATAGGAAAAAAGATTACTGCTGATAATCTTCCATGGACTTTTCAAATTGGATTTAACAGTCTTGTTGGTCTGTTTGCGGTTTATTCGTTCGTTTACTTCCAAACTTGTAAGTCCGAAAGCTTGATAATCATTCTGTATTTTCTTCTTTGCCAATTTTATCACCTATATTTATTATATCAAAAAGTAACTTAGTTGATACATAAATTCAAAAAAAAGAACACTAAAAAAATTTTAATAAACTTTAAATTGTTTAAAGTATACAAGAAATTTTTAAAGTTTTTAAAAGTCTATTTTTGATTTATTACCCAATGATTTGAATCCTACCAAAAAGGATTAGTTACTTTTAACCATAAAGTCAAACACATTCCAGAATTAGTAAATATATTAAAGTATGAAAAATTAGAAGAATCCCAATTAGATATTTTTTCTAACTCAGATAAATTTTTCAAAAATGAAAGAGCTTCGAGGAGTTTTGTTCAAAGAAGCTTTTTCAACAAAAAGAAATATGATTTTAAATTTAATATAAAAGTATTAAAGTTACTTCATATTCCTTAAAAATTAATTCGAAATTTATTGAGGTAATTAAGTGGTTTGTCTAAATCAAAACTCTGTATTTTATTAAATTTGTTTAAACATAAAAAACAAACCATTCGGCGATGGTTTATTTTTTAAAAAACTTATCAATCTGGTTATGACTATTAAAAATATTAGTACTGAGCACCAAATGGTAATAAAGATAAAGATGCCAATTTAAAGCATTGTTTACCGAAAGGGATACCAATAATTGTTATATATAAGAAAATACCAACTAAAACATATCCAAGTGTAATTTCCCACCCAAAGAAAATCAACCAAATTATATTAGCAATTGGATGCGAATCAAAATTTGTTTGTATTGTTTTCCCAAAAGGAAAAAGTACAAAAGATCCAATTTTAAAACACTGAATACCAAATGGTATTCCAATAATGGTAATACACCATATCAAGCCTACAAAAACCCATGCTAAAAATGATATTAATCCGACAATAACAAACCATAAAAAATTACCTAAAAACCTCATTTTAATTTCTCCTTTTATAATTTTTATTAAACAGTAAAATATAAGAACTAAATATCTTACAAATTTTGAATAAATTAGCTGTGTTCAAGCAAAGTACTGATTTAATGTAGGGTACGGTTTGTAAATATCAACGGGAAAAGGTTTTTTGGATATTGCATTCACCAAAGCAGAA
>JAKPZU010000330.1 GCA_029559915.1 Bacillota bacterium
GTTGCAGAAATAATCCGTATCGCTCACATACCCGACCTTGTAGCAGATTTTGCCTTCTTCGGATTCTACGTAATACCATGGAGAATCCTCCAGGTGGAATACCTTCAGGTTCTGCGATTTTTCGCTTCTTTTCAAAGCTTCTGAACTTGTCATTTTTTCTCTGCTTTCTGTCTGCTTTTCCCGCTGCGTGATGTCAGCAGAAGGTCAGCAATTGTTGAGATGATCGTAATGATGATCCGTATTGTTTTTTCTTTCATCCATCACCTCCGGTTTAAAACGGAACGTCGTCATTGATTGATTCCGCTGTTGCTCCGTCCTTGAACACGCTTTCATCGATCCTGATGAACTCGATGGTGTTGCCCAGGATCTGAAATGTGTTGTGATTGTTCCCTTCCTTGTCCGTCCACTTGCTCTGGTCAAGAATGCCGGAAACGGCGATGCGGTTTCCCTTCTTGAGATATTTGCCGCAAACTTCCGCCAGCTTGTTGAACGTTACCACCCTGATCCAGCAGGTTTTCTTTTTCGCGGCAGAAAAGGCGATGTCAAAGGACGTAACAGGCACTCCGTCAGGCGAAAAGTAGATCTTGGGATCGTCTCCCAGGTTCCCGGTTATTACAGA
Source organism: Bacillota bacterium (assembly GCA_029559915.1). GTDB lineage: Bacteria > Bacillota_I > Bacilli_A > Izemoplasmatales > Hujiaoplasmataceae > UBA2289. Next base: position 620 of record JAKPZU010000330.1, read on the forward strand.
TTGGTTTAACATTGATTGTTTCCTCCTTTTTGAATTGGTTTTTGATGCAAGTTGATTTTCTTAAAACTTTGGTTTATTCTTTGTTGCGACTTAAAATATTCCCCCTTTCTTAGAAGTAGTTGGTTAAATAAGAGTATTCTTATTTATAAATAATATATGTAGTGATTGGGTTTATCCCTGATTAGGAGTAAGAAATTAAAAGACATTATGAAATGCTTTCACCGAACAACTACTGAAAATGCGGATCAAATCCTGCGGAATGGATTCAAAGATAATCCCAAAACAAAATCTTGTGATTTTGCAGGAATATGGTTTTCCGATGGAGAACCATATGGACCAGATGAGGGAGCTAAAGGGGATGTAGTTCTATCCGTGGAAATTCCAAACAGAGTTTTTCGCAAGTATTATAACGCAGAACATAATCCGGATGCTCCTGCTGCCTGCATTCCTGCAAAGATCGTAAATAAATACAGGGTTTATTTGTATGAGCATGATTTATCTGGAAGTCGTGAAAGCCTCTTGGCAAGAATCGCATATTTCAGAGAAAGGGGCGATAAAGAAAAAGCCGATTATGTGGAAAATGTTGTATTACCGTTTTTGGAACAATATAATTTACTCCATAAACAAGAATAAGAGTATTCTATGGATGAAGTATTATTGGGGGGATAGGCAAAAGAAGTGCTTATTATCTTATTCCTATCTCTAGATTGATGTACGTGTTGGCGAAGGAGGACGTTATGAATAAAGATGAAATCATGGTATTTTATAATGAGTTTTTAAAATACTATAATCAGGAAGAAAAAGATGCATTGTGGAAGAGTCAAAGCAGTGCATTTAAGAAATTTTGGAACGAGAAGGTTTTATCTACTGACAGCAAGGAACTCAATGATCAAGAGATCGATGATGTCATTAGAATCTTAGATCGTAATGCCAAAGGAAATACAAAGGACACAGAATCCATAGCAAGGGCAATGATTCCTCAAGGTGCATGGCGGAGAATGTTTAATCAAATTCACGCGGATAAAAAGATATCCAGCATCATCACAAAAATATTAATCGAAGATAATATTAAAAAAAAGTCTGAATACATAAACAAGTTATATGAAATAAATTTAGGCAATAAGAACAATCTAACGGGTAAAAGCGGTAATGCCATAAACGATTTTCTGGCAGCATTTGATCCTTTTATAAACCTAAGTATCATTTCATTAAAAGATAGAAAAAAATTAATTGAATATTTTAATATTTCAAATTTGGCTTCGTTTGAGAGTGAATCAATTGGGGAGAAAATTGTTAATACCAACAAAGCTATCCTAGATTATTTTCATAATATAGATGACAAGGCATCAGCTAGGACAATATCTTGTTTTTGCTACTCATCTCAAATGAAACAAGCTTGGAAAGATGTCGCAGAACAATCAACAGATGAACCACTCGATTTGCCCCCTCCCGAAGAAAACATTCACGATAATTTTTTATTTTACATGGAAAGTCAGTTGGAAGATTTTTTAATTGAAAACTGGGATAAAACAGAAATAGGGAAAAAGTATGATTTAATTGAAGAAGATGGTGATTTGATTAGTCAACAATATCGAACTAGTATAGGGAAAATAGATATTCTTGCCCGTGATAAGGAAAGCGGCAAATACGTTATTATCGAATTAAAAAGAAATCAAACAAGTGATGACACGATTGGACAGTTGACACGTTACATGGGATGGGTTGAAGAACATAAATCAAACGGTGAACTTACAAAAGGTCTTATTATTGCCGGTAAATATGATGAAAGATTATATTATGCAATAAAGAAAGTCCAAGATGTTGAAGTTTATTTATACAAAGTCGATTTCAAACTTGAAAAATTTAAGAAATGATAAAATGGCGCGCTCAGTATTAAGTAATATAAACTGTCAAGGATTAAATCATGACAACTCGGCGGAAGAATTCAAAATTCAAATTGATCAGAATTGCTGCTTTTGATGCCAGAAAGGGTTATAAACGGTGTTCCATTTCAGAAGTATGTGTCAAGGAATATGTTGATCCATCTTTCACATGGTTGAGACCGGTAATGATTAAGGCACATTTCTGGCGAAGTAAAGCTGGCAAACTTGTTGTTCGATTTTTTAGTTATTATCAATACAATTATCATTATGAGGTGACACTTGCTAACGGTAAAGTAGTTCCGGAAAAAGACATTAATGAACTTGCCGAATACATAACAGATATTCTAAGCAAATGGAGAGGAAGTGATGATTCTCCAGAAGAGTTTATCTAATTCAAATATAAAGAATTCTTAAAAGAGGAAACGTGATATTTCATCGCGAGAAAAGGTTCCTGAAGAATAATGTCCAATATAGAAGAAATACACGATGCTTCAGCCTTAAATAAAATAGGTATGAATGCAAGCGATAAGGGCAATTATGATTTTGCTATTAAAGTATTTACTAAATCAATCAAGCTGAATCCAAATAATTCAGATACCTATTATCGTAGGGGACAAGCCTATTCTGACCTCGGTCAAAATAAAAAAGCAATAAAAGATTACGATAAATCCATTAAGCTTAATCCTAATAATGCGACTGCTTATTACAGTAGGGCGTTTGCATATAAAAAGACTGACGACTTAAATAAAGCTATAGAAAATTTCAGTAAAGCTATAGAACTTCATCCGCAAATAGCGATGCCCTATAAACACAGAGGAATTATTTATGATTTATTAGGAGAGCATCAGAAGGCTATTGAAGATTATAACAAAGCTATTCGAATAAAACCCAAATATGTTGAAGCATATCTTAATCGAGCACTGGCTTATGGAGATTTAGAGCAGTTCCAACTCGCTATTAAAGATTTGAACAAGGTTATAAGTATTTGTCCAGACAATGGTGAAGCTTACCTTTATAGAGGCATTAATTATCTTCGCCAGAAAAAATATCTTATGGGATACCGGGATGCGAAAAAAGCGGCGGAATTAGGTGAACATGAATTATTGGAATGGGTTAATAATTATAAAATAAAACCGACCATTCGAAAAATGAAATAAGATAAATTGTCCTGAAAGAGAGAGTGTGTATTGCTAACAATCATACTTTGATTGGTTATAAAAATGATTTAATCATATAAGGAATAATCTATGACTAACTTAAATAACTGGCAAAGTCTGATATATGAGTTGCAGAATGAGTTCACCAGGATTGAATTAGAAAATGCGACTTTAAAAGAAAGACTTAAGCAGATGGAGATGCAAAAAATCACGCCTTCCAAACCACAAGTTGATCGTGTGGAATGGACTGAATTGGAAACAGGAAAGAGGTTCCTGACAACAAAAGATTTAAGTAAATATCTTAGTTTAGCTCCCTCAACCATTTCAAACCAAATGTTCAAAGGTGTGTTTCCTATTAGACATAAAAAAATGGGAAGAAATGTTCGTTTTGATATACGTGAAGTTCTCGAATATCTGGACACGGACAAACCGTTCTGGGAAAGAGACCAGGAATTAAGAAAACGAAGATAATATTTTAAGATCTTTACTTGTGTTTATCCATCGACTAAATGCACATGTTAAAAAAATAAAATTTTATTTGACATTTTTCTTCTTCGGCATTATTTTATAGTCAAACATTGCTTGTGACCCTATTTTATAAGTGGGGAATAAACAGGCCCTAGGGATCTGAAAAAGTTGGTCTCCTGAGTATTGTGCTCATGGAGGCTTTTTTTATTTTTGAGATTAACCTCCTTGAAGTGATGCTCATCATTTCGGGGAGGTTTTTTTATTTTTAAAGCAGAAAGGAAAATAATTTATGGATGCTGCATATTTATTTCAAATACTGGGAACTACAGGATCACTGGTAATGTGCGCCAGTTCTATTCCCCAGATTATGAAGACGTATAGGACGAAATCCGCCGATAGCCTGAGCGGTTCTTATCTTGCAATCCTGATTATGGGGATGCTGTTGATTCTGTCGTATGCATTATACAGGAAGGACATTGTATTTATTTTGGGTAATGTCCTCTCCTTATTGCTTACCGGAATATTAGTGGGGCTCTGGTATCGGTATCGACATAGAAGTCAAACGTTCATCCAAAAGGGAAACCGGAGTCTATGAAATATTTCTATACTTTTGATTTTTTTGGCTGATTCTTTTTTCAACAAGTGTGATGATTTTTGTTGCCGACATTTCAAATGCTCTGGCAAATTGAAAGATTGTAATTAGAGAAGGTTGTTTATGTCCACATTCCAAGAGGGAAATGAAGCTTCTATCAAGACTGCTAAGGTCGGCAAGTTTTTCTTGAGAAATTTTATGTTTTTCTCTGAGTTCTCGGATGACTTGGCCAAACGCAGCTTCTATTGTCAAGTTTGCTTTCATAGTGACGTAAATTAACAGAACAGCAAATAATATTCTGTTGACTATAGACAACATTGAAGGTATTTTTAAAAACATATTAAGGAGAATTTATGACCATCAGATTTTCGGAACCTACGGTCGGTGATAAATTTCTTGCATTAATTGGTAGGAAACGCGCTGTTTATATACCAACAAATATTTATAAAACATTTGGGCCATACGTTATTGTGCAGGCTAAGAAAGAATCATTTTGGCGTGCTCTATTTAGAGCTAAAGATCAGAATCCTCCAGAGGGGTGGTTTTATCCTCTTAATATTTTTCTAGAGGAGAACAGTCATGCTTGAAGGAAAAAGGGAATTTTACGGGAAAGTGGAAGAAGCCTTGAGATCAAAAGGATATGAATATTACGACGGCGACAGGGATATTCCCGGTAAAGGAAGACAGCATGCAAACAAACCGGATTTTATAGCTGTCAAAGGCAATAATATTTATATCGGAGAAATAAAGTCACCGGCAGAAGGTCCTAAGTCCGGCAGTTGGCGTCAGAAACAAAATAGCGATACAGAGCAGTATGTGGCTGTGCGGAATGATGTTTCAAAACGTGAAAAAGCAGGGCTTGTATTGCCGGAAATTGGCGGTCACATAATTATCATCGAAGGTCAAATTATGGATTATATCCGTAAAATAGGCGTCAACTTTGATTTTCCCGCATCAGTTTCCCCAAATGCAGAAATCAGAATGGCCTATTCCATGCCGGAATCAGAAGAAAGGAATGTGACCAAAGCCTTAGAAAATTGTAAGAAAAGAGTGTATGAAAAGATAAACATTGGAAACGGTTCAGTCACTTATTTTTTTAGTTAAATCTGAGTATTTTAAAAAAAAGGTTCTAGATATGGATGGAACTATCAGATATTGCGTTGTGAGAAAATACAAAAAAAGACAGCCTGTTTATACTCATTTATTGTTTGTACCCATAGATCCTCAAAAGTACATGTACCTGGCAATAGTTGGCAAGAGTATTGACGATGAAGAAAATACCTATGCCGCTCAGTTGCTTGTTAGATTGCCGGAGGAGATACTGGAGGACACCATTAAGGGAGAACATGAATATTTTGATAAAAAATTCATGGAAGTTGAAACATTAAATTGCACATCGTCCAACCCATCTCAGGGCAAATATATCATCAGCATTCCCCAAAAGGGAAATCACTTTAAGTCAGACATGGAAATTGAATATCAACTCGAATACAGCACCGTTGAAAGAAGAGTTTATCTGTTAAAGGGTGAAATTGATATAATTTCTGGAGATGTATCAAAAGAAGATTTTGAGCACCGGCCATTAATCGATGCTTAAAAAGGAGGCATTATGGCTTCATACGCACAATATAAAGTAACGGATAAAAAGTGTGCAACATGCATGTTCTGGGCTGGAAGCAGAACAATTGATTTTCGCGCTTATAAACCATTTAATGTGAAAGCAGAAGCTGGAAATGCTGATTGTATAGCCCAAAAAGGTAGAACTTCTACTGCAGCTACATACTGCCCAAAATGGCAACAGTGGGAGAAGTTGTTTTGTTCAAAATAATTGTTGAATAATTTTAATCTAATAAATTAAAGGAAAATTTAACTATTTTAAAACTGAAGTGAAAAACCTGATGAAGTTTTTTGTGTGCAAATCTTAAATTAAGTGTTTAAAATAATTAAATATAATGGAGGATAAATTATGACAAAACAAGTTTTATTTGATAGTCTTAAAGGTGCCGTTGATAAAATGGATCCACAAATGATTTTTTCTTTGGCGAAAGATATCATATCTTCATACAATAATTTACAAGAAATGAGAATAAAGGGCGAAGTATTCATAGCAGCCCTTAAAGAACATGAAAAAACAGTTCGTTTCGCAATGGAAAAGCATACTGAAATGGCAAATCAAATCATTTCTGCCTTAAGCATGCTGATAGAAAACGCCAGTAATAAAGAAGAGAAAATGCAATATTTGAGAACTTTGGCCACATTCGGCTCAGAAGCGTTGGATAAATTACATAAAACGTCACAAATTGCTTTGAGTTCAATCCCGAAAATAATTGATAGGAGTGAACAATGATAGGTCCAATTTTAAAGGAACTGGCAAAAATATTATTGAAAAATAAAAATGCAATACAAAAAACTGGACAGGAAGCAGTAAAGTTTTACGGAAAACATCATGTTGCAATTAACAGGGGCATTAGAATTGCGGCAATTGCATTCATACAATATAATACATATAGGGCACAGCAATATGAAAAGAAATTACAGGAACAATATGCAAAGTATAAGCAGGATACTAATGAACAATTCAAGGTCGCTGCAAAGAATATTCTAAATGAAATTGATGGCGTGATCGATAGTCAAGACATTTCGGAAGATGAAAAAAGAGAATTAAAAGATATTTTAAGAAGGCATGCGGATTGGGTCAATTCCTGAATTCAATTATTTAGTCACATAAATACAATATCATTTGGTTTAGTCTGAAAATATTTTGAGGAGGCATAAATGATCGGGCCTTTTATTTCTAAAGTCTGGCAATTGATACTGAAAAACAGGAAAACGATCCAAAAAGCCGGACAGGAAGCTATCAAGTTTTATGGGAAAAATCGTGTTGCGATTAACACAGGCATTAAAATTGCGGCAATTGCTATAGTGCAATACAATTCATACAGGGCGAAGAAATATGAGAAAGAATTGCAGGAAATACACAAAAAATATAGAAAAAGTGTCAGCGTAAAATTCCAAAAAGAAGGGAAAAAAATCTTTAATAGGATTGAAAGTATAATTGCCAAACAAAATATTTCAAAGGAAGAAAAAACTGAGTTAATGGATGTCATGAAAAGACATTCAGTTTGGATTAATAGAAGTGACAAAAAACTTATTGCTAAAAAGAGTTTGCCAAAATCAAAATTAAAAAAACAGGAATCCATGATGGTTTCAATGAAAAAGGAAGTAAAGAAAAAAGCACCGCCGAAGAAAAGAGTTGCAAAAAAAAAAGAGTAACGGATACTGAAACAGCTGATTGGGCAATTCAAATAGGTAGAAATAGAAATTCTGAGGCTGCGACATATTGTCCGAAATGACAGCAATGGGGAAAATTGTTTTACTCAAAATAGAACGACATCTATTTTAGTCAAGATTTAACGGAGTTTTTTTTAAATCTAATACTTTAGGGAGGATGAAAATATGGGTCTATTTAGTAAAATCTTTAAAGGTGCAATTAAATTGTCTAAGAAACCAGCAGTAAAAACAATGTTTAAAGGTGGTTCAAGGATATTAAAAGATCCGGCCAAACAGTATTACCAGAAGCGAAAAAACAAGAAATAAGTCAAAGAACGTCACAAATAGGGGACGCCATCCATGTTTTTTGAATGCCCAAAGTATTTGGTTTTCCAAACGGGTATAATAATAGATACCAGGGTAATAAATATTTTTGCGTCATCAGCAGATAGTGCAAACTTTGTCTCAAAACGAGCTTGATCAATAAAATCGATCATTTTCATAATGTCTCCTGAACTTATAAAGAATGAGATTTAAATTCGCCCTTCTTTTTTCAGTCTATCCATAAGATTTTGAATTTTTGGCATCATCATCTTTGCAGCTTTTTCCCCTTCGAGAATCGCTTCTGTTCTTTTTCTCTTTCCACCGAAATCGCTGGATTTAACATTACTCATATTGGGGTGAATGATGATGTCAGCATTAATTAACTGATTTGCAGTGTGTTTAGCGATCATAATGTCTTCAATTTTTTTATTTATAGCATCTTTACCTTCAGGCACATCCGCATTAATTTCGTTTGAAACATCCACCGCAATTATCACATCGGCTCCATAACGGCGGGCAATGTTCACAGGAACTAGATTAAGCACATAGCCATCGACATAACTATGAAGACCTATTTCAACAGGTTTAAAATATTCCGGCATTGCACAACTAGCGAGCACTGCCTTGCCTGTATCGCCTCGGGCAAAAGTAACTTCCTCTCCTGTGTCGATTGCAGTAGCAACAGCATAGAAAGGAATTTTTAGTTTTTGAATAGGGGTGTTTTTAACTTTCTCATTAATGAACTTTTCTACTTTTTCCCCCGATAATGTCCCAAATCCTGTGTAGGCTTTAAATCCATCCCAGTTTGGCACTTCAAATTCCATTGAGATATTTTGTACTTCAGCAGCCGATTTACCGGATGCATATAAACTACCGATAAGACTGCCCATGCTGGTTCCAACAATCATATGTACAGGAATATTATTACCTTCTAATACTTTTAGAACACCTATGTGCGCAAAACCCTTTGCACCACCACCTCCAAGCACAACTGCTATTTTAGCCGGTTTGATAGGTGCGGGCGGTTGTGGCCGAAAGAAAGTACAGGAGCACAATGTAAAAGTTATTAGAAGCGTAATAATCGTTATGTTAAGTTTTGTTCCAAGACGTGATTTAAAAATATTATAAGTCATAAACTTCTCCTTTGTATTTATATAATCAATTAAACAAGGCTTCTCACTGAATAATATTATCAGTAACGACGGTTCCTTGGATCACAGGGTATTTTTAATGCAGGTCGATTCATTTAGACTAGGCCTAATTATTGTAAAAGTAAACTAAAAAGTCAATCCCTCCTCCGAAGAGGAGGGACTATATCAAGGTAACTATTACTGATTATAACAAAGCATAAAAATAGAAATTTGAACATTGCGACTTTCAAGAAGCTGTTCGCAACCCCCACTCAGATAAAATCACAGTCAAAAACCAGCATCTTTCAACCCGTTATCGTTGCACTGCCAAGGTCATTCCTGCTTCCATCTCCCTTATTATAAGGCTTGGGAGATCTCACCATAGGAACGAGATGGGAAAGAAGTGGAGGGGGTTGTTTGGATATAACCAAGACAATTCCTATTTCTCAGACCAATTATCAGCAATAGATACGTCAACCACTACCGGCACATTTTTTAAATACGTTATGCCTGCGTCAATCATGGACTCTTTCAGAATTTGAGCAGCTGTATTTATTTCCGCAACCGGAACCTCAATAATAATTTCATCATGGATGCACCCTACGATTCTTATTCCGGTGTTCCTTGACCTATCATAAAGAAGGCACAACGCCTTTTTGGTAATGTCTGCGGATGTTCCCTGAACGGGTGTATTGAACAGTTTTGCAATATCATCATGATGTCCATGATTTTCCAATTCCCTTTTGCGGTTACCCAAAGTTCGTGTTTCGTTGGATGAATCGAACTGGACATCCTGGTGCCACTGGTTGATACCCTCATATGCCTCAAAGAATCTGCTCCGGAATTCTTTTGCCTGCTGCAGAGTCATGGAAACACCATAATTGTTGAGTGAATATTCCTTTAAGGACTTTGGTCCCATCGCATAGATAAGTCCGAAATTGACCGCTTTTGCCGCACTGCGTTCTTCCTTGGTTATATCGTCTATTGATTTTCCGGTAATGACAGATGCGGTCAACCTGTGAAGATCTTCCCCTTTCTGATATGCGTCAATCATCCGTTTATCCTGACTTATTTCCGCAACAATTCTCAATTCAATCTGGGAGTAATCGGCAATGATCAACTTATGACCGTCAGCGGGAATGAAACATGACCTGAACTCTTTATTAGACGGTATTGCCTGAAGATTGGGATCAGAGCAGGAAAAACGACCTGTGGGTGCTCCTATCTGGGAATATTTTGGATATAGTCTGCCGGTATCGGCTTTGATCCGTGAAAGAAGACCGTTGATCAATGAGATAGCATAAGCAATTTCCTTGTATGAGAGATAATCCGAAAGAAACGGATGTTTAGACACCAGAGGGAGAATCGTTCCTTTCTGTGTATTGTTTATGGTGATCTTTTTTGCTTTGAGAGCCTCATTTACCTGCTGGGTGCTGTTGAGATTGATATTCCCCAGTTCCAGATAAAGTGCCTGTCCCAGAGCCTCTTTTTTTGTTGA
>JAKPZU010000338.1 GCA_029559915.1 Bacillota bacterium
GAGGGCATGTAGCTCTTTGTATGTTATTTGATTTATTTTGGGTTTGACATTTTTATAATACGATCCATAAAGATTTTATGAGTATTGCAATTAAAGCATATGCTTCAAATGAATTTTCTTTATCTGTTCCCTTTGACAGAAGCATCATTCGTGGCCTAAAGTTAGTCTCCGGATATAGATGGAATGCTAATGAAAAGCTTTGGTCATTCCCAGACACTCAGAAGAATCTTGATATTGTATTGAAAACTATTTATGAAAACTGCGCATTTGAAAAACGGGTCGAAGATCAAAGCTTCAAAGATGATTTGAAAAGCATGAGTTCTATAATATTTAGAGAAATCAGAATCCGCGCTTACAGCAGACGAACCGGAAAGATATATGTTCAGTATAACGAGGATTTTTTAAAATATTCGAACAAAAATGCGGATAGAATTGAACAGGAAGATGTTACCGGATTTCTGAATTATCTTGCGGTTGAAAGAAACGCCGCCGCATCGACATTGAACTGCGCAATGAATGCGTTGCGCTTTTACTATGGAAAGGTCTTAAAGAAAAAGTTCATTTTTGAAATACCCCGTGCGAAAAAAGATAAAAAGCTTCCGGTTGTGCTGAGCAGAGAGGAGGTGAAACGTCTGATAGAATCTTATAAGAATGAAAAGCATAGGCTTATGATCGCGTTAATATACTCATCCGGACTTAGAGTGTCTGAAGCTGCAGTTCTCAGAGTGCGAGATATAGATGCGGATAGAAAACTTATTCATATCAGGGAAGCTAAAGGAAAAAAAGACCGTTATACTATTTTGTCTGAAAATGTATTAAAAATGCTAAAAACCTATATTAGTGATTATAAACCTGTAAAATATCTGTTTGAAGACAGGGAAGGAGTTTCTCCGATAAGCATCAGAACCATACAGGCAGTTTTTTCGCAGGGGTGTGTCAGATCCGGAATAATAAAAACCGCTACTGTTCATTCTTTAAGACATAGCTTTGCCACGCATTTGCTTGAAACTGGTACTGATATACGTTATATCCAGGAAATACTCGGACACGCATCGAGTAAAACAACGGAAATATACACCCATGTAGCGGAAAAGGATTTGAAGAAAATAATAAGTCCTTTTGATCATATTTAAATTGCGTATATTTCTTGAATTTGGAATGATATACGCAATGCGCATATCATTCCAAATCGGGATGTTTTACGTATTGCGTATATATGTAGTTATGCGAAACGCGATTAAATAAAATTCGGAGGGAAATATGGGATTTTTCGACAGTCTTTCAAAAGCCGCAAAAGTGTTAGTTGATGATCTAAATACTCCTGAGTCATTTAAAATTGGTGAAAAGTTCGAGAAATACTCGAGAGAAGTAATTTTTCCGCAGAATAAGTATAAACTATTAAAGCAAACTCATGATTATAGTCAAAATAATAAAGATTATGTGGATGAATCAAAAGAGCCTGACTTTAAGTTTCAATGCCTTGAAACCAAGAAAGAATTCTATGTCGAATGTAAGTTTCGGAGTTATCTGTATGAAGGTAAAATACAGTTTTGTAAGCAGTATCAATTTGATCGATACAAAGATTTTAGCAAAGGGAAGGATGTGTTTGTGTTGATTGGAGTAGGTGAAGATCCAGCCTATCCAGATAATGTTTGCTTAATTCCTCTAGATGAAATTAAAAGCATAAATTTGACTGAGTCGTTTTTAGAAAAAAATGCTATTCCTAATAACAAGCCTGTATTTGCGTCTAAGCTCTGGTCGTTGAATTCATCAAAAAAATCGGAAAAGCTTCCTGAATCAAGCAAGAAAGTCAGTTCTGGATTCTGCATCCGATGCAAAGAGAAACTTGATTTAAATCTTGAGCATCCGCTTTGTCGAAAATGTTATAGTGAATGGTCGAAGTATAAGAACCCAGATTATAAAGAAAAATACTGTCACTCATGTGGCAAGTCACATGAGACTTCAATATTGAAACCTGTTTGTTATAACTGCTTTAAAGAAGTATCAAGATAATCGCGCATCGCATAACAGCGCGTGAAACGCTGCGCGCGGCTTACGCCGTGCTCGGCCTACGGCACAAATTTTGACTTCGCTGCGCTTGTCAAAATTCGTCGTTTACGCGCGGAACGTTATGCGAAAGGCAGAGCGTCAAGACAGTGAAAAGGAAAATGAATTGATGATAAATACATTTCTTAACCCCGCCCCAAGAACGCCATTGGTGCTCATCGAATCGCACCAAGTCCATGGCGGGCTGAAGAGAAGAGAAAGAGGAGATTTAAATGCCAGAAATAGCGTATGATGACTTTAAAACAGAATGGTTAAGAGAAATTATTTCTGGTAATCCTTCAACCACTGAATTAGGTCATAGATTTTCCAGAAAAATACTTGGAGATTGGCTTGATTTTAATTCTGAGACGGAAGATATCATTTTCTGCGATGGTGCTGGGGACGGCGGTGTTGATGTTGCCTTTCTAGTATTAGGTGACATGCTTGAAGATGGTAACCATGAAGGTAATACTTGGTACTTAGTCCAGAGCAAGCATGGGTCAGCTTTTTCTGGCTCTTCAACCATCCTTATTGAAGGACAAAAAGTTTTAGATAATCTGCGCGGTAATAGGCCTAATCTTTCATCGATCGGCGAAGAGGTATCTAACCGAATAAGAAACTTCATCACCAATAAGGGCCCCAATGATAAACTCAAATTAGTATATGCTACTCATGAACCTTTGAATGAAGCTGAAAAACGAGCAGCAGATGATGTACGAACTATAGGACGAACTCATCTTGGTGATTTTTTTGATATTGAATCAATCTCAATCCAAACAATTTATAACCGTATAACAGAACTCCAGAGTACAGTAAACAAAACCAGTGTCCAGCTAAAAGCCAGTTTGGTTCCTTCCGGTGATGATCTTTGGGTTGGTTCGGTTACACTTCTTGATCTCTACGAATTCCTCAAAACATATAAACAGTGTACAGGTGATCTTGATCAGCTATATGAAAAAAATGTGCGCAAATATCTCGGTGGTGGAAGAATCGTAAACAAGGGTATTTCTCAAACTCTGAAGTCTAATCCTGAAAAATTCGGTCTTTTTAACAATGGGATTACTATAGTTGCAGAGAATGTAAATAATAACAACGGACTATTCACCATTGTTGAGCCCTATGTTGTAAATGGGTGCCAAACAACGAAAACTATCTGGCAAGTTCTGGTGGAAAAATTGGATACCGGTGCAAGTCAATTATCTTCGGAAACTCAGCACTGGAAAGACCGACTGGCTAAAGGCATTGTAATTGTCAAGATTGTAAAAGTCGGAAGTCAAAATGAAGTTGAATTAACAAATATAACTCGCTTTACGAATAGCCAAAATTCTGTTAGTAGGCAAGACTTCATTGCTCTCGAAGGAAACTTCCGTACGCTTGCGTGTGAAATGGCAAGTACTTACCAGATATATCTTGAAATTCACAGAGGTGGATGGGAAAGCCAGAGGATGTTGCAACGCCACAGCTTAAATGCACCGCAATTCACTGAGCATGTAAACGCTTTTGATATGCTGAAAATATATGGAGCTGCCTGGATGGCTGAACCTGGTATTGCGTTTGGGAAAAATCCACCCTTTGCTCCTGGTGGAGCGATCTTTAAGAGAATTATCGATTCCCAGAGCTTTGGCACAGAAGAAATATATGCCTGTTACCTGTTACAGAGGATTGCGAATCAAATTAAATTTGG
>JAKPZU010000345.1 GCA_029559915.1 Bacillota bacterium
CGGCCGAAGCCAACTTTCTCGTACGACTTGCATGTGTTAGGCACGCCGCCAGCGTTAGTTCTGAGCCAGGATCAAACTCTCCAGTTTTAATCCTGTAAAGGAAGATAAATCTTCCTTATGAACTCGCTTGATACATCAATAAATTAATAGGACCCACAAATTTCTTTTCCCACTATTTAATTTCCAAAGAGCCTTTTGAAACGAGCCTTGATACTTAAATCAATCTGATTTGTGTGTCAAGTTAAATTTTCAATTTTTTTCTTCGCCAGTTTTGAGGACTTCTCCGACAACTTCGAGATCTACCATCGGTGAACGCGTTGAAAACTTCAACCACCCTTCGTGAACATCTCTGACGAACAGAAGTGAGCTTCTACTCTCTCCGCCTGATTCTGTCAAGAAAAAATTTTCATTTATTTGATGATTATTTTTATTATCCATTATAAACCACAATATCAAATACTTAGAAACAATCTCAAATTCCATCCCCGTGGTCTCGCAGCAGGCAAGCAAAGCTAATCGATATTAAATTAAGTACGGATCATGATTTTGCAAGTAATTGACAACATAATCCCGAACAGAATCTTCGAGTGTGAAAAAATTAATTAAACAACCGGATTCTTTAAGTTTATCCATTTCCGCTTGTGTAAAATACTGATATTGATTACGGATAGAATCAGGCATTTCAATGTATTCAATATTCGCCTGCTTGTCCATTGCCGCAAAAACCGCTTTAATCAAATCATTCCATGTCCTAGCTTTGCCCGTACCCAAATTAAAAATGCCATTGACCCCGGGGTTTTGCAAAAGCCACCACAGAATATCAACACAATTTTTTACATAAACGAAATCACGCATCTGCCCGCCATCAGGATATTGAGGTTGATAGGATTTAAAGAGACAAACCTTACCCGTTTCCCGGATTTGATGAAAGGCCTTATAAATTACACTGGTCATATCCCCCTTATGGTATTCATTGGGCCCGAATACATTAAAAAATTTGATTCCAGCCATTTTTCTATCCATTTGATTACGCAATACCCACAAATCGAAAACTTGTTTGGAATAACCATACATATTAATCGGTTTCAGCATCTTGATTCTGGA
>JAKPZU010000373.1 GCA_029559915.1 Bacillota bacterium
GACGCTCTTCCGATCTCTTCAAACATTTTATCAAGAATGAATCTCAAGTAATCTATTCGCCGCTTCATAAACAAAAGGAAGAATTGGTTGTGAAGCAAATCCTGGCTTCTTGTTCAATCCCTTTTGTCTTTCCTTCCGTTCATATGGACGGTATGCAGGTTTTTGATGGCGGCTTATATGACAACGCTCCCATCAAACCATTGATTGATGCGGGCTGTGATACCATTATCGTGATTCATTTGTTCAAACTTTTCTTCATCAACAAGAATAAATACCCAGGCATCAACCTCTATGAGGTCAAACCGTCAAAATCTTTGGGCGGCACCTTGAACTTTGATCAAGATCAAGCTCAGAAAAGATTTGAGATGGGATATCATGATACGCTGAATTATTTCAAGGAAAATATTTTAATTTAAAGAATTTTATCTCCTCTATTGTAGTATTTTCAACAAAGAGGAGGTTTTTTTTATGAAAAAATTACTAATTGTCTTAGTATTGACTTTTTTTATGGTATTTAATTTGGTTAACTTACAGGCGGAAGAATACCAAAACTATCAAGAAATTGTATTTGAAAATGATGAAGTGTTCTTATTGAAGGATTTTGAAGACAGCGACTATTCATCAAACTATGAAAAAATCAATAAGAAAAAATTCATGGGTTGGAAAATCAACGTTGTCCATAATAATGAACCGGTGGAATTTGTTTCTGAAACGAAACTCAAAATCTATAACAATGGCTATACGGCGATCAAACACGAAATTACCTTGGAAGAAAAGGAAGAAACCAACTATCAGTTATCAGCCACTGGCGGCATTAAACTGGATGTTAAAGGTGATGTCAAGAAGTTCAAGGGCGCTGTTGACGCAGATATCAAGGCCAGCATCTCCTATTCAAAACTTACCTCAAGCAAAGAAACGTATGAATTTTCCATTATCGTCGACCCAAAGACTTATGTGAAAATCATTACTCGGGGTACAGGCGAAGTCAACAATGGCGTTGGCAAATATTATTTTTTCTGGATAAATACCACAAAAGGTGGCTGGGAAACATTTACAGTTCAGACCGAGTATTATGAAATCGTCAAGGAAAGAATGAAATGAAAAAGTTGTTCTTTTGGATAATTGGCATTTACTTGGTTGTTGGCAGCATTTTGATTTTGACAATGAAAGAAAAAGTAGATATCGTCAATTATTTTACCATCAAACAAAACTACAGCCGTTTAATGACGGAAAACGAAACGCTTTTTGTCAGTTTATTCATTGATAGCGATAAATCCTTCATCACTCATACCCAAAATATCGTCTCGAGTTCATTAAAAAATGAAGATAGTTTGATTGCGGTAGACATTTTAAGAATTGACAAGAGTGACGAAGATATCGTTTATTCTGGAAGAAATTATTCTTTGTACAATATAGAAATTGATTTTACCCAAGTAAAAGTCACCAATCTTTTTTTGGGGATGAAGGACTGCATGTTAGCGATAAATTATGTCAATGAAGTTTCCTTAGCGCTAGAGATTGGCGATGTGTGGTTGGATTTTAGGGAAATTAGTCCAAGCAATCATTTTGATTATAATAATCTTTATGCCGTTATCAATGATTTAGAAGGCAGCGAATATATAACCGCCTTGGTCTTTCGTTTCGAAAGTATGACCAATTATCCTATCATTATTAAAAATATCAGGACTGTCGACTCCAACATTTCTTTTGACCTTAACAATGTTTATATGAGTGAAGAAAAAATCGCTCCTCAAGCCCTCATGAGTGAATTAATTCCTGACTACGAAATGTTTAATGAGGTGGATCAAGGCGAGTTTTCCCTAGAAAACGAACTTTACTATCTCATACCTCTTGTCTACCGCGAAAAAAATAAAATCTACCGGTTTCCGATAATTATCGATTATTCTTACAATGATATTGATTACACCCTCATTATCGACGATTATTTATTTTTCGATGAGATGATTGATTTAAATGAACAAAGCGATAAAATCAGAGAATATCAATATCACTATCAATAATTTGACGAAAGCTTATAGTAAAGACAAGGGTGTATTTGACTTGAATTTAAGCTTAAACAGCGGTGTCATCAATCTTTTGATTGGGAAGAACGGATCGGGAAAGTCAACGTTATTGAAATGTATCATGAAATTGGTTAAGTATAGCGGCAATATCGAAAAGAAAAGATGGAGAATCGGGTATGCGCCAGAATATTACATCATGCCAGATTTCTTCACGGTTGAGGAGTTCTTGTATAATATTGGCAGAATCAAAGGGTTGGGAAAAGCGGCATATCATGATCAATCAATCGATCTGCTAAAAATGTTCAATCTCGAAAGTTATCGTCATAAACAAATTCGTTCGTTATCGAATGGAATGAAGCAAAAGGTCAATTTATTGCAGGCACTGATTCATAATCCAAAAATCATTATTCTTGATGAACCGTTAATAGCTTTGGACAGTGAGAGTCAAAAGAATTTATTGAGCTATTTGCATGAGTTGGCCAAGACCAGACTGGTGATAATTTCTACGCACAGTCCCGAAAAGTTCAGATATAAGTCAAGAAATATTATTGAAATTGTCAACGGTAGAATTCAATGATGAATTATCTTAAATTGCAATTCAATTATCTCTTTTCCTCGATATTTATAATCTGTTATGGTCTTGTTGTGATTGTCATCGTCTTAGGCTTAGTTTTCTCCTTGAATCTGGAGATGGGATATCAAGTGTTGGACCTGTATCCTGAAGAATATCTTAAAACCTTTCTGGTTGAAAGTGGTTTGTTGGTCGAAGTCATGGTCAGTATCACTGCGATTTTTATTGCGACCGTACTTTCCGCAAAAACAAACCAAACCCTAGTGGTCTTTACTACCGAAAATAGACATCAGAGAATTAATTTTTTCATCAGTCGCTATCTAGCAGCGTTTTTGTCGACATTTCTGACAATTGGTTTCGCTTTCTTAGCTACTGTGATTCTAGTTAATTGGTTTACTCCCTTCCATATAAGAATGGTAATTTTGATTGATCTGTATGCTTGGATTGCTTATCAGGCAATCTTTCTTCAGGTCATGGTGTTTTTTTTGTTTGCGATTTTTAATCATTTTCTGATTTTGACAATCCCAATAGTCGTTTTTTGGTACAAAAAGACGATTGTATTTCCCAGTGATTATTTCTCGGATTTAGAAAAAATAATTTTATCATTCGTACCGTCTTTCACCTTAATTAACGAGCATGTCATTGTCTATCAGGAAGGAGTTATTTATCTAATCGGTTTAACGGTTATGTTTATGATAACAGTTTTAGTCAATTTATATTCAGACTGCAAGTAGTTTTTGCAGTCTTTTTGATTTTAGAAGAGAATATTTGCGTTGCAAATGTTCATTTTTTTTGATATAATGATTTCTATCATAGGGGGAAGATAATTCATGTGTGGAATCGTTGGCTATATCGGTAAACTTAAAGCAACCGATGTTATTTTGAATGGTTTGAAAAAACTTGAATATCGTGGTTATGACTCTTGTGGTATCAGTTTCTTGAACGAAGAGAATTATAAATACGTTACTTATAAAACTCCTGGACGTGTTGACCACTTAATAAACAGTTATGATTATAAGATGAATAATTTCATCGGAATTGGACATACTCGCTGGGCAACTCATGGCAAGCCAAACCAAGTCAATTCCCATCCGCATTCATCGGCTTCGGAACGTTTTATTGTCGTTCATAATGGCGTTATCGACAACTATAAGGAATTGACAGCGCGGTATCTTCAAGGTTTTAGCTTTATCAGTGAAACCGATACGGAAGTAATCGCAGATCTAATTGAAAACTTTGCCAAGACAATGTCCACAGAAGAAGCGATCAGAAAGACGCTTTCGCTCCTTGAAGGCTCTTATGCTCTTTTAGTCATGGATAAAGAAAAAAATGATACGATTTATGCGGCCAAAAACAAGAGTCCGCTTTTAATTGGTTCTTCCGATAAAGGTGTGACCTTTGGCTCGGATTTGATGGCTTTGGTTGGAAATAGCGACTACTATTATTTGATTGAGGATAAAACTTTCATTGTTGCCCAGAAGAACGGGAAAACTACTTTCCAAGCTTATGACATCATCGGTAAATCAGTCAAATTGCAGCAGCATAAAATGGATTTGGCCGATAATGAAATCGACAAGGGCGGTTATGAGCATTTCATGTTGAAGGAAATATCCGAACAACCCGCCGTTATTAGAAGAATCATCTCCAAGTATCTGATTAACGGAATACTGGAAGTATCCGAAAAAACCAAAAATCTCTTTAAAAATAAAAAAAGAATATATATCCTGGCTGCGGGTACTTCAATGCATGCTGGATTCATCGGCAGATTTTATTTTGAAAATCTGGCCAAGATTCCGACTGAAGTCTTTATCGCCAGTGAATTTGCCTACAATCCTCCGCTATTGGAAAAAGATGCGCTTTTCGTCCTGATTTCTCAATCAGGCGAAACGGCCGATCTTCGGACTTGTTTAGTCAATGTGAAAAAGATGGGTTATGAGGTATTGACAATTACCAATGTCATCACTTCGACACTTGCCAGAGAAGCTGATCATGCTCTAGAAATTTATGCAGGTCCGGAAATAGCGGTTGCTTCAACCAAGGCTTATGTTGCTCAAGTCACGGTCTTGGCGATTTTGGCTTATGTTCTATCTGAAGAAAAACCTTTTGATTTAGCATTTGAACTTTCAAGATTGTCTGTGGCTATGGAAGCAATCATCGACAAGAAAGAGTATATCGAAAAACTAGTCGAGAAAAAGTTAAAGAAAAGAAATTGCTTCTATATCGGTAGAGGCATTGACTACTATACCTCTTTGGAAGCCGCTTTGAAACTTAAAGAAATATCCTATATTCAAACTGAAGGTTTCGCCGCTGGTGAATTAAAGCATGGAACGATTGCCTTGATTGAGAAAGATGTACCGGTGATTGCCATCATTTCTCAAAAAGCCATCAATCACAATACTAGAAACAATATTCAGGAAGTAAGAGCCAGAGGTGCAACAACGATAATCATCGCCACTGAAGCCCTGAGTGACAGCGCTGATGACATCATTTTATCTGATGTTCATGAATTCTTGTCACCACTTTTGACTGTCATACCGACGCAGTTGATTGCTTACTATAAAGCCAAAGAGCTTAAACTTGATATTGACAAGCCAAGAAATTTGGCTAAATCAGTGACTGTGGAATAGGTGATTGGAAAATGAAATATTTTGGAACCGATGGAGTCAGAGGTAAAGCCAACGAATTCATCACTGAAGAAATGAGCTTTCGCGTTGGTAAAGCAATGCATCTTTTCAAAGATAAAACCAATAAAATCATCATCGCTAGGGATACGAGAATATCCGGAACAATGATTGTTGAGAATATAAAAAAAGGGGCTTTGATGGCCGGACTTGATGTTTGTGATATTGGTGTCTACGCGACACCAATTTTAGCTTTTGCCACAATTGATAACGATTGTTTTGGTATCATGGTCACCGCCAGCCACAATCCCTATTATGACAATGGCATCAAAATCTTTAATCGTGGAAAGAAAACAGTTGAAAAAGATGAATTTCTGGTTGAAGAGGTAATTGACAATGACCTCGATTTGGCTGGAGTAATACCTGGTAAAGAAATAGAAATTGATTCCATTTTGAAAAACTACTACCAATTGTATCAAAACTTTCCCATCAAGCTAGCCTTGAAAGTCGGACTTGATTTGGCCAATGGCGCAACAATCAAATCCGCAATGGCAATTTTACCGCAAATATTTGTTGAATATCATGTTATCGGCAATGAACCCGATGGTTACAATATCAATAAAGACTGTGGTTCCACCCATCTAGACAAATTGCAGGACTTGGTCAGGACCAAGAATCTTGATTTGGGAATTGCTTTTGATGGGGATGGGGATAGAATCCTGGTCGTCGATGATATGGGAATGACTATCGACGGCGACTTGTTGATTTATATCTTCGCCAAATATCTTAAGGAGCAAAATTTATTGAATAACAATGTGGTAGTCTTGTCAAAAATGAGTAATTTGGGTATAATTAAGGCGCTAAACAATTTGGGCATAAGAGTCGTACAAACCGATGTTGGTGACAAATATATCTTCAGGGCTCTTGATGAAGAAGCGTCCGTATTGGGCGGAGAAAACTCAGGACACATTATCAACAAGACGATATTAAAAACCGGCGACGGCGTTTTAAATGCTTGGTATTTGCTGAAAATATTGAATCATTACCAGACTACCCTATCGGTTTTAAAACAAGAGGTGAGCTTTTATCCCGATGTTCTGGTTAATATCAAAAATATCGACCGTAGTCTAGTGGATGACCCTGAAGTAATTGATTTGGTCGATAGATACCGAAAAATGCTTGGAGAAGATGGAAAAGTATTGGTGAGAAAAAGCGGTACTGAACCGTTAATCAGGGTGAGTGTTTCTGCCAAGACCAAAGAATTGGTTGAAGAGATTGCAAATGACATTGTGAGTCTCATAAAAATGAAGGGAAATAACTAAAAGCAGGTTTATGCTTTTTAAAGGGGAGAAAAAATGAAGAAATATGCTATAATCCTAGCTGCAGGAAAAGGCACTAGAATGAAGACAGATTTACCAAAATGCGCTTATCCTTTGCTTAAGAAACCTATGATTGCCTATATTGTAGAACATCTTTACAAATCAATGATGTTTGATGAATTAATAACAGTCGTCGGCCATAAAAAAGAAGTAATTCAAGAAATATTGAATTCTACGGTAAAGTATGCCATACAGAAAGAACAACTTGGCACAGGACACGCCGTATTAGCAGCAGAAAAGTATATCAAAGATGAAGAGGGCTATACAATCATTTTGCCAGGCGACATGCCTTTAATCGACGATTTGGTAATCAAGGCTGCCATCAACGAACATCTGGAATTCAGACATGATTTAACCGTTGTTTCGACAATTGTCGATGATCCATTTGGGTACGGCAGAATAATCAGGGATGAAGCGGGATACTTGAATGCCATCATTGAAGAAGATGATGCGACAAAGCCGGTAAAAGCTATCAAAGAGATTAATACCGGCATCTATGTCATCACCAATAAATATTTAGTCCCATCTTTAAAGAAAATTACCAACAACAATTCCAAAAAAGAATATTATTTGACCGATATCGTTAAAATCATGAAAGATGAAAAATACCTTGTTGGCACCTTTTTATTGGACAAATCCTCTAAAGCTATGGGTGTCAACGACCTTTATACCTTATCTGAAGCCGAAACAATCCTCAGGGGAAACATCAATAAGGAATTGATGAAATCTGGCGTAGCAATGATTAACCCGAAAACCATCACTATTGGTCAAAATGTCGTTATCGATGAAAATGTAGTAATCCATCCGAACACTTATATTACCGGTAATTCTCATATTCACCGGGGCGCAATAATCGGTCCTAATACAGAAATTCATAATTCTATCATCGGCGAAGGTGTCACCTGCAAGCATTCCTTGGTTTACAATTCCGAAGTCAAGAAAAACTCTGTTGTTGGTCCATTTGCCCATTTGCGAGATGGAGCCGTTATCGGTGAAAATAACCGGATCGGCAATTTCGTTGAAGTCAAGAAGTCTATCACCGGCGATACCTTCAAGGCTTCGCATTTAGCTTACATCGGCGATGCCGAAATCGGCAAAAACGTCAACTTTGGCTGTGGCTCTATTACAGTCAATTATGACGGTGTAAACAAATATAAAACCACTATCGGTGACGATGTTTTTGTTGGTTGCAACTCCAACTTGATTGCACCAATAGTGATTGAAGACAATTCGATTATTGCGGCTGGTTCGACCCTTGACAAAAACGTTCCTAAGGGTTCATTGGCAATTGCGAGAGCCTATCAAATTAACAAAGAAAATTATCTCAGAAAACCCAAAAAAATTAATGAGAAATAATTGTTGACTTCCTAAGGAAAATATATTATAACCTGACTTTTGCAGTTTAAAAGAATAAAGAAGGACTTAATGGCCAGAATAAGCCATCGAGTCCATCTTCAAACTGTTGTAAACTAAATCAGATTAGATTTTTTAACTTTTCAACGAGTGTTTCTTTGCGAATGTAATCGATATTGAAATTCGTTTGGAACGTCTGCGCAATGGCGTGAAACGGTTCTTGTTGATCCGTTATGAAACAGATGGATTGCTCCAAAGGGACTGCTTTTGCGCTATTG
>JAKPZU010000353.1 GCA_029559915.1 Bacillota bacterium
ACTTCTCATAATCGCAATTGTTATTGCTGCACTGGAT
This sequence comes from Bacillota bacterium, assembly GCA_029559915.1. Classification (GTDB taxonomy): domain Bacteria; phylum Bacillota_I; class Bacilli_A; order Izemoplasmatales; family Hujiaoplasmataceae; genus UBA2289. Next base: position 38 of record JAKPZU010000353.1, read on the forward strand.
ACAACCTTGTTTTTTTATCAAGACAGAATGACACATTGGGCATAATTCCTTTTCCATCTTTTCCGGTTTATATTCATGATTTTCAATATTGATATGAGTAACATACTCTTTTTTCTTTTCCGAGACTTTGTTGAACCATGATTCTTCCACGTGCATATCTGGGGCTACTCCTGGATTCAAATCTTTGGTATCGGCATTTATACCCGAAAGAATACCGATTTTTGCACAACGGTCTCTAAAGACAGTTGCACCTTTAAGATTTTTCTTCCAAGCTGTGAGATAAATGTTCATTACGTCTTCTACTGTTGCACTATTTGGAACGTTAAATGTCGAGCTGATGGCAGTATCGACATATTTTTGGATAACCGCCTGAACATTGGCGCGATCCATAAAATCGATATTTTGTGACGTTATTTTTGCCCATTCCGGTAAATCCTCCGGATCGATATTCATGGTCTTAGCCATGGCCATCGGAGTTTTTTCCCAGACGGTAATCTTCTTTTCTTCATCAAACATGGAGATTATTCTTCTGGTATAGGAAATCTGGAAGAAAGGTTCTACACCACCAGAGACGCCTAAAATATTGGATATTGAACCTGTAGGAGCGATACTGAGAAGTCTTGAATTTCTCATTCCGTATTTTTTTACCAATTCATCCACTTCTGGAGTAATAACGGTCTTATAGAATCTTGAAGCTGAAACTTTATTGTAATCGAAAGCTGGAAAAGCGCCTTTTTCTTTGGCATTTAATGCAGTAGCTTTCGTTGCTTGATTGATCATTCTGCTCATTAAAACGTCAAGGAAATCAAGAAATTCTTGCGATCCATACGGAAGTTTCATGCTTAATGCCAAATCCGCCAATCCCATAAGGCCAAGACCCACTTCACGATATTTTTTCACGTGTTCTCTTTGTTCCTTCAATGCATGACGATTTCCCAGTAGCGTCAACAAATCGTCTAACGCGTAAATCATTTCTTCAACTACATGATCAAATCTTTCCCAATCATAAAAACAGTCTTCTTTGAAAGGATTCTTGACGAAAGCGTTAAGATTGATACTACCTAAGTTACAAGAACCATGTGCCATTAAAGGTTGTTCGCCGCATGGATTGGTAGCTGTGAATTTCACGTCTTCATATTCACTCAAGAAATGATAATCATTCATCTTGTCAATAAACATGATTCCCGGGTCGCCCATCGTATGAGCGGAGTATGCGATTAATTCCAGTAGCTCTTTTGCTTTTACTCTTTTTTCGATTAATTCATACGGAGTTTCAAACTTCATTACCCAAGTTTCATCTTTTTCAACAGCGTTCATGAAATCATCAGTGAGAGCAATCGAAATGTTTGCCCCATTGATTTTATTTAAATCCAATTTTGTGGTAATAAATTCGATAATATCAGGATGATCAATATTCAAGACCAGCATCAAAGCTCCACGACGGTTGTCTTGTTGGGTATTAAGAGTTGTGTGTGAATATTTTTCAGCAAAGACCATCACGCCAGGAGTAGTATTGGAACTATTGTTGACTTTGGCACCTTTTGGTCTTATATTAGATAGATTCATGCCTTGCCCGCCCCCATAACTATAGGTTCTGGCAATTTGATAATCTACCTTATAAATGCTCTCTAGATTGTCTTGAGGATCTTCAGTTACATAACAATTGCTGCCGGTGATATTTCCATCCCTACCGATGGCATAGAGGTTTCTGCCACCAAATATTGCCTCTTTATGGCGAAATATTTTTTCAAGGGCAGGTCTTTGAATAGATATTCTTTTGATAAAATCCTTTTTGCTTTCATTGTTAAAAAGGTATTTTTGCAAAATCATATCTTGTCTTTCATCATTGTCGTCCCACGGATTTTCTCGATCTATCCGTTGTTTTTCACGATATTTGATATAAGCTTTGGCTGTTTCATATTTTTTCGTATCCATCAAATAAAGTTCAACGCTGTCTTGAATGTTTTCAATGGAAATTTCTGTATTTCCTTGCAACATATCTTTAGTAATGAATTTAGCTTGTTCCAAACATTCCTTATAAGATACATCTTCACCGACACTGGTATAGGCTTTGCACATAGCATTGGCAATTTTGGTAATGTCAAATTTTTCTTTGACTCCATTACGTTTGATTACATATTTTGTCATTTCAATCCTCCTAAAATTTATCTAGATCAACAAGCAATTCGTTGTAGCATTTAATAAAATAACTCACCGGAAAAACGTCCCGATGAATTAGATGGTGATAATAACATTATATATGAATTGCGACTTAAAAAACAAGACTATTAATGTAAAAAAACAAATAAATTTTTTATTAAAAAAAACGAAGAATAAATTCTTCGTTTTATACATCAATATATCAATTTTTCAGTAGTGCAATGGTATGGTTAATTCTTGCGACGATTTTATCTTTTCCCAGTATCCTTAAAACGTCGTAAAAGTTTGGTGTTGATGTTTTTGCACAAGTCGCAATTCTAATTATCTCTGCGTATTCGCCAATATGACCGATATAATTTTCAGGGGTTTTTTGATAGTCTTTTGCGCGTTTAGCAAAATTTCTGCCAACAGCAATTTCCTTCATTTGATTAAACCAAGTTTCTTGATCAACATCCAGTGTGAAAGAATCACGATATTCTTCTAAAAGGTCAATCAAAAGGTTTTGATCAAAGCGTTGGTTGAATTGGATTTCTTTACTTAGTTGGTCAAAATACTCGTCATACATGAAATTGATAATTGGCAAGACATCACTGAATTTCTCATAGTCTTTTCTTGGTTTCTCTTGGTCTCTTTCAATATTGATTATTTCCTTGAAGTAATCAGGGTCAGATACAATCAAGTCATATAACTCTTTATTGTAATTTTGCGCATAATCCAAAGCAGCTTGCGCAAAATCATCTTTATTCATGTTTCCTAAAACTTCTTTAGATATTGATTTAACTTTTTCCAGATCAAATAAAGCTCCGTCTAGACTCATTTTAAGGAAATCAAGCTTGAATTCGAAGATGTCAGCTTTTGGATTGGTTAAACGCCATTCTTCAAAATTAGAGTTAGCTAGTGTCATTAAATATTCGAGAAAACCGGATATTGGATAACCTTTTTCCAAGAAGTAATCAACGCTAGCTTCTTCGTCTTTTCTTTTAGATAGTTTTCTCCTCTTATCTCCATCCATCTTCATAATGACCGGATAATGGCAAAAAACTGGCTTTGTCCAATTTAATTGTTCGAATAATTCCAAATGGATTGGCGCTGAGGGCATCCACTCTTCACCTCTGGTGACATGAGTCGTTCTCATTAAATGGTCATCGACTACATGAGCAAAATGATATGTCGGCAGTCCGTCTGTTTTCATGATTACAACGTCTTGAATGTTCTTAGGGAATTCAATATTTCCTCTTATGCCATCTTCGAGAATTACTTTCTCGTCGTTCATGCCCAATGATTTGAATCTGATTACAAATTCTTTTTTATTTTTCAATTTTTCTATAACTTCATCATCACTCAAGAATCTGCATTTGGCATATTCATGATAGTAACCAGGCAACTCTTTTTTGGCTTCTTGTTCTTTTCTGATTTCATTTAATTCGTCATGGGTACAAAAACACGGGTAAGCTTTACCTGCTTTTATCATATCTTTGATTACTGTATGATAGATTAACCTTCTTTCAGATTGAATGTATGGTCCATAAGCGCCGTCATGTACATAGCTTTCATCCGGGGTTATTCCAAATTTAATCAGTTGCTCAACTACCTTATCACCAGACCCCTTGATTTCTCTCTTTTGGTCGGTGTCTTCCAAGCGAAGAAAGAACACGCCTTCAGTTTGTTTGGCGAATCTCCAACTGACCAAGGACGTAAACAAAGAACCGGTATGTAAAAAACCGGTTGGTGATGGAGCGAAACGAGTAACTATCGCTTCTGGTTCCAAATTTCTTGGCGGATATTGTTTTTCTAAATCCGCTGTTGTTATTTTAATCTCCGGAAAAATCAATTCCGCTATTTCATGATATCTATTCATCATCTAATTCCCCTATAATAATTTCCCTGAATCACTTGAATCGTCATTTTTGTTTTTGCCAGCAAATAAAGCAATCAATACCACTATTGCTGCGACGATTATAACACCAATAAAAATAACACTGAATCCCACTGTCACCATGGCCACCTCTTGTAATTAAGTTCTTTATCCATTATATCACAATTCGGATATTTTTAAAGATAAACAAAAGGTGATTTAAGGACTTCTTGATAATTTATGCATCCTATGTTAAGATTACTCTAGTATATATAACACACGAGGTAAACACATTGGATTGTCAATTTAAAGATCAATTTCTTAGTATTTTAAAAGAAGAGCTAGTTCCGGCAAAAGGTTGCACGGAACCGATAGCTATTGCATTTGCTGGAGCTAAAGCCAGAGAACTTCTGGGTGAAATTCCTATGGGAGTAGAAATTTTAGCATCTGGCAACTTAATCAAGAATATTCGGTGTGTAACCGTGCCCAACACCAATAATTTGGTTGGCATAGAAGCGAGCGCTATTGCCGGTATGGTAGGTGGGGATTCTAGTCTTGAACTTGAAGTCATCAACAATATCAAACCTAAACACTTGAAAGTGATAAACCAATTGTTGCTGAAGAATATCGTTAAAGTTGAATTGTTGGAGACAAACTTAAATCTTCATTTTTTCTTCAAGGCTTGGTCCAAAACCGATAAAATTATTATCGAAATAAAGAATCTTCATACGAATATCGTAAAAATAGTAAAAAATGATATGGTAATATATGAAAAGGATTCAAGTAATGAAGAATACTTTGGCGTTGAATCCGATCGGTCAAATTTAACAGTAGAGAACATTCTTAAGTTCACTGAAACGATTGAAATTGATTTGATCAAGGATTTACTTGATAAACAAATAAAATATAACATGACTATTGCTAAAAAAGGACTGACAGAAAACTTTGGTGTTTCGATTGGACAAACACTACTTAAGAATGATCAGTCGATATTCACTCGAATAAAAGCATACACTGCCGCTGCTTCTGAAGCCAGAATGAGTGGTTGTGCGCTTCCGGTAATTACAAACTCCGGTAGCGGCAATCAAGGGTTGACAACTTCGATTCCTGTGATTTTATATAGCCGTCACTTAAGATTGGGAAAAGAAAAACTCTATCGCGCTTTAGTTCTTTCCAACTTGCTCACGATCTATCAAAAAAGTTTTATCGGTAGATTATCGGCTTTCTGTGGTGCAATCAGTGCTTCCGTTTCTTCTGGCGCGACTTTCACTTATTTAAAAGGTGGAGATTTAAACCAGATTAAGATGACAATAACCAATGCTTTAGCTAATGTTTCAGGAGTTGTGTGCGATGGCGCAAAACCATCTTGCGCTTCAAAAATCGCTACTGGTTTGGATGCCGCAATTCTCGGCCATTTTCTCGCAATGGAGAATCATCAGTATAACCCGCTTACTGGAATTATAAAAAACAGCGCTGATGAAACAATTCTAGCTATCGGCAAAATTGCGTCGATAGGCATGAGAGATACAGACCGGGTAATCCTGGACTTAATGATGAAAAAATTATAAATCAGAAAAAAGACAAATCAACTGGATTTGTCTTTTTTTAGCGCTTTTATATGATTTATTCTTTCCAGTAATGTCGGATGAGAATAGTAAAATTTAACATAAAGCGGATGTGGAGTTAGATTGGAATAGTTCTCACGATTGAGAATTTTCAAAGCATTGATCATCTGTTCAGAAGAGTAATTGTTTGCGATAAAAGCATCAGCTTGATATTCAAAATATCGCGAAATGTAATTTGTAAGTAAACCAAAAATCATGATAATAGGCGATAGACTCAACAGATAAATGACGACACTAAAACCGTAATTTATGTTTTGGAAACCAAAGGCTCTTGAAAAAACATCATTATTAAAAAACAACAGTAATCCTAAAATGTATATGGAAATTACCACTAAAGTCATCATCAAGTTATAAACAGTATGGCGATACTTATTATGACCAATTTCATGAGCTAAAACCGCAACTATTTCCTCTTCTTTCAAATTTTCAATTAAGGTGTCATAAAGAACAATCCGTTTAGCCTTGCCAAAACCCGAAAAAAACGCATTCAGTTTGGTTGATCTCTTGCTGGCATCCATAACGGAGATTTTGGTCACTTCATAGCCGACACTTTTAGCAAATTCGTTTATGGCGGTTTTTAATGAAGACTCTTGTAAAGGTCTTAATCGATTAAAAATAGGAATGATTATTTTGGTATAACTTAAATTAATTAAAATCACCGAAAAACTGATAATCGTCCATGCCAGAATAAAAAACGATTTGCCTGTAGTCAAATATAATGTCATAAGCCCATATATTGCCGAACCAAAAAATACAGCTGTCAAAATCAAATTCTTGATTTTATCGCTGATAAACAAACTCTTTGTCATCTTATTGAAACCGTATTTACTTTCAATTTTAAAAATTGAAATATATGAACTGACAAGATTAATCGCAAAGAACAGCAAATAGTAAGCACCTAGAAACATGACTGTTTGAAAGCTGATATCTGTTGTTATTGTTTTTATCCAAATATTCAAATAAATAAATGATGGAGAAAGCAAGAGAGAAAAAACGACAAAAAACTTAATAAGCGAAACAATGAAATTCAAGCGGAAATTTTCCATGTAATAATTTTTCCACCGTAGATATTCATCATGATTATAAACATCCTCGAGTTGTATCGGAATGTCAACATTGCGATAGCCATAATTAAGCAAAGACAATCCCAACTCCATGACAATATCAATCAAAACCTCTTTATGTCAAGGCGCTGACTAAAATTGCTTGAGCTTGAGCGACAAATATTATTGAATTTATTCAAATTACCTAGGTGGCAAATAAAAAGCAACGGTTATGAAATACCGTTGCTTACAGACTGTTGACAAAGTACCTTAGAAATAGGGTGCTTTTTGTTTTAGGTTAGTAAGTTTTGAGAGAGTGTCATGTTTAGTAAAAAAAATATTGAATAAAAGCGCTAAAATTAGCGGATAAGCGAGACATTTATAGTAAAAAGTAGTATAATATAGATGGTGATATAGATGATAAGTAAAAAAGATGAACAATCAAGAAAAAATATTCAAATGATCGATATCGATACCTTAGTACCGAAGAATCATTTGGTAAGACATATTGAAAAAGTAATCGACTTTGAATTTATAAGAGAGTATGTAGAAGATATGTATTCAATGGATAAAGGCAGACCATCAATCGATCCGGTTGTGTTGTTTAAAATTGTCTTTATCCAATTTTTATTTGGAATAAAG
>JAKPZU010000365.1 GCA_029559915.1 Bacillota bacterium
AAAGTTATCTAAAAGAGGCTTATCACAACGCGCCCCCAATGGGGCACCGCTGCATTCAGGTTACTTCACATAAGAAATTTTATGTTAAATGATTGTTAGAAATGCCCCTTGATCGAGGCATTTTCTATAAAGAATACTAAAAACTAATTAAAGCCAACCAAGTTTCAAAACAAGGCAGTTCTCAGCAATCATATTTTTAAATTATATAACTCCCAACTGAGCTTTTGCTCCAACGATAAGGCTTTCATTTTGAGTTTCTAAGGCAAATAAACCATACATCAAAGGAGAGGCCGCTGCTCTTTCTAAAGTCTGTTCATATAGTTTATTCCAAACTTTACCCCCTAGTTTTTCATACTCGATGATTAGAGTTTTGAGGCTTTCTTCTCCAAACAAAGTTACATGCCCAGCAAAATCAATCGCTGGGTCATCTATATGGGCTGTTGACCAATCAATAACGCCTGAAACAGCTCCATCCTTTGAAGCTAGTACATGCCCAGCATATAAATCGCCATGTATAAATTGGGTGAAATCTGCCCATAGAACATCATTATCCAACCATTTTCTGTAGCGGGTTTCCAATTGCTCACTTATACCAATTTCAGATTTTACTAACTGCAAATTGTTTGCTATTTCAGGTCTTAAATCTGAAGGTTTCATAATTTTCAAATCATTTTCCCGAACTTCTTTTTCAGGAATACTATGGATTTCAAATAAGGTTTTTGCCAAAGATGTTATGTATTTCGGGCTATCTTTGTCCATATTCCAAATTATTTCATAGGTTTCAGCATCCAAATTTAAAACAGGATTATCTTTAAGTATGGGATAAGCCACTAATTCTGTAGATGAAATTCTCCAATCAGGAACCTCTACAGAAAGATGTTTTTTTACCAATTCTAAAATGCGTTTTTCTTTCTTGATTTGTTCCCTCATGCCATCACGACGAGGAATACGCAGCAACCATTGTTGCCCCTTTGTATCAAGAGCAAAAACGACCTTAAAATCAATGCCCATTTCATTGAAATTCATTTTGTCCGTAAGCAACAAGCCGTGTGCTTCAGCAAGTGATTGAATATCTTGAATTGTCATTTTTAATTTCCTTTAAAGAGTTCAATAATTAATGTTCGGATTAGATTGGCTATCATTAACAATCTCTCTCAAAAGTCTTGATGATTTTGTGGTCTTTGATCTCGTAGATAATGTCAGCAATATTATCGACCAATTGCTTGTCATGAGATACGAAGATAATAGTTCCTGCATAGGACTTCATCATTGTTTCTAATGCGGCAATACTTTTTAGGTCAAGATAGTTTCCTGGTTCATCCATAAGCAAAATATTATATTTTCCTAAAAGCATTTTGGATAAAAGCAGTTTGATGATTTCACCTCCCGATAAGTCGGATAAGTTTTTTTGAATATCATTCGCTCCGATCCCCATTGAAGCCAATACTGCACGAATTTCCGCAACTGTGTACTCGCACTCTTCCTGCATAAAGGAGAGCACAGATTTATGCGTGTTAAATTTATATCCTGTTTGTGTAAAGTAGCCAATTTCAGCTTTTGGAGATATGGTTAATCCATCAGCACGTTCTGATATCATTTTTAACAAGGACGTTTTCCCTGTTCCATTCGATCCAGTTATAGCGACTTTAGCGCCAAGCGGTATTATAAAGTTAGCGTCATCAAAGATAGTACGGCTACCAAATTTTAAGCTCAGACCATCTGCCGTAATCGGGAACTTATTGTGCAGTTCTAGGGCTGAACTTTGACGAAAACGAATAGAACGCAAATGCTCTGGTGCTTGAATATCTTCTAATGCAGCCAAACGCTTTTCCATACTCTTAGCTGCCTGATACAGTTTTCTTTGCTTGGTGCCAGTCATTTTTGCATGCCCAAGTCGTCCAGCACTTTCGGTAGAGTTTTTGGATTTTTCTCCTTTTTTCTTATTGTCTAATCGATTAGCTTGCTGGCGTTTTTCTTGCACAGCAGATTCTAATCGCTCCCGTTCCTTCATCATCAGCTCATATTCTACGGCTTGGTGTTGTCGCTCTTCTTCTTTTTGACGCAAGTAATCCGAGTAACCACCCCAATATTCCGTAATTTTACCGTCTTTTAACTCCCATATCTTGTCTACAACCATATCAAGAAAATATCGGTCATGACTGATAACAAGTAATGCTCCATCAAATGCTTTAAGTTGACCAATAAGTAGATCTATTCCATTGAGATCAAGGTGGCTGGTTGGTTCATCCGCTAGAATGCCATGTACTTGTTGGGAAAATGCGGCAGCAATTTTTGCACGAGTTTCCTCTCCGCCACTCATTGTGTCGTTTTGTACATTGGAAACACCAAGGCGAGATAACATTGCCCGGTCTTCGACCGTTTCTATTTCGATTCCGCCCAGTTGGCTGATATGTGCAAAATCACCAAAACGCTGTAATGTCGCTTCGGCTAAAACAATTTCGCCATTAAGTACTTTGAGTAAACTACTCTTTCCTGCTCCGTTATCACCCACAAGACCAATACGGTCATAAGAGTGAATTTCCAATTCATCAATATCCAAAACATCACGCCCAGCATAATCCAAGCGTATGTTTCTCGCTTTAATAATTAAACTCATTTTTATTTACTCCTGTTTAGCTCTTGAAATTTTTTATGCAGCAAACAGGATTTAGGTGAAAACAAAAGCTAGCATCACAGTGTCCTCCCAAAAAAAAAGCTATTCATCCACAGGGTGGACAAATAGCTAGTCAATTAAGTTATAACTGGAAACTATGCACTAAAAGCATACTTATAAATTAAGCATACTTTTACTTTATATATCCGCATATATTCTTAAAGACACAACAAAAGCCCACCATTATAAAATAGTGTCACTATGCAAATAGTTGTGTCTTAACGAATGCGGATAGAATGCATAAACTTACCTAAAAAATAAAATTCAGTTTTATGATAACTTTACTGTTAAAAGAAGTCTAGACAACCTTGTTTTATGCTTGGATATAAGGCTTATTTTAAAATAATAGTAGTGAAGATTTTCTAAAATTAACATAATACACCTTATACGAAATAAAAATGGGAGCCTTAAGCTCCCATTTTTTAAGTAATTTTTTCAAATAAGGCTTGGGTGAGCATCTAAAATTCGAATCAATGTAGCTGCTGGTCCAGTTGGATAGCGTCGTCCCTGTTCCCAATTTTGCAGGGTACGGGGGCTAATATGT
>JAKPZU010000377.1 GCA_029559915.1 Bacillota bacterium
GGTAAATTCTTTAATAGTTCGTCTGGTTTTTGATATTACGCAAATAGTTATTATCTTTGCACCCACATTGCGGGGTGGAGCAGTGGCAGCTCGTTGGGCTCATAACCCAAAGGTCGGAGGTTCGAATCCTCCCTCCGCTACTAAAGACAACTCCTCATCATTTTTGGTGGGGAGTTTTTCTTTTCTATCACTTGAAGTCTTCATAAATTGAGACTTTGCGAGAAACAATGAATTCACATTCTTGGTTAGATATGTCCTGCTGGTAGTATCCACGACAATTCCTTCAGGAAAGACAGTTTTTTGTATCCTCTTCCTTATTTCAAGATTTCCCAATTGCCAGTTTTTGTGTATGTTTTGAGATAATTCTATGGACTTATCAATGAAATATGACAGGTTAGATATTTCAATTTCTGTATCATCAATTTTTTCTCTTACAGCATTTATTTCAGCCAGTTTTTTAGTGCGGAACTTATCATACAAAACGTCATCATTGATTTTACCGTAAGCGTACCTTTCATCCAACGTCTCTAGCTCAGCCTGCAGCACAGAAAGCTGTTTCTCATATGATTTCCTCACCATAAAAGTTTCAGCTTTCATACTCTGAAATGTCTTCTGCAGTTGAATTTTAAAGGGCTGGATGTATTTTTCATCCATCTGATAAGATGAAAGTAGAGCTAAAAACATCTCATGGGCGCCAAGAGTTTTTACTTTTTGAGAAGAATCGGCAGCGATTGATACGCCCCTGCATTTTTGACATTTGTAATAGTGCCTTTTCTTTTTTCTGACTATGTATCCTGTAAGCTTTTTTCCGCATTTTGGACAGTATAACGTTCCGACAAGTGGACGGGATTCATTTTCAGTTTGTATATGATAACCCTGATGGTTGCCGTCAAGGATCTGCTGCACGCCCCAAAATACTTCCTCTGACACTAATGGTTCCCATTTACCTTTTATCGGATTCCCTTCAAGCAATGCATTTTTCTGTATTCCACAATAAAAAGGTCTACGCCACATATTACTTATATTCTGCTTGGTGATTTTGACTCCGACTGCATTAAGTCTTTTAATAATCTCAACATCGTCAAACCCCTGCAGTTTCCATTCCCATGCTCTTTTCAATTTTAATCCATCCTCGTTTATGACAATTTTTTGTTCAATCCCCCTTTTGGCAGGATCAACTACTCGAGGACCAAAATGGTCGTAGCCAATAGGTACTTTACCAAGATAGTGACCAGATTTGACAAATTTCTTCATACCTGGAATAGTATGTTTTAATCTGTTCTGATTATCTTTCTTGGCATCAATAAGCTTCTCTAATACAGCAACCATTCCTTCATCGGTTGTTGTATCTAGACCAGTAGAGACCTCAATTAAATGCACATTTAAGTTTTCAACAAGGTCATTGAGTATACTTATTGCCTTTCCACCTGAACGAGAGAACCGATTTATAACATATACCAAAATCCCGAAAGGCTTCCTTCTGGTTTTTTTGACCTTACTTATCAAAGAATAAAACTCTTTTCGCGTATAATCGGATGATGCTGATTCATTTATATTACCGAATTCTTCAGTAATCTGATATCCTTTCTCATTAGCAAATTTTTGAGCTGCTTCTTTTTGGCAGGTTAATGAATAATTATCTTTTTGATTTTTGCTGCTGACGCGCGTATAAAGCCAGACCTCCCTTGTGGTTGGTAATGCCCTTTCTTTCCTTCTTGATTTTGAGAACTGGTTATATCTTTGAAGGTCATTCATTCATTAAAGCTTGATAACATAAAGCACTTAACTGGGCTAGTGCCTGAATTATTTCTTCTGCCTGCTCCTGAGTTATATTTTCGAAGCCGCTACAGGATTTTAGCTCTTTAAGTGTCAGAACATACTTAACGGATTGGTCATATTCATCTGCTACAGGGATAGAAATATCAGTAACCGTCCCACCTGTGCATGATGTATTCTCAGGTGTAGGAACAAAGCATGTTGTACCTGACAAAGTTTTGTATGTGCTGTTTTCTTCCAACGGAGGTGGTTTTAATAAAATATACCGAAAAAAAACGACAAAACAAAAATGAGGGGATAGTGTTTCATAAAGTGTGTCTGGCGTAGTCAAAAGAAAAGGTCTTCTGATTTAGTTTTGCATTACAAGCAAATAATGTTAAACCAAAAAAGAAGACCCAATGGATTTTACAAAGGAACAGCTTTCTGAAGCATTTGT
>JAKPZU010000379.1 GCA_029559915.1 Bacillota bacterium
TTATGTATTTTACTGAAATAATAAGAACCACCATCTTTGCTTGTTCCATAAAACTCCCATGTTTTATTCCCTGCAGGTTCTGAGAAACAAACAGATGCAAATGTTAAAACCAATGAAAAGAAAATTATAAACAACAAAGAACCGGCTAAACTAATTTTTTTCATCATCTTTAACATACTCATTCCCCCGACATACCTCCTGTCTTTCCGAAGCTGAAAATATATATATCTTTTTTTTCATTTATAAAAACCTTGAGTCTTGTTTTTTCCTCACGCGATCAACGACTTTTTTAGCAATGTTAGTAATAGTCGGAACAAAATACAAGAAACCAAGTGCGATAATTATGAAAAGCACGACAAGCACGGCAATGAATGTCAATTCTCCAAGCTCATATTGTATCCGCATTTTGACCTCCACAAAAAACCGCCACCTGATCAAATCAATCAGATAGCGGCCCGACTATCAATCCCTCCATAAGTATAATATACTTATGGACCCTTTTTGACTTCTTCAATAATATTTTTTAAAGTAGGAACACAACAGTTTCTATAGAAGTATTGCGTAACACGGGTTAATTCAATAACATCTATCACTCAAGACGATTCAAAGACGTATGGCTATTTATTCTCTTTTGAATCATATCTATCGGTACGTTAACTTCTGTTGATAAAATAAGTTTAGGCGGTATTTTCTGAGCACCGAATATTCTTACCAATGTTTTCATCGATTTGTCAATTTCCCAAAGATTGTTTCCTGAGATCTTCTCTAATCCTGAAACCAGCAAGCCCTGCGCGACCTCGGGTGCGGATTTCAACAGACGATTTCCCTTATCGGTCAATTCAATCCAGACAACACGACGATCATCGATTGACCTCCGCCTTTTCGCTAAATTCTGTTTTTCCAAACGATCGATAATTCCAATAACCGTGGCAGGGTGCAAATATAGCCTATTGGCAAGATCCGAAACTTTAACCGGTGAATGCTCATTAATCATTTTTATTGCCCAGAGTTGAGGACTTGTCAATCC
>JAKPZU010000384.1 GCA_029559915.1 Bacillota bacterium
AAAAGAATTACCCGATAATTTTGATGGCGAGAACAACGCCACTTTTACCATAAATGATGAAACTGATCGAGTAACGCCAAACACCTCAGAAAATCGCAAAGACTTGAAAAACGAAATATTATCTGATAAGAAATTATCAAAGAACGTTTCGTCAAAACTGCAAAATCCAGATACATTAATTCTTTCCGCTTTGAATGATCTAAATAATAACAAGCACCCCGATTACAGAACTGGATTAATAACTACATCTGGAAAAATTCTTGATATTACAGTTGCTCCAAAAAATATTGGTAGGGCATTAAGGTTCATGAATACTTTTATCAAACTACTACGGGATAGGGGTCATGATGTAAAGATTACCGATAATGGAACATGTGCGATCGTGTTCGGTGAAGAAATTGTCATTTGCCTTCAGGAAAAACTTCGCATCGAAGAAAGTGCTAATAAGTATGGATGGAATAGCCGGAAATATTTTCCATCCGATATTTTAACATTCCGGATGTGGAAAACATTTCGATTTCATCAAAAGGTATGGGGAACAGGGATGAAAGTAATCGAAGAATTGTTGCCGGATATCCTTGTCTGGCTTGAAATGCTGGCAAAAAAGGAAAAAGAAGAACGAATAAGACGTGAGGAAGAACACAAGGTATGGTTGGAAAAACAGAAAATTGAGAATGAACTCAAAGAAAAGAAAGACAACGAATTTAAACGGTTCAAGAGGATGTTTCATCAAGCAAACCTACTGCATAAAGCGAACATCCTTAGAGATTATGTTAAATCCGTTGAAAAATGCGGGATAATACAAGGCAGGTCATCTCAAGAATTACATGATTGGGTTGACTGGGCGAACAATAAAATCAATTGGTTTGATCCATTGATAAATCAGACTGACCCGATCTTAAATGATGAATATAAAGATTTATTGTACGATAAAATAAAGAAAGGAATACTATAAATCACTCTTTTTGTTCGCATCACCAATACTATGGTGCAAATTTTTCAGATTGATCATAATTTTTGTTTTCTCCCGTTAGAGCAGTAATTTCGTTCCTGACCAATCCATCTATTTGGACAGGATAGTGTGGTAAAAAGAAGTATCCCTAACATTCGTAATATTAATTGTGATTGTGAGGTTTCTTATCCGACTATAAAAATGTACATGACAGATGTTACTTTTGAATATCAATCCATTCAATGAATCCTAAGAACCACCATTACATTCCACAATCATATCTAAAACATTTCGCTTTTCGAGAAAAAACAAAGAAAGGCAAACATGAATATTATGTCTATGTTCGTCTTGCTGGGAAAGAATTCCAAACAAATATCCGCAACATATGCTCCGAAAACTACTTTTATACTATTCCAAATATCGATGAAAAGAAAAAATCTATTATTGAAAACTATTATGCTGAAAACATTGATAGCCTCTACCCTAAAATATATGACCTTGTTACAAATGATTCATTAACGGAAATCTCTGATCATCAAAGAATTATGGTATTGGTAGGATGTATTAGCCTATATTTCAGGACTCCAGCATTCAATAAAATTCTGAATGAACATTATGTCCAACTTTTAAAAGATTTACATTCATATTTTTTCGGTTATTCTGAAAGATCATATTCATATTTTTTCGGTAAAAAGATTGATTTGAAAAACATCGATTACAATCAATTCAGAAGAGGGATTGTCGAGGAAAACAAAATAGTATTTCTGATGGATCATATAAAATTATTCAATCAGTATGTGGATTATAGAAAAGACGATGGAATCGGAATTACAAAAAATGTTGATGATTCACAATTTATTACGTCTGATAATCCTGTTTGCATCCGAAATATGTATACTGGAGAATTTCATAACCTTTTTGATATAAACAATATCATAACTCTTCCGATTAACCACAAATACCTGCTAACGATTACTCCTAAATTTGATAATTCTTTAAAAGGAACATTTTCAAGAATATCAGGTAATTTATTAGATACCCTGATTTCAAATCATTCAGTCGAACAGAATAGTGAAAAGTGGATTATTGGAACTCCAGAAAGTATTAAAAATCACATCAGGGATCAAATAATATATAACGAAGAAACTCCAGAAAATTTGAAAATGCTCGAAGACATGAAGGAACGGGCACGGATTCTTAATGAATTTGACTGTTTCCGGATGTCGCAGGGTGGATTAGTAAATGATGCCGTTATTTTAAAATTCCTCGAAATAAGTGAAATGGAAGTAATGAAAGATGATCCCAATGTTAAACGGCTGCTTGATCGATTCCGAGAACAAGGACTTATTAAATGAAATATAGAGAATAAAAAGCGGACTTTGAGTGTAAAGTATTGGATATGAACCGGTTTTGTGTCAAATATCAACAATAATAAAATAAGGCAGTTCCAATGGAACGTATTCCTCAGTCGGTCTGATTTTTATGTAATCTTTCTGTTCGGTATCCCAGAGGAAACCGGGTCTTACTAATGTATACCTGTTTGGAGCGGCAACTGATTTAATAAAGCAATATCCCCAAGGTGACTTGTAGATGATATTACCTACTGTAGCATGTACATCGAATTTTTTATCAGCAAGCCGGAGTATTACTTTATGAAAAACCGGACAAATGTCTCTATAAAATCTTTCAGTATTTTCATGAAGTGAACTGGCTCTGTGCTTTAGTTCTCCGATCCTGTTTTTCAACTCAGCCTTAAATTCATGGTACTTTTCGGTATTGTTTACTGCATTTTTCCATCCAAGGTAATGCATTGTGTTTAACGTCAATGAATAAAAATAATGCATCTCCTTTTCAGACCAGTTGTTATTAAGTAAGCAAACAATCGTGTTTATTAAAGCATCGTGTCCCAATTGTGCGACTTTCAACTTCGTGTATTCGAAATCGTATTCCTTGTACCCTAACCGGACTAATAATAAAAACTCACCAATGATGTTCAGGCAGCAGCCTTTAACATTATCGTTATCATGATCTTCTGTGAAAGGAAGGTATGTGAAAAAGTGTTGTTGGTTATGCTCAATGTACTTTTCTGTTTTACCACCATATTCATGCATTAATTCAATAAAAATCAGATACCTTGTTAAATCCGTTAACGTTGGCTTATATGGTGTCTCCCTTGACTTACCATATAGAATTTCGTGCTGGTATCTGGATAAATTGCTGAAATAGTTTAACAATTTCCTTCTTTCGGAAGAAAGCATATAATGCGATTGATAATGAACTAATTTAATGCCGTTGGCTTCATTACCATTTATGCTGCCTAAATCGTTTTCTTGTTCATCTTCTCTAATATCATTCTTCTTGCCGGAAGAAATCCCTGTAGTTTGAATAAACCTTAAAACATCCAATACTCTCAGGGATGGCGATGCAAGCAAGAGTGCTTTCTCAAAATTTGTATCTAATATTGGCTTGTAAGTAGAAAGGTCATATAACTTATCAGGCTCTTTTTTCTCCTCATGACTCCGAGTTCTTGATCCACTACACTGTATAATGTTTAACCCTTCTTCCTTCTCGGTTTCGTCAATCATTGCATAGTTAAGCAAGTCAAGCACCTTGCTTAGTTCACCACTTTGTATTTCGCTGTAAATCCTTTCGATCTCTTCTGTTTGTGGGTTGGGGTGTGTCTTTGCAAGAATAACATAATCAGACAGTAATAACTTGTTTGAAAGATAAGTCCCTTCAATATCTGCTAATTGCACGTATTGAAACCCGGATAAGTCGGTTGCCAACTTTAACTTT
>JAKPZU010000008.1 GCA_029559915.1 Bacillota bacterium
GTCGAAAGACTTTTCTTGGCGGTGCTCCTGGATAACCTTGAGGATGAAACATTGGAAAACGGTGAAATCAGAACCTTGCTGAAGATCAATAAAGAGTTAGCTCCATATCAAGTAGCAGTCTTACCATTGGTAAAAAAATTCCATAACGATAAAGCTGAAGAAGTATACGATTTATTGATGAAGAACTTTGTCGCAAGTTTTGATGATGCCGGCAATATCGGCAGAAGATATAGACGCCAAGATGCAATTGGCACTCCTTACTGCATTACTATCGATAATGACACTTTGGTAGATAATACCGTCACAGTCCGAGAACGAGACTCTATGGAACAGATAAGAGTAAAAATTACAGACTTGAAAGTTTATCTTAATAATCAATTTGAATAAATAAACCAGTTTTTTGAAAGGAAGATAATGGCATTCTTCAGTTCTAAAAAAGTAGAAGAAATTAAAAATGCAGCTGATATAGTAGATGTTATCGGCGAATTTGTATCACTCCAACAAGCGGGCAAAAACATGAAAGGTCTTTGCCCTTTTCATAATGAAAAAACCCCGTCGTTTTTTGTCTCCAAGGAACGACAAATATTTAATTGCTTTGGCTGTGGTGAAAAAGGTAATGTTATCCAGTTTATCTCTAAGTACAAAAGGATTGAATATCATGAAGCTATCCAATTTTTAGCTGATAAATATGGCATAGAACCAGATAGAAAAGATTCAATCAAAAAGAATGACTCCACTGAAAGACTCTACCGGATCAATGAATTGGCAAAACAATTTTTTTCTTTACAGCTATTGAATCTCGAAAGTGGAAATGACGCTTTGAATTATCTTAAGTCCCGTGGCTTCGACGAAGAAATCTTAAGTTATTTTGAGCTTGGTTTCGCCCCTAAGAGCGGCAACCAACTCTGGGAGAACTTAGCCAAGAATTTCCATGACTATGAATTGATTGAAGCAGGTTTGATTGGTAAAAATCAAAGCGATTATTATGATATTTTTCGTAATAAGGTCATGTTTCCCATTCGCGATGAGACAGGAAAAACGGTTGGTTTCAGCGGACGTATTTTCAATAATGAAGAAAATACGGCCAAATACGTCAACTCAACCCAAACAGAAGTTTTCACCAAATCTGAATTGCTTTATAATCTAGACAAGGCAATACCGTTTATCAATCAAAATAAAAGATTGGTGCTGATGGAAGGCTTTTTTGACGTCATGAGCGCCTATAAGGCTGATATCAAGGAAGCAGTGTGTTCGATGGGTACAGCTCTTACAATTCAACACGCCAATCTAATCAAACGTTATACAGACAATGTGGTAATTTGTTATGACGGCGATGAAGCTGGGATTAAGGCGGCATACAAAGCCTTGGTATTGCTCGGACAAGTGGGTCTAGACACTAAGGTTGCGCTTCTTCCAGAAAAGTTGGACCCGGATGATTATATAAAAAAATATTCCAAGGAAAGTTTCAGAAATGTTCTGAAAAACAATCTTTATGATCAATATGACTTCGTCTACGAGATGATTGTCAGTCGCAAAGACTTGACAAAACCAGCGGAAATTGAAAAGGCCAAGTTAGCTTTATTCGAGTATTTGGACAAAGTTGCCAGTTCGACAATTAGGGAAATATATTTAAAAAAATTCTCTAATGACACGAAAGTAGATTATCAAGATATTCTTGCCGATTATCATAATTTTCAATTGGAAAATAGAAGACGTCAAAGTATCAATCAGAGAAAAGTCGCTATAACTAAAGCGCAAACTGAAGTGCGCTTAACCAAGAAAAACGTTGAAGCGGCAACTGACAAATTACTGAATTATTATGCGCTGTATGAAGAAGCCAGAACCTTGATCAGGAACAAGTTGGATTTGA
>JAKPZU010000032.1 GCA_029559915.1 Bacillota bacterium
GACTGGACCATCAAGGAAAGTGTAAAGGCAAAATTAAGAGTGTCCGTCAAGCGTCTGTTACGTAAATACGGCTATCCCCCGGACATGCAAAAACTGGCAACCGACACCGTCCTGAAACAAGCAGAAATGATAGCGCAGGAGCTGGCTGAAGCGAAGTAGCTATATCCAAACAATGGCTTGAATACAGAGAATTTGCTATAATAGGTTGGCAGGATTCCCTTGATCTATGTGGATGTAGGGTGTTTCAGGTAAAGAATGAAATAACCGTCTTCCAAAGAGGCTCTTGGGATAAGTTGAATTTTCTTATGCAACACTGAATTTAATATTGAGAGGAGGAATATCCAATGAAACTACAAATTTGCGCTGAAGTAGAAGGCCATTTTATGCTAAAAGATAAAGTGTCCACCAAGCTATACCCATATGAATTCTCGATATTTGAAAAGCAAGGGAAAAAATATATCAGTGTCACAAAACCTGTGGACGATTACATGGAATATGCGCCAAGGGTGTATAAAAAGAATGGTCAACTCAGCATTGAACTGACTAAAGAAGGCATTTATCGGGATTTACTCGAATGGCTTTTTTATATTGAATCTGTTGGCGCATTTGATTTCGAAATTCAAAAAATACATAGAAAAGAACTTGAAGTCAATTGGATTCGTGAGACGGAAGATGAAAAAGGACTTATTCCAATTCTCTCATGTCAGTGGAAACTTAAAACCTCAAAGCCGGGCAAGTATGTATCTAATGAAGTATTATCTAGTCTTGTTTGGTTCCGTAAGACGATGCCAGAGGCTCATATACCTTTTGGCTACTATAGGCAAGGTGTGTGTTTCTTTGAGCAGGAAGAACATCTTTTTGCTTTCATAAATTTTTACATGATGCTTGAATTTTGCTTTGCTGATGGAAAGACTAAAAAACAAGATGTCACAAAAAAATTCTTAAGCTCACAGTTTTTAGAGTTGTGCGTCCTTCAAGCTATCTCTTTGATAAGAAATGACCGAAGAAATTTTACCTGGATGCAAAATGAGTGTATAAGACGAAATAAACTGTTTGATTTTGAAGGTGTTGTTTTTTTATTCATAAAATATCGCGGTCTTTTATCTCATGCGACAATACGCTCAAAACCTTATTTATATAATGATCAATCAATAAGATCTTTAACACTTTTTATAAGGACTGTATGCTTTATGTTAAGTGGAAATATAGAGATTTTTTCAACTTTAAATGAAGAACAGAAAAATCTTCATTTTCAAAAAGATATTGAAAAACTTAAAGTTGAGCTAAGTGATTTATGGCCTACTATTGATAATTGAGAACAATAATAACTGAATATATCAAATACCGGTTAATCGATCACCAAATGTGACGAAGAACCATTTTTAGATGCTGCCTACAGTATGATTTATAAAGTCAGTATATCACAATATGTTTATTTTAATGTATATTTGCGGTAATTATTACCGCTATGGCAACAAAAATTAAACAGATTCTTCAGAAGGTACAACGTAATGCCGTGTTATTTTCTTCCTGGCTTTCAAAAAACGGAATAGACAGGAAGGAGCAAACTTCATATGTGCGCAGTGGCTGGATAGAACGAATTTCGCAAGGCATATATAAGTTTGCCGGGGAGACCCCTACTGTAT
>JAKPZU010000074.1 GCA_029559915.1 Bacillota bacterium
TTTCTTCTGTTGCTCTGTTGGATAAAACTTTCCAGTCCACTGGATAACCTCTTCTTGTTTCAGATCAAAAACTGCCACGAATTCGATATGCTGTTTATTTATTGAATTTCTACCATCAATTCCGATAGTGAAATAATCAGCGATTTCCTTTAACTTGATGTAAATGTCTGGCAATAAGCCTTTAAAGAAATTATTTATTGTTCTATCTGCTTCCTGCTGTAAAACGGGTATCAGGTGCTTCTCAGCAAAAGGAATTGAAATGCCATGTCGGATACTCGGTGGAAAAGTAAACGTTAAAAAACCACCGGGTGTGATTAAGAAGTCGAATTGACATTTCCCATGCATTTGACCAACAAATCTATCAATCAACTCAATCAGTTTGTTGCGATCCAAATTACCTCTTTCATCATAATCATTTCCTGTGACAATCAGCCGTGCAATCTTATGTTTGCCTTCCGTTCTACTTTTAACTATCGGCTTGAACGATAACAAGTTTTTAAGATGTATTCCTGCTCCCGGCTCTTCCCAGTTGAATTCACCATGCTTTATGCGTACTAATTTATAACCGTTTCTATACGCTTCAATATCTCTTACGGTATCATAATATGCCCGTCTTTCATCCCTGTCAATCGGATCATTATCTTTTGCATTAATTCTCTTACAGGCTTCTAACCAAGATTCTTTTGAATAATATAACTGAACATTTGAAGGGTAATGATCCAAGGTTATTTTCCTTGCTTTTGAAAAATGCTGCCTCTCATCATATTCAATAATGAGTTTTTGCTTTTCGATCACCATATCACATGATAACGGGTAATTGGATTTCTTAAAACCTTCGTGTTGCCGGTAATTTAATAATGCCGAAACAATTTCCAAATATTCTGACGGAAGATTGTTTTGATTGGGAGTCCTTGGCCATTCAAACTTTTTTTCAGTTTCAATTTGTCCATAATGTTCCTGCAATAACCTTTGCAGTGCGTTTTTTTGGCTTACAGCACTCCATGATCTTCTGGGTATGCTTATATCCGATTCATTGGCAATCTTGTCTTCTGAAGCAGTATTTTGGCTTAATCTGGACTTAATTGTGTTCTTATGGTATTCGACCTGAAAGCCAAGTCTGATAAAAAACCTAACCGTTTCTTCTCCGCCATTGTATTCCGTCTTTGAAATTTCCTGTTTGGTGGCAATAACATATGCCAACCCACGAATGTGCTTTGCCGGGTATTTCTTCTTGTTATAAATCAAGAATGTATTTCTTGGTAAAGGAAATGGCTTATGGGTTGCATCGAAAATTTCAATGGCTTTGATGACATCCTCTCTGGTTATTTCATTCCAGAGTTTAGTCATTGTTACTATGCTTTTTTAAGAATGCCAGCCTTTCTCCATATCTAAGTCCTTCAAGCGGCAGGTTGAAATATTCGATGTCTTTAATTATTGGATTTATGTACTCTTGCCCTGCCAAAACCACGAATCTATCATTTTTAAGGTCAGTTTGTTGTGATAATTGCTCAATGACCTTTTTACCCCATTCATCTTTCTCTTCGGTATTCAACACCTTCAATCCCGGCTTTCTTTTATTCTTTGGCACATTGCTTAAAGTAACATCATATGGTGCGATCTCTGTTTCAGGATCAAGAAGGTGGTGAAGTGCCGAGAGAATGAAAATTTTATCAGGCTTGATTGAATATGCATAAGCAAGACTGTATTTGAAGAGGGCACTTTTATAAAGTTCTTTTGCTTTCGCTTTGTTTACTCCTTTTTTCGAAACACAGGATATCAAAACTACCGTTCTCATAATGGCTTAGTATTTTGATCGCTTAATTCCCTTCGGATAGAAAAAACTCTATAGCAGAGGGTAGAAAAAATTATAGTATTTCTCAAGGTAAACTTTAAACCACTGAAATTGATTTCCCCAATCTTGCTTATTCATATAATCAGCATTCTTTGTCAACTTGACTGCACTTCTTATGCGATTTCCCATCCTGTCCCAGACCAAATCTTTGCTAACCTCGATCAATGATTGGTCAAATGCAATTCTTTTAAGCCTATCATAGTTAACCTTGCTATCCTTCCCATAAAACAACAACCATATGTATAATTCTGAGGTCTGGGAATTAACTGCTACAGCCAAACAAATACCACTTTTACCGATTGGAAGATTGATATAATTCTGTGGCAATGGTTTTGTGATACTGACAATACTATTCTGTTCCTCAAGGAAAAGTTTAAGATTTCTCCAGTAATTTTGCTGATCCAACTGTGTTTGTGTCACCATGTCGCTACTTATGGGTTTTACTTTGCTCTAATTACTTGGCTTCATGCATCAACTGCCCTTGAATAGATTTCAACACCTTCTGCACCATTCCCGTCTCAAATGTTTTTACTGACTGACCAGAAAGGATTCTTGTCATTCTTCCTCAAAATAGTCAGTGTCAACTTTTTTGAGTTCATAAATCTGCTGGGTGGTGCAACCAATGTTAAAATCTATCATATGTTGAGCCAATCGCTCCCCATCAATAAGCACAATCTTAGTTTCATTTTTAGGTGTATAATCCCATGCTTCTTTGGTAAAACTCGAAGTAGTGATAAAAATGCCCTTTTTCGCTCCTTGACCAGCAAGTGCTCCAACAAATTTTTGAATCTCAGGTCGTCCAACCACATTTCCTGTTTTCCATCGTTTTGCTTGGACATATATAATATCAAGTCCTAATTTGTCTTCTTTAATTGTACCATCTATACCTTCATCACCACTTTTCCCAATTGCTTTACCCGCATCTTTTATTGATCCACCATACCCCATTTTAACCAGTAATTCAATTACCAGTCTCTCAAAAAAGGCAGGAGATAGTTCAATCACTTTGCTCAACAATTCGGATGCTAACGACTTTCTTATTCTTTGATATGCTTTATCAAGATTTTCTTCGGGGGTTTGCGATGTTATTTCTTGTAAAACTGGTTCATCATCACTTTCACTTT
>JAKPZU010000406.1 GCA_029559915.1 Bacillota bacterium
AACCGGGCTGAAGTATTTTATCTATCAGGGCGGGTTAGTTAAAGACAGCCGTGATTTTTGTGTTGCTCATAATAACAAAGTGTTCAAACGTGAGGATGCCGAAAAGTGGAGAACCTGGACACCGTCGCAGGGAGTTTATCCTGAAGGCTACAAGGTCAAACAGAAAAATCAGGATGAAGTACCGAGCTATCTGAGCTATCCTGGTTATGATCCTCTGACTGACCGGGGCGGTTATAATTGCCGTCATTGGATTTCGTGGCTGGTAGATTCTATTGCTGAAAGAATGATTAAAGCACAAAATAATCAGTAAAAAGTATTGCATATTAAAAAAAGGTTTATCTTTGAATTGTGTTTGTGCGAGAGACACAAAAGGAAATTAACGGTTATGTAACCCTAAGCCCCCGGCTCTCGCACAGTTCGGGGGCTTTAAAATTAAATGTAGAGATATGAAAATAATGGTAGATTTACAAGCGATTAAGTGTGATGATGATCGGATGACCGAATGTTTTGATGATTTTGAAAATGCTATGTTAGAAGTATTTGTTGATCCATTGGCGTTTACTGATGAATGTGAAACCACATTTAGCATAGCTATAACATATGGCAACCACTTGGAGAATACAATATCTTCTGATATCACAATGATTGATATGGAATTATTTGCTCATTCTATATTAAAATGTATCGAGATGTTAAAAAGAGATTATGCGGAAGCAATAAAAGATAAAATGGATAAAGGGTTTGTAGTTTAATAATTAATCCCCCCTCATGTAGCTTGTCTGCATGACCGCCCCGGTGATACGTTGCCGGGGTTTTTCTTTTGCCTCAATTCATGAACATGACAAAAATCATGTCACAATATGACGAAAATCATTGTAAAATAATTGTATTGTTTATAATGAAATAAATTTTTACCTTTGACAAAACAAATTCTATGGCAAAAGAAGAACTTGTAAAAGCAATCATCAACGGCAAGACTAAAAAGTTAAGTAAGGCCGCTTATAAAATTGCATCCCGTTTTTTTAATGCAATTTCAGAAGAAGACCTGAAGAAAGCTCGCCCGGCTGAACTTGAAAAGCCGCTACTGAGGCCGACAATCAAACCCGTGATGATTAAACCGGCAATCAAAGAACCCGAGATGAAGGTTCCGAATATGCCTGATGAATTGCAGGGCGATCCAATGGCAGAGAAAGTAAACGAGGCTGTTACTGCTGACAGTGGCGATCCTATTAAACCAAAACGCACTCCAGCAAAAAAGGGTAAGAAATGAAGGACGCAAAAATCCATAGTTTTGAGCAGAAGTTTTTCTCTCAAAGAAAAGAACATATGATGATAATGGGTGAATTTACCCATAAGTTATTGATGGATTTATCACAAAAGACTATTAATCA
>JAKPZU010000099.1 GCA_029559915.1 Bacillota bacterium
ATAAAAGTGGAAAGAATTGGTGATGAAAAATCAATATTGGATAACAAAGCCACATTAGTTAAA
Organism: Bacillota bacterium; assembly: GCA_029559915.1. GTDB lineage: Bacteria > Bacillota_I > Bacilli_A > Izemoplasmatales > Hujiaoplasmataceae > UBA2289. The sequence goes on from JAKPZU010000099.1 coordinate 64, forward strand.
GTGAGCGTTAAGGCTGTTGTTGACCCTGATGCCTTAATTGAGCAAGTGCTTAATTTCCGCAACAGGACAGATATAGAAGAAGCCGTTCAAAAACTGAGTACTGATAATAATAAACTAAAAAAAGAAATAGAACAATTGAACCAACAATTACGCAATGTCGTTGACGAAAAAAAATATCAGCAACTAAATACTCAGCGAAAAGAAATTATTAAACAAATTGATACCAATGAAACGGGGCTAACGTTGCTACTCAGCGGTGAAGATCTGCATACAGCCGCTTTGCTTACTAGACAAAACAAAGAGGATGCAAAATTAAAGGTTAAGAAATTCATCAAGGGACTAGCTTCAATTTGTAAATTATCATCGTCAGCTCTTGAAGTTGATGATAATGGTGATGGAACAGCAAATGTAACGTTTACGGTTAAAGCTTATATACCATTTGATTTAGGTGGTCCTCTAACTCGTCGCATAGCAGCAGAATACTATGATATAAATATCAATGATGTTTTATCAACTGGAATGAATTTTGGAACAGTGGGAGGAGCATGGGTAGGGTTGATTGGCATTGGTTGTGATAATAAAAAATGCTTTGAGATAAGGGATTTTATGTATAAAGAAATAAGGTCTGTTGTGCTATCTGTTAAACTAGGAACACGCGAGGTAAAGAATTTTCCATTTATGTCTGATAGCCCAGTCTATGAGTTTTATTCCAGTTTCAAAAAAACATACCAAATAAAGATGCCATTATCAGAGTTAAAATCATTGTCTCAATTGAAATTAAAAATTATTTATGATTCAGAAGAATATGGTCAGCAGAGTGATTAAATATAATATCCAATGGGTGATATTATTCTAATAAAATGTTGACTGAACCGATATAGTCATAGCGGACACCACGCGAAAAGCATGACATAGAGAATGAACTATTTGATGTAAAACCTAGTTTTATTCGGAGCAGATAAGATAAAAAGCAAAATCACTTCAAGCTATATTTAGAAAGGAGATAAAAAATGAAAAAAAATATCATTGTGGGGATTTTGGCTCTGATAAGTGTTTTTTGTTTTTTTGGTTCTTCCTTAGCAACTCAAATAGGAGAATTGGAAGATAATTTAAGAATTTGTTCCTATGAGGGATGCGTTCGTCCTATACTAATTTATTCAATCGAAAATAAAATTGACGTATATATTACAGGAGAAATTGTAAAGAGTGCTCGCCTTATATCGAAGCGTGTTATTTCAAAATCTAATAGACCAGAAGAACAAGATTTCTTTTATTTCGAAGGAGGATTATATTTTGATTTTAAAGACAAGGCATCAAAGGAAACAGCTATAAATAAAATAAAAACGATGATCAGAATCCATGATGAGAATAGGAAACTCAATACGGAAATGGGAAAGCCAATTCCATCCCCTGAGAGCGAGGATTCATACTTCTGGGGTTCACTGATTGACGGACATTATGTTTGGGGATATTCAGGTCCTCGTTCTTCTGATGTAGAAAAAATTGATAATTTTCGATTTCTTACAATGAGAATCATAGCAACATTCCCGATATCCCGGGATGACTTATCATCATATGATACTGCATCGTCAACATTGCTTATAAACAGACGTTGCTTTCATTCTGGGAAACCTATAAAAATCAATATAAATGACAAACCATTTATTGGACTCGTGGATCCAAGAAGTTCTATGAGTTTATCATCGGGTGTTGGAGCAATTTTATTGAATTCAACACCGGATCGCTATCATTTAAAAGCACAAAACACACCAAAAGATATATTGATCTTTAAAGATATAATTGAAGCCATAACTGTGCAAATATTTAAAACAAGGGACACCTTTCAAGCTCCTAAAAGAAGTACCGGATATAAACACCAACCGACCAAAAGACCTGCACAGGAAAGTAATAAAGCTGAGGAAGTTGCCCCACAAAGCAATACCCCAACAAAAACACTTTTTAAAGCAATAGATGATCTTCTTTAGTTGAAAGAAAGCAGATGATTGTCGCCGGAGAACCGCTACTAATGGCGAGATGGTTGGTGGGTCATCGAAGAGACATAAAACAACATTTGTCATCGCGTTACAAGCGCCAGTTGGAGTGGTTATAGGTTAACATAACTCAACTTTCGCACATGCTTAAACGAGTCTATCTGTCTGTTCTTTAACAAGAATCGGTGCTATTATGCCATGCAAGTAGCCACCGCTTCCCATAAAGTGGCGGCAGTTCTCCAAGAAACCGGTCGATCAGTGATCGGATCAGCTCTCGGGTTATTTCCGTGGCAGCGCCCATTGCCTGCTGCAGAAACATCAGAA
>JAKPZU010000105.1 GCA_029559915.1 Bacillota bacterium
AAAATCAAAAAGCCTTTTCATTGAACAAGTGAAAAAAGACCTGACTAAAACCTTTGAAGATCAGATCAAGACCAAGGACGAAGCGTTAAAGACCCTTCAGAAAACATATGAAGAAAACAGCAAACAGTTGGTCAAAATGGCTATTGCCGAAGTCCAGACAAAATTTGATGCATTGAAAATTGAAAATACCAGATTAAACGAGCAACTTATACAGGCTTCCAAATCCGGCAGTAATTTGATTATCTACATTATAATCGCAGCCATTATTGGCTTAGTGATTGGACTGCTAATCTGACTTCGCAAACCCACTATTCAACCATTTCGAATAGTTCCTTTATTTCGACATCCAAAGCATCGGCTAACTCAAATGCCGTGAGAATTGAGATATTTTTCCCGGCTTCGGCACGGCTGATCGTGTTTCGATGAGGGGGCGAATTCAGGTTTTTACGAAGTGCGATTTGCGTCAGACCTTGGCTTCTCCTGAGTTCTCGGAGATTCATTCCAAAAATCTCAAGCCTTTTTTGATTTTCTGACGTTATCGTTTTTGTTTTCATCAGCAAGAGTTTATAATAAATACTCCCGTGAAAAGAACAACAAATTAAACAATGACTTGTACCATATTTGCTTTTAATATGCTAATTACACATCAATATCAGTGATTATATGTACCCGGATTGAAGCAAAAACACCCGGGAACAGCAAAAAAAACGCTGATTGCGTCAATTTCTACACAAAAAATGCCGGAAATCCCCCTACACAGATCGGTGATCCATCAATTTTAAATTCTGCAGAAGTAATTTCGATACCTGATTACCGGAAGCCGCTCAGATATCTTTAAAAAAATCGGCAAGGGATTTTACATCAGGATGTGCTTCAATGATTGCCAGTAATGTTGTCATCTGAAAATTCTTCCCGGCTTCAAGGTTTGAATAACTTATTCTGGGAATTTTGTTCTCCATACAAAACTTTTCAATAGAGAGTTCTTTTCCCTTACGAAGTTCACGGATTTTATTCCCAATGGCTTTAAGTATTACTTGTTGGTTTTCGGGTATGGGTTTTTTCCTTGTCTGAGCCATGATTGATTGATTTAATAACAAAGATAGATAACCCTTGTCAACAAAATGGCAAATTCTGTCTAAATAATTACCATATTAATAAAACCATATAATAAATACCATATATTAATGACATATTATATTATCTTTGCTTTATGAAAAATCGCAAAAGATACCGTCATGAGGTGTATATTACAGATACAGAGTCTTTTGAATGGTATTTCATTATAATCGAAGTGGATAATAAGAATGCTCCATTGAATGCATTCTTCGTGAAAGTGCCCCCTACAAACCCAAACTTTAAGATTTACCCGTACCTGTTCAACTAATTTGTGTTTTATGAATAATAACATCCAATGGAATAATAACCAGTCTTCAGCATGTATCACTTTTGCACAAAGTGATACAAATAATGGGTTTGTAAGATGCAGATATATAATGATATATGAAAGTTATGGAAACCTGAGAAGAAAAAGCGGTATCACTCTTCAGCCATACAAAGCATAAGTGACACCAAAAATCAACAAACAAATAAATCTTACAGCATATGAAAAAGACAGATGAAAGCAGCAATCAGGAAAAAACTGATCCACGCAACGAGAACATAAAGAAATGGGAAGAAAAATGTAATGCTGCCCTTGTTGGAAAATCCATTAGGTATGTTGGATATTTAAACGAGGACGAACAGAGGGAGCTTGGCTGGTACAAGCGATCATTAATAATCTTCTTCACTGACGGCACAGCAATTTATCCTTCGGTAGATGAGGAAGGAAATGATGGTGGGGTCTACTTCACTACAATTAATGGTCTGGAAGTAATTCCACGGTTATAATCATCAATTATTGGTATAACATTAATTTATTCAATATGGCGTTAAAGGGTCAATTAACAACCACCGGGTATATACCTTGGGATACGTTCCAACTTTTATTGCAGAAATTAGAGCGTGATGGAAATTATAAATTCCAATTGCTGTTTGCAGTTGGTACTTATGTGGGTCTCCGGATCAGTGATCTGTTAAGATTGAGATGGAAGGATGTCCTTGATAAGGATGTGCTGGAAATAATCGAAGGCAAAACAAAAAAGGTAAGACGGATACATCTTAACCCAGAACTAATCGCTATCATGAACAGATTATACAAAAAGATCGGTATCAGCGATGAAAATGAACTGCTGTATGCAAATAAGACCAAGCAAAAGGCAATGAATATCCAGTATGTCAATCGTCAATTGAAAGAAATTTCAAAAAGATACAACCTCCCAACAACCAGAAATTCAATATCATCTCACACATTCCGCAAAACAATGGGACGACATATTTGGGAGATGAATGGATATTCAGAGAAGTCCCTGTTGTTGCTAAGTGAGATATTTAATCATAGCAGTATTAAGATTACCAAATTGTACTTGGGTATCCGGGAACAGGAACTCGGAGACATTTATCTTAATTTGTAATGCTCGATGAACATGGATGGTTATCTTTGTTATCATCATAATCCTATCATTATGGTAACATTCAAAAAAGGAGATATAGTCAGATTTATTCCTGAATATCAGGATGGCGAAGAAGAATTTGATTATATATTAATTGAAGACCCGGATGGTGGGCGGGTAAAGGTTGCGCCAGTTAATTCAGGAATGTCTTTGCCACCCATTCAAGTTGTTAAGACTGAGTGGCTACAGAAATAAAAGTCTGTTCATAAATCAGAAAGTAACAACGTCTTGGAATCGTAAGATTATTTATCAACAATTATTGCCATAATCGATATTTGTCCGTAAATTCGTCCGTAATTTTAGCGGTAGTTAATTATTATGGTGAATACTAAGTTTTACTTGGACAAGGCTGATAAGAATAGGAATGCTCCCATACACCTTGTAATCAGACAGAAAGACTTACAGGTTAAAGTTGCTGTCGGGGTGAAAATAAAGTGCAAGGATTGGGATAATAAAAATCAAATGGTAAAAGAATCTTCCATAAACCATCAAGCAATAAATAAATATTTGACATTCTTAAAAAGTGAGGTCGATAAGCATTTGGAAACAGCACCACACAATCAATTGACGGATATAAAATTAAAAGAAAAAATTTCCACTCTTGTAAAAACGCGGAAATCAAATACAGAAATAAAAATTGTTCATGATGACAACAAGTTTTATGAAGACAAGACTCCGGTAACCTTCGTTGACCTGTTTGCTGGTGCGGGTGGTTTTAGTGAGGGATTTCTACAAGCGTACACCAAAGAAAAATATTATGATTTTCTTCTTGCAAGTGATATCAACGAAAACAATATTAATCATTTAAAAATATTACTAACTATAAGATATTTAGTTATGAAAAGCCGACTTTATCATTTACCGTTAATGATTACAGCAATAGTAGTATTACTTGCTACAGCCTGTAAGAAAGAAGAACCAGCAACCATACCTTCTTTATCTACGACACCCGTATCTAACATAACAGCAACAACTGCCATAAGTGGTGGTGTAATATCTGATGATGGCGGAGCAACGTTGACCGCAAATGGAGTATGCTGGGGTAAAACCGAGAACCCAACGATTGAGGGTTCAAAGACTAATGAAAGTGTAAGTACCGGGCAGTATGTAAGCCATCTTTCAGGACTGGATGCAGGTACTACCTATCATGTACGTGCGTATGCTACAAATGCCGTTGGCACTTCCTATGGTGCTGATATGACATTTCTGACATTGGGTCAAGCACCTTCGGGTCTAACTCAACAGCCAACAAACGTAAATGCTGTGAGTGCTACACTAAATGCGACAGTCAATCCAAACGACTTA
>JAKPZU010000120.1 GCA_029559915.1 Bacillota bacterium
AAACCCAGACTTTTGAGCAAGAATCTCAGGTCAATATGGACGTGGTTTATTCTGATGCTGAAATGTTTTTCAATAAACGGCACATCAAAGCACCTTCCATTATAGGTGACGATAATTTTAAACTGTTCAATGTCCCGGACAAAATCATCAAGGTTTTGGCCATTGACGTAGGTATGGACCGTTTGTCCATCATAGAGCGCAATGGTTGTTATCTCGTTACACCAATTTTCCAAACCAGTGGTTTCAATGTCAATGTAGGCGATGGTATCACGGAAGTGCGGGAATAATCGCCAATATTGATTTACCGGAAGATACTGGACGAAATAATGGGGATTACCCGTGGCCAGATTTCTTGTTGATTCTTCGAGCACCGGAATGATTGATGCCACTTTTTTCTTTGAGAGAGGAATTCCTTGAGACTGGTTAAATATATCCCAGTCATGAATTCCAGCGTTCCATAATTTATTTTCAGTTGCTGTTCCAATTCTTTGTATGTGACAAAAAGTGTTTTTAAGCATTGATTGTTCCTTTCCTTGTAATATCAAGTGTTTATAACCGTTGCTGGATCATTTGATTTTTCATCCTACCCCATAATATTTATTACCAATGATCTCCCTGCCTGAACGACTCTGGAAGGTTCCAGATGCTATCGTTCCGGTTGATTAAAAAGCATCATCAAAAATATTGATAGGTACTTCCTTCTTTAAAACCTTTTTATTTATCGGTTCATCAAGGAAACTGAAATCGATCGGCTCTTTCTTTGGTGGAACAACAGGTGTCAATTTCTCGCCGGTTATTTCTGTTTTCAATTCAAGCGATTTAAATGCCTCGTGCTGGATTATATCAGCTTCAGACTGAAAGGATTGAACAACGGAATATTCTATCATCTTTTTGATCACTCGCCAGTTGAGACATTTTAACGAACAAAATGCTTTAAAATATTTCCAGTTATCATCACTTTCTGTTTTAGAAGACAAATTCTCTTCAATATAGTCAACAAGCTCCAGAACCATATAGTTCCATTCATAACTGTTCATATATGCCCTGCTATTCGGTTTCATTTTTCTTTCCTTCTCTACTGTTTTGTTCAACATGGTTTTGCCCTTTCTTTTACAACGAACCAAGACTTCTTTCGTTTGAATATGTGGCTGGTTGTCAAAAACTTTTTGTTTTTAACATGTTCTATTTAAACAAAAAGAAATTGATGACTTTCTCTTGAATAGGCTTCGCCTAGTCTAAGACCAACATCCTTTGA
>JAKPZU010000127.1 GCA_029559915.1 Bacillota bacterium
TTATGCCTGTTGTTTGTTTTTCAAGCAAGGTGAAAATTTCCATGTAAGAGTTAATTTGCTCTTTTGGATTCTCGGTTTCGGTTTTTAGAAGTGTGCTTAGTTCGTTTATTCTATCCGCTACTTCATTGTTCAGTTTTTCTGTATGTGAGTATATTTCGTTTCGTGCAGGTTGAAAATTATTTTTAAACCAATAACTAAAAGTCTCAATGTTTATTAAATCTTCGTCAAGTAGAGGTAAAGTCCTTTTGAAAACATGAAATAACTCTAACTTTTTTATTTCAGGTTGGACTTCCTGAATAAGCAGTTTACAAAACTCCTTCGCAAAAACTGTTAAATGAATTTGATATTTATTTCCAACTCTTTCGGTAATGTAAAAATGATTACTTAGTTTTTTGGATAGGTTTTCTTTATTCTTTTCTGTTGTAATGTTTAGAAATTCCACAACATCGTCTATGGTATCATCGATGTCTTTTTGTTCGAAATCCTCATTAATGTATCCCTTTTCTATCTTTTGATGAAGCCAAACAATAAGCAATAAAGATTCCTTTTGCGGAATTATATCTGCATAACATTTATTTAGAGATATTATTAAATCGTTTTGCTTCATTTAAAAACATTTTTTCTATGCCATCTAAAGTTTTCTACTGACGGATAATAAGAGTTGAACAATGGCAAATTGATTCTCTTATTTTGAAAATTAGCTATACTATATCTCGTTTCCTCTTCTCTAAATGATGTTGATACCATCACTTTATAATCATCATCTATTGCTATCAATCCTCTGTCAAATGCTCGGTGGAGATTTGGACACAGTGCGATTCCGTTGGTAACGGTATCATCATAACTGTGACTAAATGGTACTATATGACACGCATCTATCATGGAAGCATTGATAGTAGTATCTATTCTCATTCCTGAAATACAGCAGGTGTTATTGTAAATTTTTGGTATTTCCCTTTTAAACAAACTTCCTCGTAGGAAAATTTCTTCTTCATCTTTTTTTAGGAGCAATTTTTTAATTTCCACCTGATATTCTTCTCTGCTTTCATTTAGGATTTTGTCTTCAATATCATCCAGCAGCGTATTGTAGTTTTTATTGGAGAAACTGAATTTATCCTTTGTATCCGGAAAATATTTTTCCAGTAAGAACTGGGTTAATATGGCATTCTGTGTCGCGTCTTTCATCAAAGAAAACAAATCCTCATTCAGCACAACATAATCTATTGCTGCATTCAGTTCTCCCAGACTTGAAACAGATTCTTTTGTTTGTAATGCCATTTCATATCCCGGTTTTGCTACCGGATGCCAGAACTTTGTTTTGACGGCTTTTTTATTTCCTTTAAGATGCCAAAAAGGCAATGCAAAATTGCAGACATGTTGGGTAAGTACCAGATCATTCCAATTGCTCCTGAAAATGGCTATCAGTTCGGGCGTTACATAGATTCTGTTTTGTGTGATGAGCTGATTTTTCACCGCCTGCAATACACTTAATAGCATCACAATCTTATGCGGTGCTTTGCCGTATTTAGTAACACCTAATGTTAGCGTGTCAAATATCTTCAGATATTTCTGTAATTCTTCCTGCATTATATTTAAATGCAAAATAAGAATTTTTCCGCATTCTGACTTCCATTTTCCATACCGGAAATCTCCACCACACCACCCTAAAACCACAAAGCGCACCGTTTCCGGTGCGCTTTGTGGTATGTATTTTTCGTATGGAACGATTTACAGTTTGCGTTTCACTTCCACCTGTTCGAAGGCTTCCACGATGTCGCCAATCTGGATGTCGTTGTAGTTTTTGATTTTCAAACCACACTCGTAGCCTTTCACCACATCTTTTACGTCGTCTTTGAAACGTTTCAGGGAGTCGAGCTCTCCGGTGTGAATCACAATGCCGTCGCGGATGATACGGATTTTG
>JAKPZU010000153.1 GCA_029559915.1 Bacillota bacterium
TATGCCATGATTCCCCTAATCCAACACGAAATGGTAGAAAAAAAGAAGTGGATTACCAATGAAGAAATGATGGATATCATCGCTATTGCGGAATCTACCCCTGGAGTTTTGGCGGTGAATAGTGCAACATTTGTAGGCTACAAAATTGGAAAGTTTTGGGGTAGTTTTTTCGCAACCATAGGAGTAATTCTTCCTTCTATGATTATTATTACAATCATAGCGATATTCTTTGAAGATTTCTTGCAATATGAATACGTAATTTATGCGTTTAGGGGCATTAGAGCATGTGTTGCTGCTTTGATTTTCCACGCTGCTTTGCGAATTGCCAAACATTTTCCCAAGACAGCTTTTAGTTATATACTAATCGTCATTGCTTTAGTTGCTAGCATTATCCTACAAATCAAAACAACATATATCATTATTTTTGGCTTGGTGATTGGTGTTTTATCGCAAATGATAGTTTTGAAAATCAAAGAAAAAAAATCAACTAAGGAGGAAAAACTATGATTCTCTGGGAATTGTTTTATGTTTTCTTCTTTATTGGTTTATTCACCATTGGTGGTGGCTATGCTATGATCCCCATGATTAAAGATGAGGTTGTTGCAAGGGGATGGATGACAATGGAGGAACTACTCAATTTTTTCGCTATTGCGGAGTCTACTCCTGGTCCATTTGCTGTTAATACTGCAACGATGGTTGGCTTTAGTCAAGCGGGTATCGTTGGAGCAATCGTTGCTACCTTAAGCGTTGTTTTACCTTCGTTTATCATTATTTTAATTATTGCGAAGTATATCACAAATTTTTTAAAGTATAAACAAGTGAAGTGGGCTTTAGATGGAGTAAAGCCGATAGTGGTAGGTTTGATTGTCGGTGTAGTATTAAACTTAATTGCGAATGATGTATTAGGATTGACAAAGATACTCGATTTGTTCAACAAATCCTTAGTCATTGAAAACGTTGATTATATGTCGTTAATCATTATGATATCAATGTTTCTTTTGAAAATGAAATTCAAGAAATTAAGTCCAATTTTTATGATTATCATTTCTGC
>JAKPZU010000408.1 GCA_029559915.1 Bacillota bacterium
TCGACGCAGTGGTAATAATCCGAATCTTGCGGATGGCGGGGGTAGTATGAGGCTGCCGGCAAAGCCATTACTTCCTCACTGGATATGAACATGAACTATCAATTTCATAAGAGTACGTTTTTTAATATTCAAATCACAATCAGCAACAATGATAAAAAAGAAAGGGGTGCATGATGAAATATGGCAGGCATTATTTTGCTTTTTTAATAATAACATTTCTATTAATAAATGGTTGTGCCCACGCACCAATGCAGTTTCAACTTGCGGCAGGAACAAATCAATCTGATTATCAGTCAGCAGTGAAGTTATGCGGTGGTGACAATAATCAGGGACATTTTATTTTTGGCCCGTTGATCCTTGTTGCTCCACTGGTAGTAGCAATGGAAGGTATAAATTATCATCAGAAAGGCGAAATGCAAAATTGCATGGAAGCAAAAGGATTCAAGTGTGTCGAAAATTGTCATCATCCATCGTCTATTAAACCCACACCGGTTGATCCCACACTTTTGGCTAAATGGGAAGAAACCATTAAAGCGGATAAAGGGAAAGAATGGGTATATTATGCAAAAACTCCTTCTGGAACCTCTTTATATTATTGTCCATCATCTGTATCGGTTATAGATCAAAGATATATTTATTTTAGGGAACAATTAACACTTTCAGATGACAATAAAGAAAATTATAGTTACATTTGGCGTTCATGTAAGGTTAATTGTGCAGACAAAATATTCAAGCTTTCGGACTTCGTGGCAATTGATAAAGCTGGTAACGCCGTAGACCCGAATTTAACCGAAACAGAATGGCGTAAAGTAGTAGAAGCTTCCCCATTAGGTACATTTGCTTTCAAACTTTGTAGCGAAAAGGTCCAACAAGGAAAAGAGGGGGATGTGAGTAAGACATCAACAAAAGAGGACAAGCCTGTTACTCTCAATCAAACCGTAGTTTCATCACCATTGCCCAAACAGGAATCAACCGCTTCAACTTTATCAAAACTAATTGTTCCGCCGCCATTGCCACAGGAAGAAGAATGGTGGATAAGTATTGATGGTGAGCAAAAAGATGGACCTTTCAAAACATCTAAAATTATGGAATTATTATCTTCAGGTAAAATAACAAGCAATACATATATGTGGAAAGAAGGCACGACGAATTGGAAACGGATTTCAGAAATAGAACAATTAAAAAATTATTAACTGTGATTTTTGAGAATATTAATTATGGACAAAAATTTAATATTGCCGGTGAGTTTTCCGACCAATACGCACGCGCGAGGGGTTTGCAAAAGTTAACATTGAGCAAGAGTTTTCGGAACAGTACGCACGCGCGAGGGAGTGGTGGGTAAAAGTTGGTATGTTGAATCCTCATAAATCCTCATGTCAAATCCTTCTAAATCCT
>JAKPZU010000174.1 GCA_029559915.1 Bacillota bacterium
GGTCGTTTTTACATAAAAGCCTGATACTTGTCGCAAGTTCCACTCCGGTGCCTGCTATTCTTTTGTCTGTCTATAAATAATGAATGTTTAACAGAACCACCTCTTGGGGCGGTTCACATATAACTACTTTACGAATGAAAATGCAGGTCATGCAGTACACCAAGAATGTAAAGATTTTAATCAACGAGTGTATGAATTTTTGAGAGAGTAGTTTTATTGCTCATTTTATAAGCAATGGAAAATAACTTGACAGCAAGAAAAGAGCATGATAAATTCTCGGATTTGAATTAAATTGGTATGCAAGACTTTTTATATTGTAAATTTCAAAAATAGATGCCTGTTTGTTTCATGAGTTAAATAAAAAAACATGTGGCTAATTACGCTAACTATTAATAAGAATAGAGTTCAATATGTTTGAATAAAAATTAACAAAAACGTAATTTCTTTTCTATCACACTTTAAACTAAACATGATTATTTTTATACCAACTTAAAATTTTATACAAAAATGAGGATTAGAAATTTATTAGTTGGTCTTTTACTCTTTCTTTCAGTAGGAGCTTTGTTTGGCGGCGGAGCTTTTATGTTTTTTCCAAAAGGGTGGATGGGGATGACACCCAAATTAATGCTGCAACACTCGCCTTTTAGAAACTTTTTTATTCCCGGACTGATTTTGTTTACAGTACTCGGATTGATGCCGATCTTTGTTGTTTGGGGTTTGCTAAAACGTAAGGAATGCAAGTTAGCTCAGATGGTAAATATTTATCCCGATATGCATTGGTCATGGTCTTGGTCGGTTTACACAGGTTTTGCACTTATGATTTGGATTTATATGGAAGTCTATTTTTTGCAAGGTTTCCATTGGTTGCATTCGTTTTACTTTTTCTACGGAATATTAATACTTGTCGTGGTACTATTAAAACCACTTCGTCAATTATATTTCTTAAGTTAATAAGTTTCGCTTAGATATAATGGTACATTATGAAGGAATTAATCGGTAAATGGAGTTCAACTGAAAGGCGACAGGAGTACATAGAGGCGTACAAGATAGCGCTGCAAACAATGCCTGAAGCCAAATCGATCAGAATTAAAACTTCATTCGGAACAGTACAAGGTTATTGTTGGAAAAACAATCAGGCAAATAATAAAAGTCCGATACTTCTCTTTCCCGGAAAGTCTTCTGGTACACCTATGTGGTATGCCAATGTTCCCGATTTATATAAGAGTCGAACTGTGTATGCCTTTGATGCTTTGGGAGATGTGGGATTGAGTGAGCAAGAGAGTCCAATAAGAGACAGTTCAGACCAGGCGAAATGGATAGATGAAACGATTGAGAATCTTCATTTAACGAAAGCACATATAGTAGGACATTCGTTTGGGGGTTGGTTGTCGGCAAATTATGCTTCATTGTATCCTCAAAAAGTTACCTCTTTGATTCTTATTGAGCCTGTTTTTACATTTCAAATGATAAAACTTATTATTATTTTAAAATCGATACCCTACAATATGCGTTTTTTGCCGAAAAAGTGGAGACAGGGTTTGTTGAAAGAAATAAGCGGTTCAGAAACCATTGACACAACCGACCCTGTTGCAAAAATGATTGACGACGGAGCAAATTATTATTCTTCTCAATTACCTATGCCAACAATGATTAGCAAGCAACAAATGCAAAAATGGGAGTTCCCTGTATATGTCGCTTTTGCTGATAATAGTGGTGTTCATGATCCTGTTAAAGCTATAGAAGTGGCAGAAAAGAATGTCAAAAATATAACCGCTAAAATATGGAAAAATGCCACTCATTCATTACCAATGGAATATGCAGAAGAACTAAACAACGAAATCATACAATTCATTGAAGAGAATAGTAATTATTAGATGAAAAATCAAATTATTAAAAAGTACAATAGACCTGTTTTCTTTTTCGGTCTATCATTATTAATTCCGTGGGTTCTTTGGTTTTCAGTTGCCTATCTTAGTAATTTGTTGGAACAAAGCAGTTCTCTAATTTTTATTCAGGCACTGTTAGCAATACTTGGTTTATTAGCACCGACTTTTGTAGCTGCCTATTTGTTTTTATCGGATAAAGAGCTACTCAGCGACCTGAAAAAAAGATTTATCCGTCACAAAGGGTTCAGTCCCATCTATATTTTATTAGCTTTTACATTGATTTTTGTTTCAATCATAGTAGCTCAACTCATATCGTTGTTATTTGGTCATAGTATCGACCAATTTTACATTTCCGGATCGCCGAGTTTTACCTCAGCATTACTTTCACCTTGGTTCATTCTGCTTTTTGCACCGGTAGTTGAAGAATTGGCGTGGCACACATACGGCACTGATGCCTTGCGACAAAGGTTTAATCTTTTTACGACTTGCATGATATTTTCTCTTTACTGGGCTTTTTGGCATTTGCCGCTTTCTTTTATAGACGGTTACTATCATAGCAATGTAGTAGAAGAAGGTTTTTTGTATTCTTTGAATTATGTATTCAGTCTTTTTATTTTTGTTATATTAATGAATTGGCTGTATTACAAAACAAACCGTAATATTTTTATTACAATAATATTCCATTGTTCAGCAAATGTATCAAATGAGATATTTGCCACACATCCTGACAGCAAAGTAATTCAAACAGTATTACTGCTTATCGTTACTATAGTTGTTTTGATTAAAGAAAAAGAGATGTTTTTTAGAAAAGAGTTCTAAGAAAAATTAACAATAGATTTATAACAAAATGTCACTACAAGAAATCCTTGAATATCGTCGTTCCGTTAGATATTTCGACGAAGCGAAAGAGTTAAATACTGAAAAGGTAAAGCACTGTATCGAACTGGCGACGCTTGCCCCCAATAGTTCCAATATGCAACTATGGGAATTTTATCACATTACGGACCCTGAAATGCTGAAAAAAATGTCTCATGCTTGTATGGATCAAAGAGCAACAGAAACAGCTAAACAAATCGTAGTTTTCGTAACTCGCAGAGATTTACACCGTAAACGTTCAAAGGCTAATTTGGAGTTTGAAAAAGGGAATATTGCTCGTAACAGTCCACCGGAAAAACAAGAGAAGCGATGGAGAGATCGCCAACTTTACTACAATCGTTTGATACCGTTTATGTACGGTCGTTTTTTCGGATTACTTGGAATTTTTAGGAAGATTCTTACTATAGTTATCAGTTCTTTCCGTCCAATGACAACATCGCTTTCTGAGAGTGATATGCGTGTGGTTGTACATAAAACATGCGGCTTGGCGGCACAGACTTTTATGATTGCTATGGCTGAAATCGGTTATGATACCTGTCCTTTGGAAGGGTTTGACAGCCGCAGGGTAAAAAAATTACTCAAACTGCCTTGCGGTGCCGAAATTAATATGGTTATTCCCTGCGGAATTAGAAAAGGAACACTTGGGATTTGGGGAGAACGGTTTAGAGTACCGTTTGATGAGGTGTACAGGATGATATAATTGCCGGCATGCAAAAGGTGTTCAATTAGGATATAGTAATAACATTTAAAAAACATATCGAAAATGACAACAGAAAAACTAAACGAATTAAGGAATGAATTATCAATCAAATCAAAAAATGGGATTGATTTTACTTTAGCAGCGAGTTTGATTTGGCTGCTAATAGCCTTTTTATGGACGCTTGAATTCAGGGCGTATGATAGATCTATATTTGTATTCATCGCAAGTGGTTTACTCCTTCCAATGGCATTTCTCTTTTCTAAGATACTGAAGACTATTTGGAAAATCACAAATAATCCTTTACAGCCTTTAGGACTATGGTTAAACTTTGCTCAATTGTTTTATTTTCCATTTTTAATTTTCATAATGATTAAAGCTCCGGAGTACTTTATTATGGTCTATGCAATTATTACAGGTGCTCATCTTTTCCCTTATGGATGGTTTTATAAGACAAATTGGTATCCGATATTATCAGGGATAATAGCTGTTGGTGCTTTATTGTTTGGACTTCATTTATCATTTGAAAAAATGTATTTGGTTGCAATTTTTACAAGCGTTTCGCTCTTAATTTTAACATCGCTTCTGTATTTTGATTCTGCTAAAAAGGGCAAACAATGAAACCCTGAACGCTTTGCCTGAAACAGCTTAGTTGAGTAAAACCACTAAGCGGTTTTATCATTATTTATATTGCGATGCGATATCGTCAGTAAGACCTATATAATGTAGTTATGCCGGTATAAATGGTAAAACATAGATAAACGGATGCCCACACTCGAATAACTCGAATAAAAAGAGTAATTTTGGGGCTGAGAAAACAGAGGGCAGGTAAAAATGACAGATTTTTTTAGACACTTTTTAGATGAGTTTGAATTGCCATTACAGAATCCTGTATTGATTCTTTCATTGCTCTTATTCATTATTTTGTTGTCACCCATTCTGCTCAGAAAAATTAACATTCCCGGAATAGTAGGTTTGATAATTGCCGGAGTAATAATCGGACCATACGGATTTAACATACTTGAGAGCAGTTCTTCTATTGATCTTTTCTCAACTATAGGACTTCTCTATATAATGTTCATTGCCGGACTTGAGCTCGATCTGAATGAGTTTAAATCAAACAGGAACAAGAGTCTTCTGTTCGGATTTTTTACATTTGCTTTCCCGCTGGGCATTGGATTTCCTGTATGTCATTACTTGTTGGGATATGACACTAATGCGAGTTTACTTATATCCAGCATGTTTGCAACACATACACTTGTATCATATCCGATTGTAAGCAAATTAGGCGTTTCAAAAAATCAGGCGGTTGCCATTACTGTCGGTGGAACAATATTGACAGATACTGCCGTACTTACGCTTTTGGCTGTAATTGTCGGTAAAAGTCAGGGCGGCCTGAACTCAGATTTTTGGATACGATTAGGTGTCTCTTTCGTGATCTTTCTGGCAATCATGTTTTTGATAATTCCAAGAATTGCAAAATGGTTTTTTCAGAAACTTGAGAGTGAAAAACATTCCCATTACATATTCGTTTTGTCAACTGTTTTTTTTGCGGCATTCTTAGCGGAAGTTGCAGGGTTGGAACCTATTATCGGTGCGTTCTTTGCCGGATTAGCCCTGAACAGACTTATTCCGCGTTCTTCTGCACTTATGAATCGTATTGAGTTTATAGGAAACTCGTTATTCATTCCGTTTTTCCTTATAAGTGTTGGAATGTTGGTTGATGTAAGCGTTTTATTAAAAGGTCCGACGGCTCTCATTGTTATTGTAACATTGTCCGTTGTAGCTCTGTTCGGTAAATGGGTTGCTGCTCTGTTTACACAAATTATCTTTGGGTATTCTAAAGCACAGAGACAACTTATTTTTGGTCTTAGCAGTTCCCATGCAGCTGCAACCCTTGCCGTAATTTTGGTAGGGTACAAAGCCAATATTCTTGATGAGAATATACTCAATGGAACTATTATACTTATTTTGATAACCTGTTTGGTATCATCATTTGTAACAGAAAAAGCAGCAAAACAGATTGTTGTGGAGTCTGAAAATGACTCGAAAGATCTTGAAAAATTGAACAGTAACCGGAATGAACATATTCTTTTACCTATTGCAAATTTTTCGAACATAGAAAAGCTTCTTGAATTTGCAGTTCTCATAAAAGATAAGAAATCAGTAAATCCGGTCTCAATACTATCGGTGGTTTCCGATAACCAAGAAGCCGAAATCAATATTCTCAAAGCAAGAAATGAACTTGAAAAGTTTGTGATAGAGGGCTCTGCATCGGAAACAAAGGTAGATGTAATTACAACAATCGACCATAACTTCGCAAGCGGCATAGTTCGAATATCAAGAGAGATCATGGCCGATATTGTTATTCTGGGATGGCCCAGACGTGCGGGATTTATTGAGAAACTGATTGGCGATAAATTTCGCGGAATATTGAGCAACACCGATAAAACCACGTTTATTTGCTCTATGGAAAAACCGTTGGTTTCACACAAGAGAATTCTGATTGCAGCTCCACCGTTGGCCGAACACGAAAAAGGCTTTGAGATATGGTTGAAAAAGATAGCCAAGTTAGCATCTGAGTTGAGTGTCCCAATTGTGTTGTTTTGCAACAGAGCAACAGAAAACGCAGTTCGAAAATATTTTAAGAAAGCTAAGTTAAGCGTATCGATTACAATAAACCCATTTGTAGATTGGGAAGATTTCTTAGTTCTTTCCAGATACATTTATGAAGATGATCTTTTTATTTTGGTTTCTGCCCGTAAAGGAGCCACCTCTTATATTGGCGCTTTAGAACAACTTCCCTCTAAAATTGAAAAATATTTTGCAACAAACAACAGAATAATTGTTTATCCTCAACGTCTTGCAAACAATGTGACTACCGAGCATTATGCCGATATTACCTCCGAACCTCTGAACAAAGGCATCGAAGCGGTTCAGAAAATCGGCAAGGGAATTGGTTCACTGTTCAAGAACAAGGATACTGAATAATTTGTATGCCATGACATCAATATATCATCAATGCAGACTTATTATTCCGTGGATTCTCGTTGCGTTTATTTGGGTCGCTCCTATTAGTCAGAATCTATTTTGAAAACTGAAATTGAATGAAAAAGTTATCTCTTATTATCTGTTTATTACTCTTCATTACATCGGCTTTTTCGCAAAATCCAAAGAAAAACATATATAGCGGGGGAATGTTGTTCTTTCAACCGGGATATATGATAACAGAAAATGAGTACCGGGATATTCGTCATCCGGATTTTGGCATTGGAGGGATCCTCAGGTTCTATTTTTATGATACTTTCACTGCCGGAATTTATGGTGGAACACAGAGAACAAGTTATAATTCCTCTTACTCCGAAAACTCATATATAACCGTCGGTTATGGCGGTCCTATTGTAGGATTTAGCAGACAAATCGGACAGTTCCGTTATTCGGCTTCAGCTTTTGTCGGTAAAGCGACCATCAGAAATCTGCATATTGAAAAGCAAGACAGTCATTTACTTGTTGATGCTCATTTTTACAAATATTCCACATTGGTTTATTCTCCGGTTCTGAGTGTTGATTATGCGTTGACACAGAGACTGCTTTTGACGTTGCAAACAGTCTGTCTGACATCAAAGTTTGATAATAAATCACTATATAATCCCACCTTTCAATTCGGAATTTTGTTTAACCGGTAAATGACAACCCATGGTATTAAAGTACTCATTATGTGTAAATGTTATGCAACAAACTGATGATAATGAAATGACAGATAAACAGATGATTAAAATAATATAAATGAAAACGAGATATAAAATAATACTGATACTGGTTTCGATAATGATAAACCATGGTTTTGTTTATGGACAAGACCCGGCGTTCTCGAAAAACAGTATAAAGATAGGACTTGGAGTAGGTTCATCAATGGGAAATAAAACCGATGGAGGTGGATTTGTTTATGCTGTCGGATATCAAAGAGAAATTTGGAAAGACAGATTACGGTTAAATCCGAATTTCACTATTGGACATTACAGTTCAAAATTTATCTTAGATGTACGAGACCAGTATTTTAACTCAATAAATATTGAGACAAATCTTTATTATGACTTGATAAGGATAAAATCGTTTTCATTGGTTCTTGGTTGTGGAGGGCTGGTAAATAATTCGCGGGGATTGAAAGGTACAGGTGGAGACCCGGATGGGTATACCGAGCCGCCAACTTCCGAATACATCAGCGATTTTCATTATGCCGGATATTTGGGAGGCGGATTGAGGATTAACCCGCCAAGTAAAAGGATTGCGATTAATATAATGCCGATAAATCTTCATTTCGGGAATAATTACTTTGCAGAATTTCACGCAAAGATAGAGTTAGATTTTAAATTTTGAGATATATTGTTTTATATCATACAACACATGGTGTAACGCATACAGTTTTATTTGCTTATTCACAGACGATATTATAATAAAAGGACAATATAAGTAGAGCCGGATATGACAGAAAAAATTTTAGATCTTGTTAAAAGAGGCGAATATGGTGAAGCCAGAAAAGAACTTATCAATCTTAATGCAGTTGATATTGCACAACTGTTTGAAGAAATAAGCCAGGAAAAGCTACTTATTATCTTTAGGATCCTCCCAAAAGATTTGGCTTCAGAGGTTTTTACATATATGTCGAGCGAGTTACAGCAGTATGTAATTGAATTAATCACAGATCAGGAGGCGGTCAGCATTTTGGATAATCTTTTCATAGATGATGCTGTCGATTTTTTGGAAGAGATGCCGTCCAATGTTGTAAAAAGAATACTCAGGAATACCAGTGAAGAGACGAGAAGGATAATAAATCAAATACTTAATTATCCTGAAGATTCTGCCGGTAGTATAATGACTATCGAGTATGTTGATCTGAAAAAAGAGATGACGGCAAAGCAGGCAATACAGTACATCAAGAAAATAGGGATTGATAAAGAGACTATAGACACCTGCTACGTTACCAATAACAATCGGATACTTGAGGGTGTCATTTCGTTGAGGAAACTGGTGCTGAGCGATGATTCAGCTTTGGTTAAAGATATTATGGATACCGATGTGATATCTATATATACTCATGATGACCAAGAAGATGTTGCAGCTCTGTTCAAAAAATATGACTACAATGTTATGCCTGTTGTCGATGTGGAAACCAGATTTGTAGGTATAATAACGGTCGATGATATTTTAGATGTTATAGATCAGGAGGCAACCGAAGATATTCAGAAGATGGCGGCGATGCAACCATCGGAAAAGGAGTATTTAAAGACGAAAAACTGGACATTGGCAAAGCACAGGATACCATGGCTGTTAATATTGATGATATCGGCATCTTTTACGGGCAGTATAATTAAACAATATGAAGATGCATTACAATCAGTAATTATACTTGCAGCCTTTATTCCGATGCTTATGGACACGGGCGGAAATGCCGGCTCTCAGTCTTCAACCCTTATAATAAGAGGTCTGGCTTTAGGGGAATTAAGAACGAGAGATATTTTCAAGGTTTTTAGGAAAGAGGCATGTATAAGTATTATCATCGGAATTCTACTCGCTGCTGTTAATTTTCTTAGAATCTATTTTTTTGAAAAGACCGGTGTATTAATAGCCCTAACAGTATCTTTTGCATTGTTCTGCACAGTTGTTCTGGCAAAGGTGGTTGGCGGTACATTACCTATGGTAGCAAAAAAACTCAAAATGGATCCGGCAATTATGGCCGGCCCTTTAATAACAACAACTGTTGATATAGTTGCTCTGACAATATATTTTACGACTGCAACATGGATGCTGGGTATATAATTTTTTTTTGAATAATTGAATCAATTTCTTATAATTGCACCAAATTTTTTACTAATTTTTTCTTGAAAATAATATTATGGATTGGATAAACTTTCTCGAAGAAAAGACGGAAACAATGATAATAAACTTAGGTATTTCCGCAGAATGGGCTATCTATTACAGGCTGCTTTCATTTATTATTGTCTTGACTGTTTTATCGGTTGCTGCATATTACATCACCAAAAAAATTATCATACGTTTTCTCTACAAGGTATTCAAAAAAACATCCTTTGCATGGGATGACCTGTTTGTTGACACAAGAGCGTTTGATAATTTGGCTCATATTGCTCCCGCTATCATTGTACTCATAATGGCTCCTGTAGTCTTTGCTGATTTCGAAAAACTCCTTCCTTTCGTTGTCAGATTATCGGAG
>JAKPZU010000179.1 GCA_029559915.1 Bacillota bacterium
TGGATGAACCTACGAAATTTTTACATTCTCCTGAGTACCAGGAGAAGGCATCGCAGATGATAAAGGAAGTCTCTGAGAAACTAGGGCTACAAATTATAATGATAAGTGACCAAAAGGATATTTTAAGATATGCTGACAATGTGATAGAGATAACAAATACCAATGGAGTTTCTACTGTATCTGGTTTGAATAAATCCGAGGAAGAAAATAAAACTGTGAGGATCTCAAGGAGGAAAACAAAATGGCAAAAGGTGGAAGTTTTGAATTAGAGGTATCAAAGAAATTGTCTCTCTGGTTGTCGGATGGCAAGAGGGATGATTTGGTGTGTCGTAATGATACATCAGGAGGCAGAGCCACGGTCAGAGTTAAGAATAAAAAGCAGACCAATTGTTATATGCACGGTGATTTAAAACATTCTGATGATCAGGCAAAACCATTATTTGACCTGTGGTCTGTCGAATGCAAAACAGGCTATGCCTCTAAATCGGTACTGAAAGACGGCACAAAGAAAGTAGTGAATTGGGATGTGCTTGATTTGCTGGACTCAAGACAGAAGAAACCGATGATATGTTCTATGTGGGAACAATGTGTTAATGATGCTGATCTATCTAGAAGACAGCCTGTGCTTATATTCAGAAGGAATCAGAAAGACATTTGTATAGCCGTTAATTTGAATTATCATTTATCTCTTTATAGATATTTTAATAAGATTGCCAAAGGTTATCTTTTTATTGAAGCAATAATTCCATCGATGTATATTCCAAATAATCATATTGTGATTATGAAGTTCTCGGAGTTCTTAGAATGGGTCAACCCCAAGACCCTTATTGATATGAGGATCAAATGAAGTTACATTATGCTAGATTTTGTCCAGATTGTTATGAAGTTTTTTCAAACAAAGGAACATTAAGACCAGAGAATAGCTGCCCTAGCTGCGCGAATAGGCAGACTATCTCTGTATTCAATCTGTTCTCTAAAAGGTTTTTGATACAGGAGAAAGGAATTGGGACCGAAAGAATTTGTGGTAGAGATAAAGAAGGGAACGAAGTGGAGATATCGGTCAAGCCACAAAAATAAATTGTCGGCAATTGCAAATTTTGAAGCAATCAATAGATCGAAATCAGTCCGTATTAAGCAGAATGGTGTTGTTATTTTAGAAAGCAAGGTTCTAAAATAATTTGTTAAGATTTGTGAAATTAATATATAATAAAGATAGAGAATAAATTTGGAGTGGCATGGTGGTCTCAAGGAAACGACAGACGGAGTTTCATAAGTTTCTCCTTTCGCACCTAAACCACTCTCTTTAAAAAATAAATAAAAGGATGAATTAAATTCAAAGGAGATTTAAGCCATGAAAGTAATTCACTCGATTGTTTTTACAGTGTTGGTGATGTTGATGGTTGGGGTTTTTCAGTTACAAAATGCAATGATGACTCCAGTAAGATTATTAAATCCGATAGTTAAAGTGGACAGGACGTTAATGCAATTAAATACGGTGGGAATTAAATCCAAAGAGATGGCATTATCAATAGACATGGTGTCCCAGAAGACGAAACTACCACAGGAATTTATCATTGCGTTAATGTACACAGAAAGTACAGGAAACAAATATGCAGTGTCCTGCAAAGGGTATAAAGGTTTGATGCAGATACCGCATAATGTTTTTTATGAAGATGCAAATCTATTGATTGGAGCAAGAATATTTCAAGAGAAAATGAAATTGTCAAATGGCAATATGGAGGAAGCAATATGCAGATACAAAGGATATCCGATTGGCTCAGAGCGTGGAAAACAACAAGCTCAAAAAGTCCTAAGTTTGTATTATCGACTCAAGAAGGAGGAAGTGTAATGGATAATTTGAAAAGAACAATTCACACATTTGGTTTTTGGTTCCTGATTTTCTTTTTAGCTGGAATTATTGCAGGTGGTTATGGTTCGTATCTGTTTCAGAAGAAACAACTTGATGATGCTGTAAAAGTTGGAGGTATTGTTATGGGAGATAAAGTTTATGAAATCAAAGAAAGACTCTACATTCAACATTAAATGTTCTAATTGTTCAAAAACACAGTTGGTGGTTACACATAAAAACCCTGATGTACTTCGTTGTTTAAATTGTGGGAGCTACCAAGACAGGCATGGTAACCTCATAACAAAAAAGGAAAAAGAAAAGTGAAAGAATGTAAAGTAAAAAATCAAAAAAACATTAAATTGGATGAGGATAAACAGATAGGATATGCAATGCCACTGGAGATCTTAGACCCATTAGTACGAATCCTCAAACTTCAAAGCATTGAAACACATGATGCTGAATTGGTTGCCGAGGAACAACAGGCACAGTTAGAAATTCGTGAAGCCTTTGCCGAGCTTGAGGCTGATGTCAGTAGACTACAGTCTTTTTGTAAAACCGAATATGATAATGGGCTGTCTGATGGACTGTTTAATGAGGAACAAGAAAGGATAGAGAAAAATAAGAAAATCCAGATACAGGACGCAATAATAAACAGCTTGAAGCAAACCATTGCCGACCTGCAAAAAGAGAACCTCCGACTTGAAAACGAAGCCTCAAGAATTGATGAACTGGAAGCTGAAGTAAAACGTTTTCAGTTGGCTTGCAGAACAGCTTATAATGACGGAATTGCAGAGGGAGAAAAAGAGAGGTTGAAGTTGGGTGGAGAGATTGAGCGAATGAAATGCTGTGGAAATTGCAAGCACGAACCAGAATTTTTCAGTGATAACGGTTGTTGCGTAATGTGTGCAAAATTAGACAAGTGGGAGGCGAAATGACCGAGCAAGAAGCAAAAGAAAAATGGTGTCCAATGATAAGGTTTCAAATTGGTCCCGATAACGCTGCATGGCAAGGGGTTGCCTATACAAATAGAGGCGAAGAAATGAGACCGCCTGAATCGGTTAGATGTATCGCTTCTGATTGCATGATGTGGCGATGGAGTATTGTTGGTGCAACGGTTAATGGAGTGTATGATGATAACTACCCAGTAGAAGGTTATTGTGGATTAGGAGGCAAGCCATGACCGAAACACAGAAAAGATTTTTAACTTCCTATCTTGGGGAGTGCTGGATAGAACACGACAAGGCGCTTGAAGTTGGTGTTGATGATTTGATCAAGTAAATTTTATGAAAAATATTTCAGATACAACAGAATTAAAATTTATCTCCGAGATAAAGAAAAAAGCAAATACCATTAAAGGTGTTAGCCGTGAGCGATCAGTC
>JAKPZU010000183.1 GCA_029559915.1 Bacillota bacterium
AGCGCCAATATCTGGTTTGCCGAAAAGGCAACCCTTGAGGTAGAGGTTCTCATTGATGCCCAGGCGGGCAATTACTTCAAGCGGCGGAAAATGTTTCCCACCCAGCAGATCAGGGAAGAAAGACCTGACGGCTCGCTGGTGGTCACTTTCCAGGTGGGTCATGAGGAAGCCATCCGCAACCTGCTCAAATCCTGGATTCCGCATGTCAGCATACTGGGTCCGCCGGACTTCAGAAAGCAATTCGTCCAAGAAGTTAAAGCGTGGGCTGAAAAGCAGAAACAGTGATTGTTTTTACGCTTCAGCACCCTGAACAGAACTTGCCCTTACTGACCACCTTTTCTATCTAACTGTCAAGTCAAGTCCGTCTTCGGACACTTTACGCGAATTGGAATATATTCCATATATGCTCCCTTTATCTTAAATATCTATCACAAATTGTAACGTATTATTAAAGTCTCTTTTGTATCCATTGCCATTTTTTGTAAGCAATCGCCATGCATTTTTCAAATGCCTTGTCTGTGCGAAGGAAACTTAAGTTTTCAGCGCGTACTTTATCTATATAATCTTCGTCTTGCATGAGTAAAGCTAGTAACGGACGAACGCGTGTAGTTGCATAGTGGGTTAAAATTTCGGTATATCCCACCGGAAATGACATCGATTGGCCATAATCTTCTGCGTAGTCTTCCAAATTTTCATCATTTAGTAAACCCTGACAAAGTAAAGCCCATAATAAATACCGCGCTCGGGAAATAAACCAATATTTGTTCTGACCTTTTTGGGCGATTTCATTAGCCAATTTTTTTAGTTTAAACTGAATTTTATAACATAGCAGAATATGTCTGGAGTCCGCTCTAATACGTTTTTGTCGAAATACCTGCTCGTAAATCTTGTCATCTTCAAAGATACGTCGCATTTCTGAGATGCGACTTATCTGTCCATCTGTTAAGAGGAAAGTCTGTGCGAGTTTAAGCATCTGAATCGCCTTAGATTCTTCTTTGATTCCATACTCTTCCAAATCTTCACTGCTCAATTGATTGAAGGCATTTTCTTGTCGCTCATAATAAATACCAATATCATTAATAAATTTATCTTGAAGTTCAAGTTGAATTAAGTCATTCGCATGCAGATTCCAGGGTTCGACAGGGTTTTGACGATTATTGTTTATTGTAACCCGCGTAACAAATTTCTGATCTGCATTAGTAATAATTTTACAGAGAACGCGAATCCCTTCATATGCTTTCTTACCATCATTAATCCTCGGATTATCTTTATTTTTATCCAAGAAGTTGGCCAATGTAGTAACAGTTTGTGCGCCATTAAGGAGACGTGGAGCCGTCAACTGGAATTCATCGTTTAGTGAGTCAACTTTTTCAGCAAATAGTGTAACGCCATTATGGTTAAAAGCAAATATGCAAGGTGCTTCTATTTGATCCAGAATAATCTGCTTAAGTGCATTAGAAATAGCACGATTTACAGCCTCGCTTTCACCAAGACCGTATCTAATATTGCTATCAAAAAAGCGCGGCCCAAGATTTTTATACATTAGATTCAAGTCTTGTAATCGAATAAAACCAACGTACATCTTTTGATCGTCCGGACCATTAATAATTACATAATCAGTCAAGGATATATTAAAATTAGACCTTATGCGTGGATTACGCACCATACCCACACGACCACCTGATGAACGAAACTCAACAACGAAACCGACCTTACGTTCTCCAAAAAATTGATCTACAAGATATTTCTTGTTTTCAAGGTCCTCACGTAATTTATCTAACACTTTACTTTTTTCAGCTTCACCAGCATCACCTGTAAATATGAAGCGAAAACATATTTGATCAATTAATGATCGATTATCTAAAAGGCAGCTTCTCAGTTGAAGTAAAATCTGATTTTTTTTGTCATCTTTATTCGGCTCAACGAATATTCGTTGCATACCAATATCAATCAAACGTAAAAGAGAATCTTTAAATAATGTATACGATTCGGAAAACTTGAACTGAAAAAGATATAAATTACGTCGACGCTCATCAAAATGGAAACCATCAACTCCATAATCATTACCACCGAAGGCTATTTGGTTAACTGCTTTTTCTCTTGGTACATTATGTTCTTGTTCCAAATATAGGAGGCCAAAATAATCGTTTCGTACACCACCACAGACTGACTTCAAATCAGAAAAAGCTTGATCTACCTGTCTTTCAAGATTTGACATATATCGCGCCCTCCATTTTCATGTTTTTGTCGTATAAACTTCATTTCTTCTACTAATTCTAATTAATATTTCTGTCTGCTGCTTAATAAACGTCAATATATTGCATGTGCTTTTATTTAAATTCTGTATCGATTAAATATTTCTTGTCGAAAAATTTTCTTTTGAGAATGTTAATAATTTCTTTCGATTTTACAGAATTTACAAATTGTTCTGTAGATAAATCGAGAGCTCTTGTGCATTGGGCGCTTACCGTATTGTATCTAACATCAAGTTTCTTTGCGATTTGGCCAAACGCTTCCGTGTGGCCATACCCACTCCACATTAATTTGATAACAGGTATCAAATAATCTTCCAGGTTAGTATTTCCCTTATTGCCTAATGGCTTTTCATAATTTGCCGGTTTTCGATAAATAGAACGTCTAATTGTTGTCTCTTTATTTTGAAATGATATGTGTTTTTGATTTGTTGCCGATGCAGTGATATCCCTAAGACTTTCCTGAAATTTATTAAACAGCGCTATTATTTCTTTGTGATTTTCATGTTTTGTCAATAATGATATTTTTAATTTATTTAAGTCTTCTGGTACCGGTAGGTTTTGTCTCTTTAAACGTTCAATAGTATTTTCTATTTCTTTCACCTGATGAAAGGAAACGGTTTTATTTGAATCGGCAAATGAAGATTCAAATATTTTCATGATATCTTTGGATTCAGATATAACGCGCTCTATGCGCGACTTTAGATTTTCCATAAATCAGCTCTTTTAAAATTATTGCAAAAATTAGTAGTTTTTAAAGAACGCTTCTGCGGTAAATTTAATAAACTCCTCAGTTTTTTCAGGACTCCGCGCAATGACCTGCCAAGGTTCCAAGCGTGCAATTTCGGTCTGAAGATCTTTTGCTGTTTTATTACCACACCCCAAAATATCTTGAATGGATGAAGCAGAAACCCCTTCACACTGAAATATATAAGCAAACTCTAAAAGTTCCTGAAAATTGAAAAACTTTTGTTGATAATCACTTGGTGACTGACTGGCAAAGAAGACGACAATTCCTTTTGAACGTCCTTCTCGTATTATCCTCTGTAAAAAAATATTTTTTTGGTTCAAATAATTATGGGCTTCATCAATGACTAATATCGTTCTTATAGTACGTTTATTGTCATTAATAGGACTGTCGGGCATAACAGACATTTCTTTATAGAGTCTCTCAATTACCAGATAAGCAACCAGTTCTTTTAGGACCGGCATTGCATGCAAATCAATAAGTAATGTTCTGTCGGATAATTTTTCTATAGGTGCAATCTCTGAACCATGTGACCAAAATAAATTAAATTCGGATAGGTCCCTTAATACTTCAATAAGGCTGTCGTCCTGTTTACCTTCTTCTTCATAAGTAGTGCGGGCAATCTCGTAAACATCACGAAAGTCAGGATAGGGCGTCTCCGTATTTGCGCGGCGTGTATACGCAGCTCTAATGGCGGCTGTCAGTGCACCTTTTTGAACAACACCCAGTTTTGAGTTAATTGACGCGAAGCTTTCCGCCTTTTCTCTAGCGGAAACGTTAATTGCTTGTTCATCATATGCAGGTAGCATAAAAGGATTAATCGGAAGTGTTTGATCACCCTGCAATAAGCGATAAGCTTGAACCCTTGCAATATCGAAAAATTTTTGCTTATCAACAACATCGCCCTTATAATCAAAATATATAAAATTTGTTTGGAAATTCGATTGAAGCCTAATGTCTGTCATAATCTTAAGCAAGAATTGCGTTTTACCAACTCCTGGTTTTCCCATTATTGCCATATGAGAATTTGCATGAATTGCTGTGTCATTAAGTGCCATAACCACATCTTTTTTCGAGAGAACTTCTTTGCCAAGAAATATTTCAAAACCTTTTCCAAGCATTTCTTTGCGACCCCTGAATTCGACGCGGTCAATTAATTTCTTTATCATCAGATCAGCATTATTCCCTGATTCCTCAAATAGCATTTTGAGCTTTTGGGCACCGCTGTCTATGTGGTTTTTTATGATGGATTTATTTGAATAAAAACTTTCTTCATCAATGTCTGGTTTTTTATATACGTCACATATTAATGTTTTAATAAAGAGTTCATCCTGTCCTATAAATGTTGGTCTCTTCATTTCTGCGCCGCTGAAGTCTCGCGATGCCGGCACATTAATACCATCTTCTGTTAAAGATAGTGAAAACGCTATACGTGCAAGAATGTATTTTTCCAGCTTCGTTTCAAGCCGTAGTGCACTTAATATCTCATCAGTTTCTCTGGTTGTATAGAGTCTGTCAGCCATATTACGCCTCCCAAAAATAGCCGGATTTCACTGTTGTCAGTTCCTGGCGCTGATCAAATTCCAGTTTTGCTGCACCTGCTAAATGACCTTTTAAATTTCTATAATAATTAGTATCAATCTCTGTATCAGTAGAAAGAATGATTACCTGCTCCCCTGCATTGGGGAAGTAGTTATTTACAATGTTATCCCGATGCGTACTATCAAGCCTGGAAAGTGGTGTATCGATAATGATGGGTAATTTTAGTTGGCTTGTTTGAGCAAGGCCCCAAAGCAACGAAACAGCAAACACTTCTTTCTCACCTGCGGAAAGTCCGGATTTTTTAATTTCATGGCCTGAACGGTCAATAATTTTTATTTCATAAGTTTTGTCATCTATCTGTATATCTTTAATAAGTCCTGCTTTACTAGATAATAAACGATACATTTCAAATGTTTTCTCTTGCAACAGATGAATTTTGTTTTTCCGCAGTCTGACAACAAATTGATTAAGAAGATTGGCGATTGCATCACACTCAGTAATGAAATCTGCCTTATCTTTAGAGAGATGGTGCTTTTCATAAAGCTTTTCAATTTCAACTTCAATTTCATGAATTCGATTTTCAATTGTTAATATTTCATCTTCTATAACTCTTAATTGCTCCGTTTTTCTGCCTATTTGAATTGAACAATTTTCGATAATTTCCTGAAGATTTGCAAAAAGCTCCTGTTCGGATTCTGTAGCACCTTTACTCCGGCCTGATGACGCAAGTTCTTTTAATTGAATTTCAATCTCTTTCTTTTCTTCGATTAGTGGTTTTATCAAAAACACGTCACTTTTTTCGAGAGTTTCTATTTGATTCAAGACACGGGCGGCATCCCTTTCCGACAGACTGAGAATTTTTTCTGCGCTGGCAGCATCGCCAGCTTTAAGCAGTTTTTCTATGCGCCTTTCCAATTCTAACATTTTTTCCGCAGACAGTTTTTCTTTATAAATGGGTTCAGGCTCTTCAACAACACGGACTATTTTTTTTGCCAGTTCTGCAGCATGTTCACGGATTACTTCGGCCTGTGTGGTTGAACGTTCTTTTTCAATTTGTGTGCGGATATCATCAAATAGTTTCCCGGCCAAACTAAATGGTAGTGTGCTTTCACAAAGCTGCCGAATTTCGCTTTCTAATTGGCTTAAGCGGTTTGCAAGTTGTACACGCTTCTTCTCATTCTGTCGGATTGCATCTTTAGATTCCGGCGCCTGATTAAAAGTCGCTTCAAAGCGCTTTCTTGCTTCCTCTTGTTGTTCTTTAAATGAATCAATCTCTGTTTTTATTTCATCTCTTTCTGCACGTTTCTTAGTCAACTTACTCTTTTCCCGTTTCAATTCACTTTCTTTAAATTCAAGATCTGCATCCGTTATATCCACAAAACTTTTTCGCTCGTCTTGCTTCAAATAGGCAACATCTTGTGCCAAACGATTAATATATTGAATGCCCAATGCTGCTTCTAGTGATGATTGTAGACGCACTTCAGAGTGATCGTCCGATGCTATTTCCTGTATTTTCTCACCATCGAAAAAGAAAAATTGGGTAATACTTGGTGGTATGGCTGCCCTAATGTATTCTTGCCAGATTTCCTTGTTTTGTACCGTAACACGTTTACCATCCTTAACAACAACCAGCCGTTCAGTAAGATCTTTTGGTTTTGGATTATCGATAGTTCCTGCTGACCAGGAACGTTTAACAACTAATTCAGCACCATCATCTTCTTCAAGAGTAAGTTCAAAAGAAACGGCAGTATTGCCACGCGCTTTCTCTTTGTGGTTAATAAAACGATATATTTCGTCAGGTTTGCCACCATACAAGCAGTAATTGATTGCTTCCATAATGGCGGTTTTGCCTGCGCCATTCATGCCGCCGATTAAAAAGATGCTCTTGCCATGATCGTTATCTGGAAATCTTATTTCTGTAGGAAACTGAAAGGATTTATAATTCTCAATAACAAATTTACGCAATTTCATTGGGCCATCCCTCCAGTTGTTTCTTTGGCCTTTATAATTTCGCGTAAAGCCTCATAAATGCCTGAACGCCGATCTTTGAATTCATATTCGCGAACGGTCGTAAGAAGTTTGACAACTTTTTCATAATTAACCTCATGTGTTTTGCAGAGGTCCATTAACAATTGTTTATCTTCTGTTGACAGGTTCATTCTTCACCTCTCTTGATTATTTTCTTATGTTGAGTTCTATAATAATCTAAATCTTTACTTTTGTTTCCTTCTTTTATGAACCAAAAAGTCCAACCATTTACACTATTATTGGTTACCGCAACGCCAGCCGAACTTGGACTGTCAAAGCATTGACCAGTTGAATGGATTTTAATTTGACCTTCGTGAGTGATCTTAGCTCTTATAACATTACCTTTCAATATGGCATGAATTTCCTGGTCCGGTTGAAGTGTCTTGGTATCAATCATTTCCTTTAGTGTTACTCGACCCTGGATTTTTCTTCTCTTTCTTTTTGTTTGTCTTGTTTTATTATTTAATGGATTATAAACTGATGGAAAGGTGTTTTGAAGTAATTGTGTAACTTTATCTTTAAGGGCCATTTGCTGTTTTAAATGGTCAACTTCCATTACGAGTTTTAACTTAAGATTTCGCAATTCATCAGGTAGGGGAACAGATTTATCTTTAAATTGCCGGATGGTTTTTTCAATATGGATTAATTGCTGTTCTTTATGATTTAATTCTGTTGCAAATCCTGAAGTCGCATTAAGCAAGTCTGCCGCAGCATTAATAGCGTCCTCTAACTGCTGATAAATATCCTCGAATTTCATTGCTGCACCGCCTGTTCGATCAACTCTTCGACGCGACGTTTAGCGTGTGCGATGAGTTGTTCGGATTTCTTTTTTGCTTTATTTGATTCTAATAACAGTTGTGCAATTTGATCCTGATAGTCTTTGCTAAAGATTGGGATTATTAATTTCTCAAGCCTTGGTTTTGTTGTGTTGGGTCGCACTGTATTGATCATAACAGTTTGATCAAAAAGAAATTGCATTAACTTCGTTTTTAATAGTGCTGCCAAAAATAATGAATTTATTTTTTTATCTTTTACTTTAATTGATAAACAAAAAGATGGGAAAAGATGATTTTTTATTTCATCATATATATATCCTATTTTACCAGTTGTGTCTCCACATTGAACAACTAATATATCTGTTTGTTCAATATATTTATTAGGAGATATTTTAACACTTCTTGGTATATACTTCAAATCATCTATTTTGATTTCTAATTGATCTGTAATATTTGTTACCCTTATTAGTGGAATGCCTTTTGAGGGATCAGTTTCATAATCTTGCATTGGCATATATCCATATTCAATAGTAGCTATTTCCTTTAATTCAGTTGTCTCGAAATGTGTTTTTATGTAGTTCTTAAATTGCGTATATTTTGGATTGTGATATTTCGAATCAATAATTCTCTCTTTTACACATACTGATAGTGTTGATTCGTAATAAATAGTATTCATAGGATCAAGAGTATCCATCATCAGTGCATTTTCGAGAAGCCCCTGTGCTTTATTGTAAAAGGATTTTGACTTTAATATTAGTTCCCGAGATAATTTAATATCACTGGATATCTTATCAATAATCGCTCTATCTTGGGGTATAAATATCGGAAAGTTTAATACATCAGCTACTGATACTGCAGGATACATTGAAGATTTAGAAAAGCGAACAATATATTCATAAAAATATTTAGTTTTAGAATATGCAAATAAATAATTGGGATCAATACTTTTTGCCCTTAAATTACAAAATCCATTTGAGCTTACCTGCATTATATCTAATTCATTTATTATTGCATTTGCGTTCCTATTGGGTCGTACAGTACTAATTAATATGTCATCTTTACGGTTAATAAAAGTAGCCCTTCCCGGTGCCTCACGAATTTTCAATCTATTATCTTTTATTGTTCCTTGTACTAAATCTACAGAGCCAATATCATTGTATTGCATCATTTCGTCTGAATCTACTTTGTTAAATAATTCGGGTATCTCTATAGATATTTCTTTGATTTTGTGATTTGTGATTTCCGAAAATAATTCCTCTAGTTTTAGATATTCTGGTTTATAGAAATCAGAGTCAATACGAGATTTTGGTAAAATATAAGAAAGAGACACTTCACTCCAAACAGCCATTATTCAGCCTCCCAGAAATCAATTCTAGTCTTCTGAGCAAAGCGAATAAAGGCTTCAGCAATACAAAGCTGGTCCTCAGGTAACTTTGACGCCTTAATAAGATCTTTGGGAGAAAGATTTAAGTTCACCAGGTCTTGATTAATGATCGGTTGCCCTTCCTGCGGATGCCCATCGGGGAATTCCATCAGGTTGCCATTTTCATCAGTCATGTTTTCATAGTCCCCTGAATTATTTTTACCGCCCCGTTCACTCACCGCCATAAATATTGAGTAGTCTAGCTTCTTAGCAACTTCAGCGTCAATCCATCGGTTTTTAAGACTACCTATAAAATCACTATCCTCTAGTATGATTTGTAGTTTCCCTTTGTTGGTTAGAAGCTTCATTTCATATTCAGCTTCTGGAATGGCTTTTTCGATGGCCTTGATTTCAGCTTTCAGTTTTTTCTGGTCAGTCTTTTGCCTTTCTTTCAGTTCTTTTTCTTCTGATTTATATTTTGTCTTAATTGCAGCTTTGTCTTTTTTATCGGCTATTGCTAATTCGTTATCGCGCTGAAGTATTAGTGCTTCCAGATTTGATTCCATATCCGTGAGTTTTTGTTTCGCTTTAATCAAATCACTTTTGAGTGCAAGAATCTTATCTTTTGCTTTTTCAAGCTGTTCTTCTTTATCAACGGAAGCGGCGCTGTCTGCTGCTTTTAGCAGTTCTTCATCATCATCCTCTGTGATGCCTGCTTCTATTTCATCAACGGCAAAAGCCTCCATCATCAATTCTGCAATCTCTTCAGGGATATCATCTTCTGATATGTCGTATTCATACTGCTTGCTTGATAGCAGTTTTCGTATAATCTTTTCATAATCAGGACATTTTTCTGCTACTGATTGTTTAACCGCTTCTATATTCTGTAGTTGTTCATCAGTATATTTCTGCACAAATAAAACAGAGGTCTTTGTTCCAGTATGGGGTTTAAATGTATTGCCATGTAAGCCAACGACGGCAAGAAGTCGGGCTTTGCGCAGTATCCATTCCCGTATAAAAGCAAGAGATGAATTATTGAATTTACCTTGCGGCAAAACAATGGCTGCCCTTCCGCCCGGTTTTAGAAACTTCAAAATTCTTTCTATAAATAAAACATCTCTTTCTTCTTTGGCCTGTTTGTCTTTTGCACGTTTGAGCGCCGGTTTTGCTAAGTCGTAATAAGCAAGCATCTTTTTGTCTTTCATCTCACCAGCAAATGGTGGATTTGCCATAATGACATCAAATTTGAGTTCGTCAAAATACTTCCAGGCTAAATCTTCATCTTTTAAAAGATTCGGTTCATCAGCAGCACCTACTTTTTGTTTTAGCAGTTTTGCCTCTTTTAACCCTTGCATCAGCTTTTGTCCGGAAAGTGTACTGTACCATGTCCTCGGGTCAAGACTATTAACATCAGGACCAAAAATATTAGTATGGCCATCGCCAGCAATAAGCATCAGAGCACGAGACGTCTTGGCGGCACGAAGTTCAAAATCAATTCCCCAAAGATATTTAGAAGCATAGCGATGTTTACGAAGTTCACGCTGTTCACTTGAAGAGGCGGGATAGCACCAGTCCATAGCGTGCAAAAGAAATCCGCCAGAACCACAAGCCGGGTCCATGACATATTCTCTTTGCTTTGGATTAAGCATGCGCACGCACATTTCAACGACATGACGTGGTGTAAAAAACTGTCCCTTTTTCTTTTTTGCCTCCGTTGGTAGAAGATACTCAAATGCATCGTCCATAATCCGGAGATTTGAACCCATAAGTCGAACACCTTCAATTGGCCCGACACAAACAGCTAAGTGATCTTTCCTTAATTTTATATCTTCATTCTCATCGAATATTCCTGGCCACTCCGCAGAGGCTTTCTTAAAAAGCTTATTTATTCGATCATAGGTAATTTCAGGATCAATCGATTTACGGAACTCAACTTCCTGACTTTTACGTTTTGGGTTTTCCAGGGCTTCTTTTTCATCCCATATTTTTGCAAAGATTAATTTAAATATTTCGTTAAACTCGTCAACACCGCTATCAGCAAGAACAAGTTCTTCTAGGTCCTGAACAATCTTCTTAAAATTAAAATTCTTTTTAAGATGTCCCAATGTTTTCTTTGCTTCGAGCACATCTTTAGGGGCTTGGCCACGCTTTGGAATATCAAAAAGTGTATCATCAAACTCTTTGGGATAAGGTCGATAAAGTATAATGCTGTCACTTCCATTCGACCAAACACCAACGGGCGATCCTTCAGCATTCAAGTAACTTTTAAGTTGTTCAATGCCGTCCTTGCGCTTAGGTTTCTTAACTTCAATGATAATTTTAGGCGTTATTTTTTTGTTGTCGGTATAAACAACAACATCAGCGGCTTTTGTAGTCACCTCTGTGCCAAAATGAATACTTTTCTCAAGTTCAAGCTCATCGGTTTTATATTCATAGACATTTAAAAGTTTATAAACCCATAGTTGCCGGACAATTTCTTCAGGATTTGATTTACCATCCTCTGAGT
Organism: Bacillota bacterium; assembly: GCA_029559915.1. Taxonomy (GTDB): domain Bacteria; phylum Bacillota_I; class Bacilli_A; order Izemoplasmatales; family Hujiaoplasmataceae; genus UBA2289. The sequence continues at coordinate 11,216 of JAKPZU010000183.1, forward strand.
AAACCTGAACTTCCTCCTTACCACTGGAAAATGGAACAAAGCTTTTCATGAAATATTTTGTTTTGCCTGCCTCACGACCTGACTCTATAACCTTGGAATAAATATTGATGATTTCATGAAGGGGTTTCCCTAGTGCTTCAAACTCTGTTAATTCATATTGCGTTGCCGGATCTTTGAAAATCTTTTCAATAATTTCCTTTGTCTTCATAATATCCTCTTTCTTAGGTCATACTTTCTTCCGCAATTTAAGGTGTTCGCGACCCATTTGTTCAATTAATCCAGTTACCTTCATCACACATTCAATACTTATATTTGGAATGTTCTGATCTTTTTTTAAATAATTTGATAAATATTTGTCTGATGGGTTGTCAATGCCAAGTCTTTCGCATACTAAATAAGTAACAGACTCAGCTTCAAACTCAGCTGCTAATTCGTTTAAACCTCGACGATCGGGCCACCACTTATTATTTGGTGTTCCTATGTGACCACAATAAAGATGGGCAAGTTCATGTACTAATGTTGCGTATTGAGCCGGCCTTTTCATATTACTGTTAATGAGAAGTTCATATCGAACAGGTATCTTTTCAAAAATGGGGTCGCCATTTTTGTCTTTACCTGTCTGAAACATCAGACTTTGCGTTTGATTTTGAGTTTTGCTTATTCTACCAGCAGACTGAGAACCCTGCTGAGGTATCGAAATCCTAATACCATCGCGTTTTGCATTTTCAATTGTTTTTTCCCATTCATATCTTATTGAACCGCTTCTAACCTCAAATGGGTTCACAACTTCAAGTGGTAAAGGTTTTGCATGATTTCCTGGCTCTGTATTTGCAACATCAAATACAAACATTACAGGCCCCATGGGTTGAAGAATGACAATTGGTCTTGCATCTGGTTTGACTGTGCGACCATATTTATCACGCCATCTATGCGCTGGTGCAACAAACTCTGCTCCGGGCATCTGAATGTGAATCAGCATTGCGTTGTATGGTGAATAAAAATGAAATCTGGAAATGAATTGAATTAATTGAGAGTAAGACTCGCTGGATCTATACTGGCGAACCAAAACCAATAGCTCATCAAGAGCACGTTTTGTCGCCTGCATTTCCCATTGATCGGCTGGTTTTTCCTTATCAAATATTTCCTGCTGCTCTATAAGCCCCATAACAGATTAATTTTTTTTATGAATTTTTTAAGAAGCTCTTGACAATCCATTAACGAGATTCATCAATTGTTTACCATCTTACAACTTATCAGAAACATTGCAAGAAGAAATATGAAATATTTCCATTAGTTCTACACCCCTTCTAGAGGGAGAATAATTTTATGATTTAATTTTGTTTGTTTCTGCTACGTTCTTCTGAAAAAAAATTAATTATTCTAGAAATCATTTTCACAAATCCCCCTCCTGAAGCACACGATCGAATCCATTATTTTCCAAATACCAGTATGTAAAGTGTTTGGATAGCCAACTTGCGGCTTTCTCTTCAGCCAATGGGCGATAAAGCGACGTGTAGATTACGGGAATGCCGAAGCGCGCCTCAAGTGCATCAAGCGTACCTGAAACAGCGTTCGGATGTGCGACGGTATTGTATGTATCATAATCATAGGGAGATTTGATGTCTTCATAACTGGCTTCAATCAACAAAGCACGCCAACGGTACTTCGTCATTTTTTCGCATTGGTTAAAAAATCTTGACCGTTCCTGGATTACAGTCGTTATCAAATCAGTCAGTGTTTTTCTCTCCAGAACAAGCAAGGTCGCCATACCTTCAATACTGTAATCACCAACTCTCAATGCCTGGCTTTTTGCGTCAGCAATCCAGTTTTTTAGTCTACTGAAATCAAAAGGATATTTTTCGCGGGTATCGATGAGAACAATAGGTTTGGGAATTTGTCGAGTAATGCTATGACCACCTCGCTTAACAAGCAGACGGCCGGATGGAGGCGGGACCGGTAAATATTCCCGTGTATATATTCCGGGATCATTAGAATCTTTATCAGCGATGTCCTGGTCAGTTTTTGTCATTAGAGGCTCCTATTTATAATTTGCTATTTGTTCCTCCAAACAAAGGCGGATTTGAGCGCTTGTCGCAACA
>JAKPZU010000206.1 GCA_029559915.1 Bacillota bacterium
CTACCACAATATAATCGTAGCGTTCCAAACCTTTTTTTATGATGTGTTCCAGCTTACCCAAGGATTCGATTTCAAAACTTCTGATACCAAAATCAAAAAGAGAATCTTTCCAATAATCTTTCAATACAGGTGGACAGATCACAAGGGTTCTGCCTTGCAGTTGTTGCAGCAATAAAGCAGTAATAAAGGTTTTGCCCAAACCAACCACGTCAGCCAAAAAAACACCGTTATAAGTTTCCAGAATCTTTTTCGCCTGAATAGCAGCCTGATTTTGGTATTTCAATTTCATAAAGCCATCCGGAAAGAAAGGCTCAAATTCATCAGCTAAATTGATGTCTTCTTCCAAATACTCATATATCAATTTCAGGTAAAGTTCGTATGGTTTGATTTGGTCGTTGAGCCAAGTTTTGTTTTGAATGGTATCAACAAAGTCTTCTGAAATGTCAACAGATTCTTTCCAAAGTGCATTGAATTGTTGCTCGGCAAAGAGCACATCACTTTTGCTTCGTAGCTCTACATTAAATTCCCGATTTGCGACAAGGCCCGATTCGGAAAAATTACTTGAACCAGTTATTACAAAGCCATAGTCACGATCTTCAGGCTTGAACTTTCCAATATAAACTTTAGCGTGAATGTTCTTTGATGGGTACGCTCTGATTTCAAGTTTCTTTCCATTGCCTTCAAATGCTTTGTCCTTTACAGGGTCTTTGCATTCGGTTGTCAAAAACTCAATAAACTTGCGTATTCCTATTTCAAGTCGGTTATCGTTTTCATCACTGTTTTCAATTTCTTCTTTTAGATTTTGTTGATAACGTTTTTTCGTCTGTTGATGTGATTCAAAATCAATTACACCATTTTGATGATGGTATTGCATCATATCATAAGTGTCTCTGTCCACACTAAGCCCAACGAGGATCCTGATTTTCTCAACGGGTTCAAGTGCATCATATAGCTGATGAAAACCGCTAGCCCTAAAATACCCAACCAATACATCAAAAAGTTGGGTGTCTTTTAAGGTTGATTTAAACCTGCTTAATAAGGTATGGCCTTCTTCATTGGTGAAGAAAGTCAGGTCTGTTTGGTCTATTTTATTATCTGTACTCATATTGACTTGCGGCTTTTAATGATATTGAGCGTTTCTTCCAAGCCGTATTTCAAAAATTTTAAATCTCCAATGTCAGATAGTATAAACGCTTTAATAAATTCAATTTCCATTTCCTTTTCCTGAACTTCCAAAGTCTTAGCCAGTGTCGAAAGCATTTCTTTTGTAGCTACTCTTTCACTTCTTTCAATCTTGCTCAAGATGGAAGTGTCAATGTCGAGTTCAGCTGCAACTTTCCTTAGTGGAAGTCCCAATTGTTCTCGTCTGTTTCGCAAATATTCACCAAAAGAATTCATTTTGTCATTATTGTTTGGACTAATTCATCAAAAATACAGTTTATTTTGAGTTCTGTCGTCCGTTCGGTGGGAAAATTCAAGCTCTTTTGGTTTTGCGAAGGATTGGCTTTGTGTGTCGGGCAAATCCAAATGTACTTGAATGTGCGTTGGCTGTCTTTTTACACTGACCAGTAACGGCCCGGCGGTATGTTTTGTTTGCGTACCCGACGCCAGGAGGGCTGGCGTGGTTTTTGCTTTCACGGCGTAGAACAAAACATACTGGGTATTATAAATTTATCTTTTTATACGTCATGTTATAGGTGAAAAGTAAAAACCATGACAAACAAATGAAATATACCGACCTGTTAGCAACAGGCCATTTATTCCATTTTTCGAATGACCTCTTCTTTAAGGGGTTGAAGATATTGTTTTATAATGGCCCATATCATAGAAGGATCTATTGCATCATATGCATGTATCAACCTGTTGCGAAATCCTACTATTTTTCTTGCATTTACAAGACTGTCGTTTGGATTGAGAATGTCGTATTTATTAACCGCTTCTCCAATGATTCCAAGATGGCGCTCTACAGCACTTTGTGTTTTGAAGTCATTTTCGTATTGAGAGAAGGTCTTAATAGACTTTGTAAATTCTTCAATTAACTCAATAGAATGAATAATATCAGACAAGTATTTTTGACTTTTTTCCGTCATAAATGAGCACTTTCGTTGCGTCAATACTTTTTCTTAGATATGGATTACGTATTCTTGAATCAGTCAGTA
>JAKPZU010000220.1 GCA_029559915.1 Bacillota bacterium
CTGTCAGTTCGAATGGGATGATATCGAGCAGGTAGCACTCGATACCGGCATTGGTCAGATGAGCCGCGATGCCCGCACCCATGACTCCCGCACCTAAAACAGCCGCTTTTTTGATCTTAAATGACATTATTCTCCTCCTTCGTCTTTGTCTTATGAACCGCCAATTTGGTTTACGGTCCATAAAGTGTTTGAGGCCAAGCTGCGCCTACATCAAATCTTGATACTTCATACGATATGTCATGAACCGCTGCATCACCGGTTCATTGATTTACGATAGTGAGCCGATCACATCCCTTCTAAAACTGGTTTCCGGCAACGATAAAGACATCGCCACAGAAAACGCGGCAGCAAATTGGTTTGTCTGTTTCAATAAAATTGTTTTGATTGAAAATGTAAGTAGCGATAAAAAAAACGCAGAGTCAATAAAATTTAATACCATTTTAACTATTGCTGCTGGTTTCCAAACATGTGTCCATGAATCGGAAAATATGGCAGTAATAACTTGAGGCATTCAGTGGCTCTCTTTCCACAATAATTAAAGAAGTGCAACAAGACAACGATAGAAATTGATTTTTCCCTGCAATCTATTACGGAAATCAATTCCTGGCACTCAGGGGAAAACATCAGTCGTGAAAAAAAAGATGTTTTTCCGGGGATTCAGGTAAATCTGATTTTATAACTTATTGATCTCAGATGATAAAATTCTAAACCCAAGACTGATTCTGTTTCAGATTTACTTCATTTACCATGTTCCCTGAGGGATAACTTTTTAGTCGCCCTGTATATCCGGGTCAATTACTGACCAAAAGTCAATGTGAGTATTAAACTAAACAACGCATGATGTCAAGGCAAATCATAACACCCTGTTGTAATTTTGATGTATTGATATAACAAAAAAATTCTTCCCGCGAACGGCACAACAATTTCGTATAATATCCGATAGGTTATAAGGACAAGTAGCCAAAGACATCATAAAATATTTTGGACAAATGATGATAAAAATAGTAAATATATTTATATGTTGAAAATTGGGAGTCGTCCTCGATGTTGTT
>JAKPZU010000237.1 GCA_029559915.1 Bacillota bacterium
AGTCGTGCAAAAATCTGATTTCAAGGTTATTCTGAAATATGGCGGATATATGCTGGGAGTGACATTAGTATCATCATTGGCCTTTGTAGCCCTGATGTACTTATCTAGCGATGTCGGAGCGAGATTTGGTTCGGACATCAGGAAAGATTATTACCAGAAAATTACGTCCGTATCCGTTTATGAAACTGATAAATTCGGTACTTCATCGTTAATAACCAGAGCTTCAAATGATGTTTTGCAAGTTCAAAACTTCATGATTATGGCTCTCAGAATGCTTTTGAGGGTACCGATAATTTTTGTTGGCGCTTCGATTTTTGCTTGGCAAAAATCAACGACGCTTTCAATACCAATTTTCGTCGGCGTTGGCGCTTTGGCGGTTTTGATTACGGTTGTCTTCATCTTGGTTGTACCATTGTTCAAGATGATCCAGAAAAAGATCGATCAATTGACCCTTGTTACAAGAGAATCGATTAATGGCGTTAGAGTAATCAGGGCTTTTGGACAGGGGGAAAGAGAAGTAAAACGATTTGCGGAAACGAATGATGATTTGACTCAAGTGAATTACAAAGCAGGAAAAATCATGTCATATTTAAATCCCGTAATCAACCTCTTGTTCAATGTTGTCGTTCTCGGAGTAACCTATGTAGGATATAGAATGGTCATCGATGGAGTTTTGGTTGATTTTAGGGGATTAGGAAATATTTCCGCTATCATTCAATATGCAACTTTGGTTCTTTTTAGCATTTTAATGTTGACCTTCGCGTTCATTATGTTCCCAAGAGCACAAGTTTCAGCTAAAAGAATTGTAGAAATCTTGGCGTTGGAATCTTCTATTCCAGATCAGGGATCAAGTGATTACGATAACCATGATTTCTTAGGTGAAGTTGAATTCAAGGATGTTTGTTTCCGTTTTCCTGACGCTGAAGTAAACGTCTTGGACAACATCAGTTTTACTGCCAAGCCAGGGGAAACCGTTGCGATAATCGGATCTACTGGTTCTGGAAAATCCACTGTCGTCAATTTAATTCCTAGACTTGTCGATATTTCTTGCGGTGAGCTTTTGATTGACGGCATTAACGTAAAAGAAATAAAATTAAAAAAGCTAAGATCTTTGATAGGTTTTATTCCTCAAACTTCTTCGTTATTCAGTGGCACCATATCAAGCAACATTGCATATGGTGTTGAAAATGCAGAACTCGAACAGATAAAACAAGCTGCGCAAATCGCACAAGCAAGTGATTTTATTGAAACAATGGAAAATGGATATGATTCTATAGTCGAACAAGGCGGCGTTAATTTATCCGGTGGGCAGAAACAACGGATCTCAATTGCTAGAGCCTTAATCAGAAAACCGAAGATCTATATTTTTGATGATAGCTTCTCCGCACTGGACTTTAAAACTGATGCCAATCTCAGAGCGGCATTGAAAGAACATGTGACTGACGCCACTATTATAATTGTGGCACAAAGAATTGGCACAATCATGAATGCCGATAAAATCATCGTGCTTCATGAAGGAAAAATGGTAGCCGTAGGCAAACATGAAGAATTGCTTGAAACGTGTGAAATTTACCGTGAAATAGCATTTTCACAGTTGGAAGAGGAGGAAATTCATCATGGCAAATAATGATAATCGTTCGAACGCTTCCAAACAAATGAAGGGTCATGGTGGACAAGGCCCGGGACACGGAATGCCTTTAGGAAGACCTTCAGAAAAAGCCAAAGACTTTAAGGGCACCACAAAGAGACTAATTAAATATATCGGACAATATCGGTTACAGATGTTTCTGATTATCATTGTTACGATATCGGTAACTGTCCTTTCGGTCATCGCTCCTAACTATTCAAGATTCATCATCAATGACTTGCAGGAAATCATTACTGGGACAATCACCCAAGATGTAGGTGTTGCCAGAATATTAACATATTTCTATTTGATTATCGGACTTTATGTGCTTCGCTTCATCATGTCTTTGATTATGCATTTGATGGGAAACAAGATTAGTATTTATCTTGGCAGAAAAATGCGTAATGATCTCAGAGAAAAAATGGAAAAATTACCGATAAAATATTATGACTCTAGGCAAACTGGAAATATATTATCTGTATTTTCCAATGATGTCGATGTGGTTACCAACTCAATTCAACAAAGTTTAATCAATATTATTTCTTCATTCTTCTCAATTGTCGGTATCTTGGTAATGATGTTCTTGATATCGTGGAAGTTGACAATCATCGCGCTTTTGATTTTGCCTTTGTTTATTCTCGCTACCTCACAGGTAGCCAAGAGGTCACAAGCGAAATTTATACGTCAACAGAAACAATTGGGCAGTCTCAATGGCCATATTGAAGAAGTGTTTTCAGAAGTAAAAATTGTAAAACTATTCGGTAAGGAAGAAGATTCATTCAATGAGTTTCAAAAAATCAATTCGTCATTAGCCATTGACATGCGCGACGCTCAATTCTTGAGCGGATTGATTAGGCCAATTATGGAATTCATTTCGAATATTGGCTATGTCGCTGTCGTTATTGTCGGAGGGATTTTAGCAGGAGCAACCAATCCTTTATTGGTTGGTGATATCACCATATTCATCATGTATCAAAAGAACTTTGTCAACCCAATCTTGAATATTGCCAACGTCATCAATCAACTGCAATCAACTATTGCCGGAGCTGAAAGAATCTTTGAAGTTTTGGACGAAGCCGAAGAAAATCAAGATTTTGTTTTGACTAACTTCGATCAAAGTCAGTTCCATGGTCATGTCGTTTTTGATAATATCGAGTTTTCCTATAATGATGACCAAGAGTTAATTAAGGATTTGAACCTCGAAGTAGCTCCGGGAAAACAGATTGCAATCGTCGGTCCGACTGGGGCTGGAAAGACGACTTTGGTCAACTTGTTAATGCGTTTTTATGAAGTGAAAAGTGGTCATATCTTTATTGATGATATAAAATCAACCGATTACCCACGATCAATCTTACGCAAGCAATTTGGCATGGTTTTACAGGATACCTGGTTATTCTCAGGAACCATCAAGGAAAATGTCGCTTATGGAAAACCAGATGCAACCGATGAGGAAATCATCGAAGCCTGCAAACAAGCTCATGTCCATCACTATATTGAAACCCTGCCAAAAGGCTATGATACGGTTTTAAAAGAAGATGCCGACAATATTTCTAAGGGACAAAAACAACTTTTGACAATCGCAAGAGCAATTCTGTTTAATCCCAATATCTTGATTTTGGATGAAGCCACATCAAGCGTCGATACAAGAACCGAAAGTTACATTCAAAATGCCATGAACTTTATGATGGAGGGGAAAACAAGCTTTGTCATCGCTCACCGCTTATCAACAATTAAAAAAGCGCATGTCATCCTGGTTATGAACCACGGAAAAATTGTTGAACAAGGCAATCATAAGGAACTTTTAGCGAAGAATGGTGTTTATGCCGAGTTATACAATTCGCAGTTTTTGAACCAACCGATTTAAAAAGAGGAATTTTTCCTCTTTTTCTTTCATAAAACCATAGAATTCGGTATAATATTTAATGTATGTTGATAGGAGATAAATAATCAAATGAACTTTTAATTGTGAATTTGATTAGTGGTGACAAGATGAAAATAGGATTTGTTAGTTTAGGGTGTGCCAAGAATTTAGTCGATTCAGAAATGATACTTTCGATTCTCGAAAATGCTGGGTGTGAGATTGTACAAAATCCAGAGGATTCTGATGTAATTTTTGTCAATACCTGCGGTTTTATTGAACCGGCAAAAAAAGAAGCTGTAGAGACAATTGAGGAAATGCATGCTTATGGTAAAAAAATGATTGTCGTAGGTTGTTATGCAGAAAGATATAGGGAAAGATTATTAAAAGAACATTCGTATATTGATCGCGTGATAACTTTGGCGGAATATCCTAAAATCCATTTGATCTTGAATGAAATATTTCAAAAAGACGGATTGAAATTTATGCCTTTAAAATATGAGAATCGGCTGTTGGCCACTTCACAATTTTCTCCATATGTCAAAATTGGTGAAGGTTGCAACAACAATTGTACTTATTGTGCTATTCCCTTAATTAGAGGAAAATTTCGTTCTCGCAATTTTGACGAAGTGGTTCTGGAATGCAAGAAACTAGTTATGAACGGGGCTAAGGAAATCAACTTGATTTCTCAAGACACAACGAGATTTGGCAGAGATTTGAATCCGGAAAAAAGATCCCTATTGCCAGATTTACTCAAGGAAGTATCTAAGATTGACGGCATTAAAATGGTAAGATTTTTATATCTGTATCCCGACGAAGTGACGGATGAATTATTGCTTGAAGTTAAGAACAATCCATTGGTTGTTCCATATTTTGACATACCGATTCAACACATTTCTTCCAACATCTTGAAAAAGATGAACCGCCGTGGTGATGAAGAATTCTTGAAAGGATTGTTCAAAAAAATCCGTGAGATAATTCCTCAGGCTATTCTTAGAACTACTTATATCGTCGGTTTTCCTGGAGAAACTGAAGAGGATTTTGATAAGTTATACCGGTTTACTGAAGAAGTCGAGTTTGACCGTTTGGGAGTTTTTATCTATTCCAAGGAAGAAGATACCGCAGCTTATAATTTCACTAATGAAGTTCCAGAAGAAATATCTCAAGAAAGACTGGAAAAAATCATGAAATTGCAAAAGAAGATCTCCCGGAAAAAGAATAAAGCTGAGCAGGGCAAGATTCATCAAACACTCGTGGAGAATTATGATCCCGAGACAAAATTTTATTATGGCCGATCCTATGCTTTTGCACCTGACGATATTGATGGCATGATTGTATTTCAATCAGAAAAAGCTTTGGAGATTGGCGATTTTGTTAATGTGAAAATTTCTGCTGCTTATGGTTACGATTTGATTGGCGATTTTTGTGGGGTGATAGAATGACTTTTTTAATTTTGTTAATTAAAGGATTTTTAATCGGAATAGCCTTTATTATTCCTGGAGTAAGTGGCGGTACGTTGGCTATTTATTTGGGAGTTTATCAGGAATTGTTGGACTCAATAGGCAATATCTTGAAGGATTTTAAGAAATCAGTGAAGTTTCTATTTCCGATTTTTCTTGGTATTGGTATTTCCATTGTTGCTTTGGCTAAGTTATTGAGCTTGTTATTAAACTGGAATTCTTTCATTATCTTGTTTTTCTTCATTGGTTTGATAATTGGCGGTGTAAAACACATCTATAAAAAGTCTCAGGCAGAAAAAATTACCGTGCCGATGATAATCGCGTTTATTATTTCTTTTAGTTTGCTTCTGGCGCTAGTTATTTTAGGTAAAATTTCACCTGGTAACAGTATCGATTATTTTACTTTCAATTTTTGGACCTATCTTTTACTGATGGGTTTGGGAGCGTTGGCGTCAATTACCATGATAGTTCCAGGTATATCCGGCTCAGCAGTTTTGTTGGTTTTGGGTTTTTATACGGCGATAGTGTCCAATGTGGTGGGAAATATCTTTGATTTTACGAGTATCTGGTACAACATACAGGTCATTGTTCCCTTTGCTTTGGGAGCGCTTATCGGAATTGTAGGTTTCAGCAAACTGTTGAGTGAAGTTTTAAGGAAATTCCCTAAAGAAACATATTTTGCCATTCTTGGCTTTATCATAATGAGCGCCATCGGCGTTTTTCTGGAAATAAAGGACCCAACTACAGCGGCTGAATTTTCCGACCAGTTACCGATATATGAAAATTTGATTATTTTTATCGGCGATCACATTTGGTCGGTTGTCGGCGGTATCATTGCTTTTGTCGGCGGTTATATCGGTTCAATCTATATGACCAAACTCGACAAGGAGGTCAATAAATAATGAATGAATTGGAAAAATACGTAATAGAAAAAAGAAGATTGTTGCATCAAAGTCCTGAAATTGGCTTTGCCTGCGAGGCAACCAGTGCTTATATAGAAAAAGAATTAAAAGCTTTGGGAATAAAAGATATTAAAAATGCTGGCAAGCACTCTTTGGTGGCAGTGATTGAAAATGGTGGAAATAAGACCTTTGGTTTAAGAGCGGATTTTGACGCTTTAATGATTGAAGAAGAAACAGGACTGGCTTTCTCATCAAAAAATAAAGGTTATATGCACGCCTGTGGTCATGATGCTCATGCTGCTATGCTATTGGGTGCGGCCAAATACTTACAGGAAAATAAAAATGAATGGCAAGGGACAGTAAAACTGATTTTTCAAGAAGCGGAAGAAGGACCTGATCCTGGCGGCGCATACTATCTGGTTCAAACTGATTTATTAAAGGATGTCGATGAGTTTTATGCCTTGCATGTCAGTCCTGCGTATTTATCTGGCGAACTTGCAATAAACCATGGGCCAGCTTTAGCAGCTGCCGATACCTTCAACATTACTTTTAAAGGCGTTGGCACCCACGCTGCTTATCCTCACTTAGGTATAGATCCGATTATGATGCAGGCGGAATTTATTACGCGACTCCAGACGATAGTTTCAAGAAAAACCGATCCTTTTCAAACGGCAGTTGTATCTGTAGGAAAAGTTAGTGCGGGAACGACTTTCAATATTATTCCCGATAAAGCCTTGCTAAGTGGGACCGTGAGAACATTTTCTGAAGAATGTAGGACAAGAATCGAAAAAGATTTAATGGCATTAGCCAAAACTACTTCAGAATATTATGGTGGTTCTTATGAGCTGGAATATCTTCGGGGTTATGATCCGACAATAAATGATTTTGACTGCGCCAATAAAGTAATTGCGGTGTCAAAAACTATTTTTGATAAGATTATCATTTTGGAACAAGCATCGATGGGTGCAGAAGATTTTTCTCGCTATTTGACTATTAACAAGGGTGCTATCGCTTGGCTTGGGGTAGGACATAAAGATAAAGAAAATCACAATATTCATAACAGCCGTTTCAATTTGAATGAAGAAGCTTTAATTAAGGGTTCTAACGTTTTTATCAATATAGTCAAGAAAGGATGATGCAAATGTATTTAATAAAAAATGCCAATTTAATCAGTATGGCAGACGTCAATTATGAATTGAAAGATATCTTGGTTGAGGGCAAAATCATCAAGAAGATTGGAAAAATCAATGAAGCTGATTATCCAATGGCAAAAGTTATCGATGCTTCAGGTAATTTTGTTACTCCGGGAATAGTGGATCCTCATTGTCATATCGGAATTTTTGAAGAAGCGATTGGTTTTGAAGGTGCTGATGGCAATGAAATGACATCACCGGTAACACCGGAAATGCGAGCTATCGATGCGATAAAACCACAGGACGTAGCTTTTCAAGAAGCAATGGAAGCTGGGGTTACAACCGTGTGCACCGGTCCTGGCAGCGCTAATTGCATTGGCGGAACATTTACAGTTTTAAAAACATTTGGCAAGACTGTTGACGATATGGTGGTTGTTCAGGAGTCTTCAATGAAAATGGCCTTAGGTGAAAATCCCAAGCGAGTTTATAACTCCAAAAGTCAAACTCCAGCGACAAGAATGGCAACGGCAGCACTAATTAGAGACGCTTTGCAAAAAGCAAAAGATTATCAAGAAAAACTGGATGAATATCAAGAAAACTTAAAAAGCAACAAAGATGCCAAAAAACCGGAATTCAATATTAAATGGGCTTCCTTGGCAAGAGTTTTCAAAGGTTTCCCCGTAAAGATTCATGCTCATCAACAAGATGACATCGTTACAGCCATCCGCATTATCGAAGAGTTTGGTTTGAACGCAACGATTGAACATGCAACTGAAGGTCACTTGATTGCCGATTATTTGAAGGCTCATAATCAAAAAGTTATAATCGGACCAACTTTAGGCTCTAAATCCAAATATGAACTCAGAAACAAGAGTTTTTCTGCAGCGAAAATTCTGTCTGACAAAAAAGTTGATTTTGCCATTATGACAGATCATCCAGTAATTCATTTAGCTAATGCCTTGACGCAAGTGGCTATATTTGTTAGAGAAGGGCTGGATGAACTTGAAGGCTTCAAGGCAGTTACAATCAACGCAGCCAAGATTAATCATATCGAAGATAGAGTCGGTAGCATCGAAGTCGGTAAAGATGCTGATATCGTCATTTGGGACGGCCACCCTTATCATTATCTGACAAAAACCAAAGTAGTTATGATCAATGGTGAAATTGCTCACCAAAAATAAAAGAATTCCCTCCTTGGTGTAAGGAGGGATTATTTTTATCTAATAGGAAATTGTATTTGAAAATTGTATTGTATATTATATTATCATAAAAAATATATAATAAAAGTTCAAAAGCAATTAATAAAATGGTATAATTCAGGTAATAAAATCATGAGGAAAGGAGGTAAAACCGTGAGGTATAAATCGATTAAATCTAAATTATATCTAAATAAT
>JAKPZU010000251.1 GCA_029559915.1 Bacillota bacterium
AACTGAAAAGGACATCATCCGGGCAATATTTTATTTTGTCTCCCAAAAAATCAGATATGTCGCTGTTGAGTTAGGCCCTCATACCCATCAACCGCACTTGGCTCATGAAATATTCAAAAAAAGATATGGTGACTGCAAGGACAAAACAACACTGCTGCTTGCGATGCTCAGAATAGCCAAAATTGAAGGACTTCCTTGTTTAGTGCCGTCAGTGCCGGAAGCATTCGACAAATCTGCGCCAACCATTCATGTGTTTGATCATGTAATCGCCGTTGTGCCCAAAAAGGATGGAGCTTATTACTGGCTCGATGCCACCAATGAGGTAGCATCCGTCGACGCGGTGCCATTCGATGCCCCAAGAGATGTCCTTCTGGTGAACATGGATGGCAGTTACAAATTCATAAAAACTCCTACACCAGATGATGCGAAGGATTATGCTGATATGCAGAGATCAATTTTTATAAAGGAAAACGGAGATGTCTCAACTGAAGATATCAACTATTTTTACGGTAAAGTCGCTGAGGCTTTAAGATATGAGTTCAAATATATGTCGCCAGAGAAACGAAAACAATTCTTTGAGAAAAAGGGCATGGAAGTTTCCAATATTGAATTACTAAACCTTACGGAATTAGAATTACCATTAATCATTAAGGTGAAAGGATCTAAGAGAAACCACATTCAGAAACTCGATGAAAATGTAATGATCTTATCCGATGTGGTCGAGATGCCGACTTATGACGACTTAACTGCAAGTAAAACAAGAAAATATCCAATAAGTTTTAAAACATTTTATCTGATAAAATGTAACCGTGGTTATCATCTTCCTCAAGGGTATAAGCTTAGAACAATGCCCATAAACTTCAAACGGGAAGATCCATTTAATGAAATTCATGTTAACTACAATCTGACCGGCAACATTTTTAGCATTGAAAGCAAGTCAAAAGATTTCAGATATAAAATTCAACCTTATGAATATGATGATTTCAAAAAAAATGTACTGGAACGACAAAAATATAAAAAAAGCGTAAGCAATATCATCCTTGAAAAAAAGTAATGTTTTTTTTGCTATAGGATTGCAGAATGCATAACACATATGAGTTTTGGTTAATTCTATATCTTATCTGCTTAATTTACACGATTATCGTTTTGTTTGAAAAAATATATAAGGCTGACCAGAAAGAAAGAGATAAACAAGGTCCTGAAGGCATAAGAAAACTTATTGCAAATTTAGAAGTCCCTCATTCTTCTGGTTTAATACATGTTGAACTAAACCGCTCTCGCGGTAACAAAAAAAGCAGAATCGAGAGATCGACGATGCTTTTTTTGTTTTTATAAATTGTCGTCAAGCCTCATACTCCTTTCAGAACCCGATTGCCATCGGGAACAATTCCAATAATCTGAAAGGAGTCAATCATGA
>JAKPZU010000255.1 GCA_029559915.1 Bacillota bacterium
CACTGAAAAAACACAACAAGGAAATGATTTTACGGAAGTCAAAAGACCATATATTCCTATAGAACTGCTCAAAGGAGATACACTACTCAAAACAGCAGTTGAGTTCTTAAAAAAAGGAGAAAATAAATGGAACGATTAAAAGAGTGGTTGATTGGCTGATGTTTGGTATTGGCTGGAAAGCAAGAAAGTGCAATGAATAAACTGGTGCTGGACAATGAGGACAGTGCGTCACTAAGACGTAGTGATTGGTCCTGTTGGCCGTGGGATACATGAACTGTGGTCAACTATAGAGTGAATGAGGTTATGTTAATTCCCTGCTTTATAGAACTTTCAGATAACGGTGTCGACAAATCACAACTGAGCGACCCGATCCCAGCACCAGTAAATCTTGAATATTTTAACCGAAATTTTCACTTGACAAATAAACAAAAGTTTGTTATATAATACATATATCGCAAGGAGGTCTGTCGACCCAAGGTGTCTCATAAGCACTTTTGAGCCGGGTTCGAATCCCGGCCTTGCTACCAAAAAACAATAAGGGAGATTATGTTATGTTAGATATTATTGAAATGGTTGGTGGTGCAAGATATTCCACATTCTTAAATGATGTTGTTAATGAACTCAAAGGAGTCAATGTTTTACGATTGGAATATGAATCAGACTATCAGGGATTTGTTGATATTGATGTTTTACTTGAAAACGGTAAAGTATTTTCCTACATGTATAACTATGGTTCTTGTTCTGGTTGTGATACATGGGAAGCCGAGGGTTATAGTTATGAACAAATTAAACAAATCATGTTGAAAGAATCAACCATGTTTGATAATATTGAATTATATAACAAATGGCGCCTAATGGTTGAAAACAAGAACAGAGGTAAATTAACTTAAACAACATGCCGTCATAGCTCAATTGATAGAGCAGTTGCCCTGTAAGCAACATTATATTGGTTTGAATCCAATTGACGGCTCCAATAACCATATGAGGCCCACAGGGATGGGATATAAAAAAACGAGTTTGTTATCTATGGATTAGTCAGCGGGCAGGCGATACTGGCTAACGATTGAAACGGTGACAGGAAAACATGACGATGTAAGTACGGTCAATTCGGTAATTCACGTAGCGCCTGTATAATAGACTCACCTCATATAAAAATTTCCCTTGACAAATAAATAATTTTTTGGTATACTGTTTTTGAAAGTGAGGAAAATTGAATACATTAAGTGCGTTTGCAATGGGTGAAGCCAATCGAGTAAAGGAGTTAATGGTATTCGATTGGGAAAAAGCTTCAAGATTGATTAAAGAGAAAAACACATGATAATTGATTCAGATTTTGTGATATGTAAAATTTGTGGAAAGAAATTAGAAAAAATAGATAATCGTCACTTAAAATCACATAAAATAACTTTTGATGCTTATCGAAAACAATTCCCAAATGAACCAACCATGACTAAACAAAAATTAGAAAAAGAGCTAAATGGAATTGAAAAAAGAAA
>JAKPZU010000264.1 GCA_029559915.1 Bacillota bacterium
GAACAGCGCTTTACGAAGGTCAAGACACCCAGGACCAACGGCAAGGCGGAGCGGGTCATCAAGACCATCATGGAACTCTGGCATCAGAAAACCCATTTCGCTTCCTCAGCCCATAGAAAGAACGAGCTACGACGGTTCATCAACTTCTATAACGGGGTTAAACCCCACAAAGGCATCGGAGGCCTCACACCGGAGGAAAAGTTGATCCAGTACTTTTATCCCGAAAAACTGTAAACAACGGTCGACTTTCTTACAAATAAATCATATAACGCCCGTCCAATTAAAATATTAGTTTTACATAGAACGCAATGACATTATTGAGTAATTGCGATATTCTCATCTCATAATAATTTTCAAACCATGATTTTAACCGATCCAGCTTTTACAATTATTTTGAAACTCATGGGCAAAATCATCCGTTCCGGGTAAATACCGTAAATCATGTCGAACTATGAAAGGAGTAATTTATGACAACTACATCGAAATGCCAAAATCTTCTATTCGATCTGCATGACGAGATCATCAAGCTTGAAGTCGAAAATGCGACATTGAAAGAGAGGCTTAATTATTTAGAGCTGCAGAAGACTAATATATCTGATTCAGATGTAAAGCGTGTGGATTGGATTGAGCTGGAACCAGGAAAGCGATTCTTAACAAAAAAGGATCTGGGAAAATATCTTGGTATTTCAGCGG
The DNA here is from genome assembly GCA_029559915.1 of Bacillota bacterium. Taxonomy (GTDB): domain Bacteria; phylum Bacillota_I; class Bacilli_A; order Izemoplasmatales; family Hujiaoplasmataceae; genus UBA2289. The sequence continues at coordinate 694 of JAKPZU010000264.1, forward strand.
GGACGATTTCTAATAAAATGTCAAAAGGTGTTTTTCCCATAAGGTCAAAAAGAATTGGCAACAAAATTCGCTTCGATATGCGAGAAATTCTGGAATACCTTGATACGGACATGCCTTTTTGGGAAAGAGATAAAGAAACGAAGCAGAGCAAATAGTTTTTTATGATGAATTTAAAAAGCGCAGCATCCTGCGTATTTTCGGTCTTTCTTGTTGAACAGTTTCCAAGATTCTCCACTTTTAGTTTTTAGATGGTTGTGATCATTCAGGTTTTAAGGCCGATTTTGCCGGTTCTGGGTATTTACAAGGAACGGGTTTCGGTCTCGATAAAATATTGAAATTAGTGGGTAAATTTATAAGACCTGTTGCCCTGACTTTGACTGCCGCACCCATTGACATTATCAATGAGCATCTGTATATTATCATTAAGACAATAAAGGTGCTGCAATGCTCGAGTTCAATTGTGTATCCTGAAGTAAGTGAAAGGTGAATTGTTTCACTGGGAGGTTAAACGAAGAACATTGCGAGATATTGGCAGTGATCATGACCTGCTGAAAGATCATTAAATAAGCTGACTACAGCTTATAAAAAGGAAGCAAAAAGCATTGCAGCACTCTTTGATATTGTCTTCACGCTCTTTGAAAGATATGCAGAAACAATCGAGATTCTGCGATGTACGTATTGAGTCTATTCTACTGGATGTTAACGAAAAATAATCCTAGGGTCTTCGTGGT
>JAKPZU010000269.1 GCA_029559915.1 Bacillota bacterium
TATACATATATTAGGAGTTGATTATGAAAAGGATTTTTGTTCTTGTTGCATTAGGGGTTGTAGGTATCTTCGTTTACACAATTACCCTAGTACAATATACGTATGTAAGTTCCTTATCTTCGATATTTTCCTCGAAAATCACGCTTTACGTGTTAGCGGGGATTTTTTGGTTTTTAGCTTTGGGTATCGTAATCAGGGTTTTGCTGAAACCGACCTATGCCTATAACAAGAGTTATTGGATTTTAATCATCGTTCTGAATCCAATTCTAGGTGTTTTTCTCTATTATATCTTCGCCCGTGATTTTCAAACCAAGAAGTTTTGGAAAACCAGACCATTAATTGCCGAAAAAGCCTTTTTAGGTTTAGAGGAATCAACTGATATCAATTATCATGAATATCGGTACGGAGATTTGTTCAAGTTTATCAAGTCGACTACGCAAAGAACGGTTTATCAAGATGATACATATGTCGAAATCCTTGATAATGGCGATAATTTCTTCCCTACTTTAATTAGCGAGTTAAAGAAAGCCAAAGATTACATCTTTATGGAGTTCTACATTGTTAAAACCGATATTATCGGCAGAGAAGTTTTGGATATACTGAAAAATAAAGCTTCAGAAGGTTTGGATGTCTATCTTATCTACGATCATTTTGGTTCGAATAAACATATCAATCATCGTTATCTGAAAACCTTGAAAAAAGCTGGAGTGAAGATTGGCGTCTTCGATCCGCAAACCATCTCAATCTTCAACTCCAACGTTAACTTTCGCAACCACCGTAAAGCTATTGTTGTTGACGGAATGGTTGGGTTCATAGGTGGTCTAAACTTGGGAGATGAATACTACCACCGCAATCCTAAATTCAAATTCTGGCGAGATACCCATGTTATGACGAAAGGCAACGGCGTGACTGGCATTCAAAATGTTTTCGTAAAAGATTGGTATTACATCACTGGTGATGTTTTGGATAAGCCGTTGGATAAATCAAGCAAGAACTTTCCAGGATTTTTCAGCATCATCGAATCCGGACCTGATTTTGAAAACGGATTGATTAAAGACGTATATCTCAAAATGATAGTCAGGGCAGAAAAAAGCATAAAAATCGTCACTCCATATCTGATAATCGAACCGGAACTGATGGCTGCTTTGAAGATAGCTGCCAAATCCGGGGTGAATATCGAGTTGTTAGTGCCAGGGAAACACGATTATTTTACTGTGGGTTACGCCACTCAATCCTATTATGAACAATTGTTAATGATAGGAATTAAGATATATGAATATAAAGATACTTTCGTCCACTCCAAAATCTTGATTATCGATGATAAGGTCGCCAGTGTAGGGTCCGTTAACTTGGATCCGAGAAGCTTTCATCTGAACTTTGAAGTGACCAGTATTTTTGAAAATACAGCAGTTGGCGATTTGGTCAAAAGTTTTAATGAAGACTTGACCAAATCAGACGACATCAATCTGAAATCATGGCAAAAACGAGGAATCATCAAAAGAATTATTCAAGGATGGTTCAACCTATTCAGTCCAATGTTTTAAAATTGTTAGGAGGATATTAAGTTGACGGATTTTGAAAGAATCATATTAATCACAGTATTGATAGTCGTCTTAGTTACGTTTACCTTAGTAATCGTAAACTTTACATTGGATAGAAAGAAAACAAAAAACAACACAGAAATTAAAAATGATTTAAAACAGATGGAAACGGCCATATCTAGACTATTAAACTCCAGTTTAATCGATATGGCGAACAAGGTTAACAATCAGTTGTTGTCATCGGGAGATTTAGCCAATCGCAATATATCTGAATTAAAGGAGAAACTTTATCAGACTATCAATGATTTCCAAGAAAGGATGAACAATCGTTTCAATTTTGAATTCAGGGAATTGAAAAGTACAATTGATCAAAGAATTGCCTCAATAAATTTGATTGTTGAAGAAAGATTTGAAAAAGGATTCAAGGATGCAAACACAACTTTTATCGACATTGCCAAACGCGTTGAAGTGATTGATGAAGCGCAGAAGAACATCCAACTTTTATCCCAAGAAATGGTCTCTTTAAAAAATATTCTATCCAACAACCAAGCGCGTGGAGCTTTCGGAGAATACCAACTCAGTCAACTATTGCAATCCGTCTTTGGTGTTAACGACCGACTCTATCAGATGCAATACACTTTAAAAGAAGATGCAGAAAACGTCAGGGCAGATGCGGTTGTTTTCATGCCGAAGCCCAATGGCATGATACCGATAGATTCTAAATTTCCTTATTCTGCCTATTCACAACTTTTTGAAAATAAAGAATTGACCAAAGAAGAAGAGCAAAAAATAATTACCGCTTTTGGTCAAGACGTTAAAAAACATATCAATGATATCTCGAAGAAATATATTATCCCACCACTTACCACCGACTATGCCTTCATGTTTGTTCCAAGCGATGGCATTTTAACGCTTTTACATTCAAAATTGGTAAATATTATTGAGTACGCTAGAGAAAAAAACGTCACCATAGTTTCACCCACTACCATAATTCCGCTTTTATCTTCTTTTAAAGCCTTTATAATCGATTCGGAAAGAAATAAATATACAAGCTTGATAACAGAAGAATTGATTAAATTAAGCAAAGAATTCAATCGTTTCAGTGATGATTGGTTGAAACTATCCAAAGCGATTGATTCGGTGAAAAAGAACAGCGATCAGGTCAACACTAGGGTGGAAAAAATTCATAATCGCTTCCACGATATCAAGAATGTAGGACTCGAAAGTGGGATTGGTGAAAGTGAAGAAATAGAGGAAATTGAAGAAGTTTAAATATGTTGAGGTTTATTTTGGCTTGCAAATAATCGAAAATAACGTTATAATAACCTTAGCATCAAATAAATAAAGCCAACTATTTAAAATAAGTCAAGTTAAATGAAATAAATAGTGGTTATGATATGAAGGCATACTAAAAAGAATGT
>JAKPZU010000282.1 GCA_029559915.1 Bacillota bacterium
TTGTATTGGAAACCTCCAAAATCAATAATTGCAAACATATTAATTATCAAATTTTTAATTTACTCCGTCAGGCGAAAGGAAAGTATCCTTTACTTTTTGAGCCTGCTCGAAAACTTCGGACTGCAAAAGTATATAATTTCAAATGATTGCCAAATATATAATCTGAAAAATCTTTCCGAACAGCTTTTTTTTAAACACTAAAGATGTTGTTCATCAACAGTCGGTATGAACAAGCGAAAAAGATTTCTCGTTAAAAATGTCCAAAACAAATAGTCAGATTTACCAACACAGAGTAAATGTTGAAAACCAACACAATCGATAGGCTCACTTTATGCCGCGGGTAATTATAGCGTATTTTTTTTATTCAAAGAAAAAACAATTTCTATCTTTGTTTTATTGCATTCATACGACATATATGCTCAAAATAAAATTAAATGTACTGGGCCTTTCCGTGAGCCAAACCCAAACCGGGGCATACGCGCTGGTGCTTTCAGAAGAGAATGGCGACCGTAGAATTCCAATCATCATTGGACCAGTTGAGGCACAATCAATAGCCATCCAGCTTGAAGGTTTGCATCCGCCACGCCCACTCACTCACGATTTATTTAAGAATGTTGCACAGGCTTTTGAAATTGAACTGATAGAGGTAATCATCTATAAATTGGAAGAAGGGATATTTTTTTCTGAACTGATTTGTGAACAAAACAGCACGCGTATAGCCATTGACTCGCGCACTTCTGATGCTGTCGCTCTTGCTTTGCGGTTTAAGTGTCCGATTTATACTACAGAGGAAATCCTTTCGAAAGCAGGAATCATTATTGAAGTAAGCGAAAACAGTGAAGAAGATACTTTGCCAGAAGATACAGACGAATCTGACGGGCAAAAGGATAAATATGAACTATATTCGATAAAAGAGCTTGAACGATTGTTGCAAGAAGCCATTCATGAAGAGAATTATGAAGTAGCTTCAGAAATACGTGACGAGATTTCGAGAAGAAAAGACGGAAATTAAAATCCACATTAACAATATTTTAGTATGGGAATCAAGAATCGTTTA
>JAKPZU010000293.1 GCA_029559915.1 Bacillota bacterium
ACCCGCACAAGGTTATCAGCCTTAGTAGATTTTGAGTCTACCGCGTCTGCCAATTCCGCCACCTGGGCAATACGAAAAAAATTATACTATAAAAGTAAGTGTTTGTCAATAACCCGTGTAATCCTTAATTCTGTAAAGTAAAAAATAAATTGTTTAATTATTTGATAGAGATGCTTAAATCAGAAAGGTATTTTACTGTATTGACAGCAAATACAGCATCATCACCCCAATGCCATCCGTCATGAAGTATCTTGCCGGATGTACCGGAACCATCATCGAAAGGTGAAGAATCACCTATAGCAACAAGACTTCCGTTTCCGAAACTTCCTGTCAGAACAAAAATTTTCGCTTGTGAATCGAATACAAGAGGAAGTATTGAACTGTTCTCTTTAATGGTTATAGAGCTCCCGTTCCATACTCCAATTTTTTCCACATTAGAAGTAACCGGATGCCCTTGAACGACTTTTGCTAATGGAGCTTCATAAAGATCATCATCATTAAAGTAAAACCCCATTTGAAGAGTTAACTCATTGAGAATCCTTACTGCATCCCATCCGTCACCATTTCTGTCGGCGCCGCCGTGATCTGCTATAAGAAAGATGCCGCCTCCGTTGAAAACATAATCTGTAATCGATCTCAGCTCACCGGATTTATATGGTTTATTAGGTTCCGGTATTACAGCAACTCCGATCATATTAAGTATATCTGCTGAAAAATCCTCTTTCAAGGAAAATACAGTAAATCCTTCGGCTTTGAGGGCATCAGCAAAATCAGAGTATCCTCCTTCGGCTATCCAATCGGCATTTCCTGATTTTTGTCCGTGAGATTCATCGAAAAGTACCTTTTTTTCTTTAGAATCTTTTTTTGAATCAATATATACTGTATAAAGATTGACAAGGTTGTTATTCATATCTTCAAGTCCGCGTATAAATATTTTTTGATTAATAATTGGATTTTGAGCTTTTATCGTAACAATTCTGTTGGAGAAAGAGTATGAAATTGATACGACTTGATTTGACTGTACTCTGAAAGATTCGACAGGAATTTGTTTTAATGGTTCGGAAAAAAGAATGCTTACAGTGTGTTCATCTGTAAGAGAAGAAAGCAGATGAACCGGAGGGATGATATCGCTGGTAGTAATATCTTCAATACTTCGTGGCCAAAGCTCATGCTTGGTAAGATACTGGCCTAAAACTCCAACGCATTCAAAATCAATATTCTCTTTGAAAAAAGAAACATCTATACCTGTGTTTTCGCGAATGTAGACTAAAGCTTCACCGGAACCGTCATTAACATAAACTTCTGGAGGAACTATCCTGGTGATCTTTCCTTTTATCTTTATCAAATCACCCTCATTTTTGTTATCATTTACTTCGTTTGTTGAGATAAGTCTAGGAAGA